>JAUNQH010000003.1:14600-75669 GCA_030536295.1 Clostridia bacterium | reverse complement strand
CCAACGGCGTGGGCAATGTCACCATCCTGCCCGATACCGCTGCCGAAGGCGCCGGCTTCCGTCAGAGCTTCATTGACTACTACGGAAGCGCCAAGGCGATCCCCAGCCTGGGCTACGTGTTTGACAACACCGATGTGAGCAACGAAATGGCCGCTCTGGGCAATGTTGCCGCTCAGTATGCTCTGGCGCTGGATGCCGGTGCTGTGGATCCCGAGACCGTGCTGCCCGATTTCCTGGCCGCTCTGGATGCCGCCGGTATGCAGACGTACCTGGATGCCGCCAACGCGCAGCTCGATGCTTACCTGGCCGGCAAGTAATACTTAAGTCAACTGATCCGGAGCCGTCCTTCGCGGGACGGCTCCTTTCTTATCGGAAACAGGGATGTAAAAAGCCCGGAGAACGCTGATAACAACGATCTTCGGGCTTTTAACGTCATCCGGTCATTCGGATGATCGTTTAATTTTCAAACGGAAGTCCGAGCCATCCGGCAGCCTGACGTACGATATCCTTCGCGTTTTCCGCGGTATCCGCTTCCGCGAAGATCCGGATCCGCGGCTCCGTGCCGGAGAAGCGGATGATGATCCATCCGTCATTGAAGTAGACCTTGCAGCCGTCCATATAGCTGACATGGTCCGTTGTATGGCTGAATTGCGGCAGCTCTTTCCTGATCATCACGGTCTCATTGATCCTGTCGCGGGATTCGACCGTCAGGGCCCAGTCATACTCGGCCATGTGCGCTTCGCCGTACTCTTCATAGATCTCCTTTACCAGTTCGGAGATCGGCTTTCCGGTCACGCACACCATTTCCACCAGCAGGCTTGCGGCATACAGACCGTCCTTGCCGCTGATATGTCCGCGTACGGTCAGACCGCCGGAGGATTCACCGCCGATGAGCGCGTCATGTTCGTCCATCGCCGCGGAAATGTGTTTGAATCCGACGGGCACCTCATAGCAATGCTCGCCGAACTTTTCCGCTACCCGGTCCAGCAGGTGCGTCGTCGCGATGTTGCGGACCGCGGCGCCATGCCAGCCTTTGTACTTCAGCAGATAGTGATACAGCAGCACAAGGACCTCATTCGCGCTGACATAGCGGCCCTTTTCGTCAATGATGCCGAGCCGGTCGGCATCGCCGTCCGTCGCCATGCCGATATCCGCGTGCCGTTCACGCACTTCCTTCTGCAGATCGACCAGTGTTTCCTCGTTCGGAGCGGGAAGGTGCCCGCCGAAGAACGCGTCATGCCGGTCATTGATGATGTTGATATCGCAGCGCGCGGTGTACAGAATGGTCTGCAGGCCTGTCAGGCTCACACCGTACATCGGGTCCAGCACGATCCTCGGCCTTCTCGCGCGGATCGCGGCAAGATTGATCTTGTCCATGATGGAATCAAGGTATCTGTCCCGCGGGTCAATGAACCTGATGATCCCGGACTCCAGCCCCTTTTCAAACGGGACGATGCTGATATCATCCTCCGTCAGCCGGTTCGCAGATTCCTGCAGCTGATCCGTATACGTCTGATCCGCGTCGCGGCCGCCGAATGTGAACAGCTTGATGCCGTTGTATATGGCCGGGTTATGGCTGGCGGTGACCGCCGCGCCGTAGGGCAGCTTCAGATCCTTTACGGTATACATGATCTGCGGGGTCGGCGCCGCCAGATTGATGAACAGCACCGGAATATTTTCCCCGGCCATGACCTCGGAAAACCAGATGGCCGCTTCACGGCTCAGAAACCGGCGGTCGTAGCCGATACAGATGCCCTTTTCTTCGGCATGCTCATCCTTCATCCGGAGCGCCAGTGCTTTCGCCACTTTGCTGATGTTGCCGCGGATGAATGTGTCGCCGATGATCGCGCGCCATCCGCCTGTGCCGAAAATGATCTTTTCCATGTCAGTTTTTCTCCTTTGCCGTGTGCTTGTCGTTCGCGAATGCGAGATTCAACGTTTGCTTGCATCATCCATTACGGCAGTATGATTATATCACCGGTCAGCAGGATGTACCACTGCATTTGTTTGTCACAAATTGTTTCTGAATGGTGTAATGGCGTTTTTCTCATGCTGTTTTCCTGAATAATGGATCAAACGCTCTGAAAAGACGATAATAAAGAGTCCCGGGCCGGCATAATGCCGTTCCCGGGACCGCCGAAGTCAGGGGCCTGATCTGTTCTGACTTTCAGGATCACAGATCATGCCGCAGATCACTTGCCAAGATAAGCATCAAGCTGAGCCTGCGCGTCATTGATAACATCCTGAAGACCGGCATCATTCAAAGCTTGCATGAACCTGGGGATCAGCGTTTCAGGATTCTCGCCGGTACCGGTGTTCAGCTGCACCAGATACTCGTCCTTAATGGCATTGATCTGGGCGATCTGAGCGGAAACATTGGAGCTGTCCCAGGAAAATCCGGCGATCGCGGACACAGGGGCGGTTTCACAGGCCTTGAAGTAAACTTCCCACTGATCCAGATAGGGAGCCGGATCGGTACCATCCACCTGGGCCTGGGTCACTTCGATAGAGGAAAGTTCATAGTTGCCCTGTGCGAAAGCCCAGGGAGCGTAGTCGCCGACACCGGTCTTCAGCACGGCACCGGCGCAAGGTCCTTCGGTAACATAGTTCCAGTGATAACCCTCGATGCCGTAGCGCAGCGTATCACGATATTCTTTGTTGGTATTGACAAACTGCTGATATTCAAGAGCTTTCTTCAGACGGGGCAGATCCTCTTCCAGTGTGACGGAGAAAGCGTTCATGGCGCCGGTGACACCATCGGTATTCAGGAACGGACCTTCATAACGGGTCATCTTGGTGTAGTAGCCGGTGGTGGGACTCCAGTCATAGTGATCCCATGCCAGGTCGAATCCGAGATGCTGATGGTCGGCATCCGTCGCGATAGCGGTGAACCCGAGTGTTGCGGCATCAGGATTGACCAGCCCCATGCTGTTCCACTTATACAGCGTCATATATCTTTCGAAAGCCTTGGGATCCTCCAGAGAGCATACGACTTTTGTAGCGTCTTCAGCACCAGGCATAACGCCGATCAGGGCGTCACGGTCGATAAAGTCAAAGGAGTAGTCGATACCGTAGGTGACGTTGCTCAGCATAACGGGATACTGATTATCGCCCATTGTTGCCTTCCAGGCAACCAGGAAATCGGTCAGTTCATCCCAGCTGTCAATGACGTCCGGAATCTCAAAGCCGAGTTCTTCGGCGACTCTGGCGGGATAGTGAATGATGCTTTCCGGTGCATAGTCCTTCTTTACGGGAATCGCGTACAGTCCGCCGTCAGAAGATTTGGCCAGACTCCATACGGTTTCGGGCATCGTAGCGTAGAGTTCGGGGGTCCACTCCTGAATGTAGGGCGCGATATTGGCAAACAGACCCTTGGAGACATTGCTGTTGAAATTGTTGTACCAGGAAGCTGTGAAATACATATCGTATACTTCACCGGAATTGATGGACAGTTGCATTTCATCTTCCGTGAAATATTTGATATCAACTTCCACGCCGATGGCTTCACGTGAGATCTCATTCAGTTTCTCAAGAACCATCGCATTGTCGGCCGGAACATATCCTTCATGTCCGGTTGCCCATGTCAGTTTCACTATTTCGTCATCCGCGCCAGCGAAACTGCACAGGGACAGAAGGAGTACCATTGCGATAACCAGAGACAGGACCTTTTTCATTTGGATTCCCTCCTTTTATTTTTACAAGCGGATTAACCGCTGTAAATCAACGTTAACCTTTGACTGCACCCACCGTCAGACCGGAAACGAAGTATTTCTGGAAGAACGGATAGGAGCAGGCGATCGGAACGACCGCGACCATAACCATAGCCATACGGACGGTTTCCGCGGGAATGGTGTTTACGACGCCGTGCATGAACTGCTTGTTGCGGCTCAGGAATTCGATGTTGTTTTCCAGAGATATCAGCACATACTGCAGCGGAAACAGTTCCTGAACATTGGATGACAGATAATATTTGGCAAGCTGCCAATCATTCCAGAAAGCAAAGGTGTAGAACAGACCTATCGTTGCCAGAACCGGAAGGGATATTGGCAGGACGATTTGAACAAAGATCCTGATCTGGCTGGCACCGTCGATCTGCGCTGATTCAATGACTGCATCCGGGACGGTCGTTTTGAAGAATGTCCTCATGATAATGATATAAAAGCTGGAACAAAGCTCCGGAAAAATCAGTGCCCAGTATGTGTCCTTCATATGGAGAACCTGCGCATTGATCATATAGCTGGAAACCAGACCGCCGTTGAAGAGCATCGGAATGAAAATGAACCAGGTGAAAAAGCCTTTGAACTTATAATTGGAGCGTGAAAGAGCGAACCCCATGGTTGAGCACAGCGCCAATCCCAGAAATGTGCCGACGCAGGTGATAAATATCGAGTTCAGGAATGCGCGCCCGATATAACCGCCTTGTGTGAACATGTACTTATAGGCATCCAGACTCCACTCCTGCGGGAAAAAGGAGTATCCGACGGTCGCGATGCTGGATTCACTGGAAAAGGAAACGATCAGCACAAGCAGTGCGGGCAGGAAGCATAACAGGGACAGGATCACAAAGATCGCAATGAACAGCGCGTTTGTAGCCGGTTTGACACGGGTATATGCCAGCGTCGGACTTTTTGCTGTCAGTTTTTTCATAAGGTATTTCCCTCCTCCCACTCAGAATAAGCTGGCTTCCGGATCGATACGCTTTACGATAAGGTTGGCAAGTACGATCGTAATGCATCCGAAAACCGATTGGAAAAGAGCTGCCGCGGAGGAAAAATTAATGTTTGGATTTTCAAGCAGGGCTTTATAGATATATACATCGATCGTTTGGGTGACCCCGGTCAGCTGAGGCGAATTCCGTGTGGCCTGATAGAACAATCCGAAGTCGCTTCTGAAAATATTGCCTACCGCGAGAATGAACATGATCGAAATAATAGGCCGGAGCAGAGGTATGGTAATATATCTGGTCTGTTCCCACTTGCTTGCGCCATCGATCAGCGCCGCTTCATAAAGCTCGCTGTCTATGCCGTTGATCGCCGCGATATAGACAACCATGTTATAACCCATTGTTTTCCATACATTCAGGAACACAATGAAAACCCGCCAGAAACCGACATCCTGATACCACTGATGCCGCCATTGTTCAGAACCGAATGCCTTGGCAATATTATTGACAATGCCGTAATCGGTAGCCAGAAATGCGTAAACGAAATACCCTACAACGACCCAGCTGATAAAATGCGGGAAGAACATTGCAGTCTGACAGACCTTTGCAAACCGTTTGCTGTAGAGTTGAGAGAACATAATGGCCAGTGTAACGGGGATCACGATACCGAGTATGATAAAGATGATGTTATATACTACGGTATTGGATATCATTGTTTTGAAGATCGAATTATTGACGAGAAATTTGAAATTGTCAAAACCACACCACTTGCTCTTGACGAAAAGACTGTAAAGAAAGCTTTTCCCAGGCGCGACGCGGTAATTTTTAAACGCAATGACAATACCGAACATCGGCAGATAACAGAAGATCACATACCAGATCGTAGTTGGCAGGTGAAGGAAAAAGATCTCAAGATTATCAAAGGACGAACCGTTTCGTGATTTTCTTTTCTTTACTTTTCCACTCATATTCCCGACACTTCCTTTCTGTTGCCCAACAGAGACTGCAGCAGCTGATTCAGGTGCGCCATTTTTTCGTCAGCCGGAATCTCAAAGACAGGTATTTTTCTGCCGGTTGCCTGATATTTATGTTCGCCCATCCGGTGATACGGCAGTAATTCGATTTTGTCAGGTATTCCGTTTCTTGTAAGGAATTCAGCCAGCTGTTTTATTTCATCGTCACTGTCATTGACACCGGGAATGACCGGCATACGGATCCAGATGCTTACATCCGCCTTCAGCAGCTTTTCCAGATTCCGCAGGATCTCTCGGTTGCTGCTTCCGGTATGCTGCTTGTGGGTGTTTGGATCCATGACCTTGATGTCATACAGAATCAGATCGGTCCATGGCAAAACAGATTCCAGATCCGCATACGGAACGTTTCCGGCGGTATCGATCGCCGTATGGATATGCTCATGCCTGCACAGCATCAGAAGTTCCCGCAGAAAGTCAAGCTGAAGCATGCATTCACCGCCGGAAAAGGTGACTCCGCCGCCCGAAGCACTGTAGAATATCCGGTCCTTCCTTATTTCCTCCATTATGGCTTCAGATGTATATTCTGCTCCGCAGATCTTTCTTGCATCATTCGGACAATAATCCGCACAGCTGCCGCACAGGTCACATTCCGATTGATGGTGGGGACAGATCTTTTCACATTTGCCGCAATGCGTGCATTTGTTTTGAAAAACCATAAGCTCCGGAGCAAATCTCTGACTTTCGGGATTATGGCACCAGCTGCAGTGAAGATTACAGCCTTTCATGAATACACTGGTTCTGATTCCGGGCCCGTCAACAAATGAATTATGCTGTATATCAAAAACAATTCCTGTCTGCATCAGGCATCCTCTCTTTTGTCATTCGTAGAAATTACGGGAGATCACTTCTTCCTGATACTCACGTGACAAGCTGGTAAACTTTGCGGAGAAACCGCAAACCCGAACAATAAGTTCCGGGTATTTTTCCGGATGCGACTGAGCATCACGAAGCTGCTCCAATGATGTGCAGTTCAGCTGCAGTGACTGAACGGATGAGTCTGCCACAGCACGCAGAAAAGCTTCGCAATGTTCGAGAGAAATATGATTGGGAAGGATGATGTTTACGACCGAATTCCCTCTGATCTCGCTGGAATCCAGCTCACTGAAGTTGTTTATTACACTTGTTACCGCCGGGATCTTCTTGAGCCTGGAAGGCGTAAGTCCCTGAGAGATGTATTCGCCATTTCGCCTTCCGTCCGGAGTGGCAAGTGTTTGTTTTCCCCACCACACGATTTCCGTATAGGTAAAATGACCGATGAACACTTTTCCGCCGTAGGTTCCGACTTGTTGATCAGCCATCGTGAACAGATCGTGCATGAAACGTCTGGCAAGTTCAGAGGTTTCTTTCGAACCGTCACCCCATCCGTGGCATCTCAAAGCATCGAGCCTCATGTTTTCAAGGCCTTCCCAGTTGCAGCGGATCGCCTGCAGCAGTTCGGTCAGTGTGTATTGCTTTTTGACATAGCACAGTTCCCTGATCGCCAGCAGGGAATCAAGGACATTGGGGAAACCGACCAGCTCATAACGGCTGTCGCGATATTTGGCGCCGCCTGCCGTGTAGTCTTTTTTATTCTCAATACAGTATTTCAGTGTTGAAGAGAATATCGGCTGGGGATCGACTGTATTCCAGATGTTTCCGCCCGCGCGGACGACACGGGCGCGTTCTTCAAAAAACTTCAGAATATTCGCGCAGTAAATGCGATAGATATCCTCAAAGCTTTCGGCTTGATCAATAAGTTCGAACTGCATACCGACTTTTTCCATTTTATCGGTACGGTTATGCAGCATATATTCCATTACTTTGAGAATATTGACATAGCAGCCGTCATCGATTTTCTCCATTCCGTTGCCCATGATGGCCCAGCAGCCGGTAATAATGTAATCGCGGGCTTCCTCAATCGTTCTTCCCTGACGCAGCATTGCCGGAATGGAAGCGTCATCATTCTGGAAGAGCAGGGTGCTCGTACCATTCACAACAGCCCGGTTGGCTTCATCCAGATATTCTTTAGGTGAGTTTTTGCTGTAGCGGCAGGTGATCTTGGGAATAATGATCACTTCTTCGCGGGAAGCTCTCAGAAACATAAGTGTCAGATCATTGCACACAGGCCGCCCTTCGGCATCGCAGCCGCCCAGCACATACGTATTTTCCAGCTCATGATCCGCATAGCCTACCATTTTCATGTCATGATCATAGTGCTGATCCCAGACCAGAAGGAATTTACATATGAGATCGTAGGCTTCTTCTTTTGTTATTCTGTTTTCAGCTATGTCCCTTTCATAGAAAGGATACAGATCCAGGTCAATACGGCCGAATGTATTGGGACCGACTCCGTCCAGCGTGCCGAATGCTTTTCGCATGAAAGCGAGAGTGTTCAGCGCTTCATAAAGATTCTGTGGAGCCGACCATGGGGTCCTGGAGGCTGCTTCGGCGATCCGGCTGTAATTATCCCTGACGGCTTCATCTGTTTCTGTTTCCATTAACTCCGCTGCTTTGGCTGCGAACTTTTCGCTCATTTTCTTCATGGCGAGCATGGCGGTACAAACGGATTGCAGGAACAGCTCTTCTTCACGCGTTTCAGTTTTTTTCAGACCTGCCGCGGCTTTTTCATAAACTGTTTTCAATCCGTGCGCTAAAATCGGACGATAGTTAAAATTGAAGTGCTGCATCTGGTCATTATATCCGCCGTCTTCGTATGCTGCACCGACTGTATAAAACAGCTCCTGCTGCTGGGCTTTTTGCAGTTCCCATAATTCGGGATCCTGATCAATGAATTTATGCGCGTTCTTCCAGTAAGTCCAGCCACCGGCATGCCGGTGCCCATGGAAGTCACGGCTTCCGTCTGTCTGGGAAAACATGGTTCCGGTTTCATAATAGAAAGGTACAGTTCTGAAAATGACAGGCTGAAACGCTTCGGAGATCGCCTGATACTGCATCATTTTCATTTCATAGGCGTTCATATCATCGCTATACTGCCGATCCAGCTGAGCACATATCATTTGGCAGAAGTTTTCCGCACGTTCACCGGTATCCGTCCAGTAGTATTCACGCAGCTCATTACGCATATCCAGATGATTCATGGATCCAATCCCCCCGTTTAAAGCACACTGGTTCAGCACATATGCATGATCGTTTGGTGTGTTCATCTTTCTTTATGATATTATTATGTATTCCATTTTCTTAAGCACAATGGAATATATAGAATTATTGTAAAATATGGAAATCATTAATCTTTCCGGGAGACGAAGATTTAAAAAATACATTCGTTTTCAGGGACGTTGTACCAAAATAATATATAAATAAAGGGCTTTGCTGATCACTGATATGCACGATGACACCGGATGATGCACGCATATCGGTTTGTTGTTGCTTTTCTGTTGTAATATATGGTAAAGTGAAATTGATCGGCGGTATTCTGCCGCACAGCATGCCGGTATCTTTTCCGGCAGCCGGAGCGGTTCCGTGAACAAAAACAGACCGGATCGGAGAAGAAAGATGGATTTCCAGAATTTAAAGATACGTGACATTGAACTGGCGATCCGTTATCAGACGGATACAAAATCATGGACGGCTAAAAACAATACGCACCATGTTATAGGCATTTCAATATCCGGCAAGGAACACCATAACTTTGGCTATCAGTCATTTGTTGTTGATGATAATTGCATTTTCTTTTTCAATCAGCGCGATAACTACAGCGTATATGCCGAGGAAAAAGGCGCTTGCTATGTTGTCCATTTTACAACGTATGAGCCGATCACTACGGACAGCTTCGCGATAAAGATCCATAATGAGGATCAGATCATTCATCTGTTTATGAAAATGATCAAGTATAAAAGCATATCCGGCGAATCAGAGCATGAAGCGGTCAGTGATTTCTATAAAATATGTTCCATTTTTGATCATATACGTCTTAAAAAATATGCTCCGAGGGATAACCGTATCCAGCAGGCAAGGGAATATATCGATCATCACTTCAACGAACCGGAATGTCTTCGGGAAGTCTATTCCGGCTGTGAACTGTCAAGAAGAAGGTTTGATGAACTTTTCAAGGCTGAATATCTGGTTACACCGAATGCATATATTATTTCACAGAAGATCAGATTTGCCAGGAAGCTGCTGATCCTTCAGGAAATATCCGTAAATGAGATTTCTGAATTGAGCGGTTTCAGCGATGTTGGATATTTTTGCAAGGTCTTTAAGAAAATGACGGAACAGACACCGAGTGAGTTCCGGAAAAGTCAATATGAAGAAGTACTTTGATCGGAAATAAAACAGATCATTATTTCCGCATCGTTTTTATGCGCATAAACAACACGTGAAAGCTTTTTTCACGTGTATTGCTTTGCTATGGGGCGGTTCGTCCGTTTTTCTCATGAGATTCTCATCTGTTTCTAAACTTCTTCTTCCTTTTCTTTCAAGAAATCTCATCCGGAAACTGATAGGATATGCGTGTCGGGCGGGAAGGCCCGCGGAAAGGAAGTAAAAGCTCGATGGAAACCAATTATGAAAAGAGTACCGGAGCCCGGAATAACGGTGAGGATACAGGCGCCTGCGTAAAGGCTGTTTTCGGAAAGATCGTTGACCTGCTGGGGAAGCTTTGCCGGATCCGTCTGCTGGTGCGCAAGAACGGCACAGTGAAAAAGGAATTCCCCCTGGTGCTTTGCCTTGTATTTGCAGCTGTCTCACTGAAGCTGACAAGCATTGCCGTGCTGATCAGCCTGCTGGCCGGATACACATTTGATCTGCGCGGGTGACACGGTCCGGCACGGTGCACGTTGACATGTCCGTGCTTCGGGCATACAATGATCCGGGCGGCATGTCCGGAGACGCTGCGGCATCTGTGCTGCCCTTCGGTATAAAACAGCGGGATCCGGAGGAGGAAGATCTATGGAAGCATATTTTGCCGGCGGCTGTTTCTGGTGCATCACGCCGCCATTCCGCGCGGAACCGGGTGTAACAGGTGTTGTTTCCGGCTATTCCGGCGGTTCGGAGCAGGCGCCCGCCTATGAGGACGTCAAAGCGCAGCGGACCGGTCACCGTGAAACCGTCCGCGTTGACTTCGATCCGGATGCTGTTTCCTACGAGCGGCTTGTGGATCTGTTTCTGGAAAACATAGATCCGTTTGATGCGGGCGGACAGTTTATCGACCGCGGCGCGTCCTATACCGCCGCGATCTATTATACGGACGCGGATCAGGAGAGGATCGCCCGCGCGAAGCTGGCGGTGCTTGCGGAACGATGCGGTCATCCGGCCGCGGTGGCGCTGGAGCCCTTCCGCGGCTTCTGGCGTGCGGAAGAATACCACCAGGATTATGACCTGAAAAATCCGGAGGCTTTCCGCGAGGAACTGATCTCCTCCGGGAGAAAGTCTCGCTGAGAGCGTATAACGGAAATTCCCGATGCACATTATTCAACATCGAAAAACGGCTGTCCCGGGGAACGGGACAGCCGTTTTGAACGGATGCGATCAGTTCTTGCTTTTTACGCCGACCCTGATCGCGACCAGCGTCAGCAGCATGACGCCGATGGAAAGCGGAAGCATCACCCCGGCGTTCGGAACAAAACCGGCGATGATGTAGCAGATCAGGCTGACGACCGCGCATACCGCGGCGTAGGGGATCTGCGTCGATACGTGGTTCACATGGTCGCATTGCGCGCCGGCGGAGGACATGATAGTCGTATCGGAAATGGGAGAGCAGTGGTCGCCGCAGACAGCGCCGGCCATGCAGGCGGAAATGCATACGATGGCCAGCGGGTTATCCATGGAGAACACGCTCTGAACGATCGGGATCAGCATGCCGAAGGTGCCCCAGGAGGTGCCGGTGGCGAAGCTCAGCAGACAGCCGACAACAAAGACGATGGCGGGCAGGAAGGACTGAACACCGGTCGCGCCGGATACCACATCGTGTACGAAGTTGGTGGCGCCGAGATCGGTCGTGATGCCTTTCAGCGTCCAGGCCAGCGTCAGGATCAGAATAGCGGGCACCATGGCCTTGAAGCCTTCGGGAACACATTCCATGATCTGCTTGAAATTGAGCACCTTCCGGAACAGGAAGTAGATCACGCTGACGATCAGCGCGACAAAGGAACCGAGCATCAGCCCGACGGAGGCGTCACAGTCGGAAAAAGCCTTGATAAAACCAACGCCGGAGAAGAATCCGCCGGTATAGACCATCCCTGTTACACAGCATACGATCAGTGTTACGATGGGGAATACCAGATCCGCCACACGGCCGCCGCCGGCTATCTCGTCATCACTTTTTTCCGCGTAGGGATTGCTGCCGGAGAAAAGATCGCCGTTTTCGGTCGCGTTCTTTTCAAACTTCGCCATCGGACCGAAGTCACACTTCATCAGTGTGAGCCCGACCATCATGATAATGGTCAGGATCGCGTAAAAATTAAAGGGGATCGCGGCAATGAAGAGGTTCAGACCCTGCCCCTCTTCGGCAAAGCCGGCAACAGCCGCCGCCCATGAGGAGATCGGCGCGATGATGCACACGGGTGCTGCCGTCGCGTCGATCAGATAAGCCAGCTTGGCGCGGGATACCTTGTATTTGTCCGTGACCGGGCGCATCACGCTGCCGACAGTCAGGCAGTTGAAATAGTCATCAATGAAGATCACCACGCCGAGCGCGATCGTGATCAGCTGGGTGCCGACACGGCTGTGAATATGCTCGCTTGCCCAGCGGCCGAAAGCCGCGCTTCCGCCGGCCCGGTTCATCAGGCACACCAGAATGCCGAGCGTGATCAGGAAGATCAGAATACCCATATTATAGGCATCCGTCACGGCAACAACGATACCGTTGCGGAGCACACGGTTCAGGGAACCGACGATATTCCCGCCGGTATACAGCAGCGCACCTGTAAAGATACCGATCAGCAGGGAGGAGTATACCTCCTTTGTGATCAGCGCCAGCACAATGGCGATGATCGGAGGCATCAGGGACCAGAATGTATTGAAGACGCCGCCGGTCGTGACTGCTTCCGCCGCTGCTTCGGCTGTTTCCGCGCTTTCGGCGAGGATCGCGGATAACGGGAACAGCATTGTGAGACCTGTGAGGACCAGGAGGATCCGTATACTGCGCTTTTTCATCGCGAAACCTTTCCGGCAAAGGAACATATGCCCTGCCTTTGCGTTTTTGCTGCTTGATTGATTGTAATCAACCCGCTGCGATACGTCAACGAATCCGTTTGTTCTTTTATTGTTGTTTTCCGTGTGTGCGGAACAGTGCTTTTTTTTACCATTATGGAATAGATTCAAATTGACAGTACAAATTTGCATTATTATAATACAGACAATGACAAAACCGAATGCCTGTATGACGGAGCGCCTGAAGTTCATACAGAGTATGGAGCGTCAAACGTTAATTTAATAAGGGGGATTTTTCGATGAAAAGGATCGTTGCTCTGTTCCTGGTACTGACTATGGTCTGCGGTCTGGCCCTTTCCGTTCAGGCTGAAGACAAGATCAAGATCGGTATTTCCATCTGGAGTTCCACCGATACCCTGGGCAGTGAAGTCAAGCGTCTGATCGATGCTGCCGCCGACGTGCTGGGCGTTGAGACCCAGTGGGTCGACCAGGCTCATATCTCCGAGCAGGTGACCGCTTCCGCCGAAACGCTGGCGATGGCTGACTGCGACGGTATCATTATCTGCAATTCCGCTTCCGCGGAGATGGGCTCTGTCATCAAGACCTGCGATGACAACGAAATTTATGTGGCACAGTTCTTCCGTGTCATCAATGCGGATGATAACCCCGACGAATATGCTCAGGCCTGCGCGTCCAAGTATTATGTAGGCGCTGTGCATGAATCCGAATTTGATAACGGCAAGACCCTGGTGACCATTCTGGGCAACAAGGGCTGCCGCAAGATCGGTCTGGAAGGCTGGGAACCCGGCGATGCCACGTTCCTGGGACGCTGGGAAGGCTACAAGGCCGGCGTGGAAGCCTGGAATGCCGAGCATCCGGATGATCAGATGGTCATGCTGGAGCCCCAGTACGGCCGCACCACCACCGACACCGGACGTCAGGCTGCCGAAGCGATCATTGACGCCAATCCCGACATCGATGCTCTGATCGTTGCCGGCGGCGGCGGAGACACCCTGCTGGGTGCCGTGGCCGGTATCGAAGGCAAGGGCCTGACCGGCAAGATCGCCGTTGTTTCCACCGACTTCCTGCCCGATCTGGACGTGAAGCTTGAAACCGGCGCCATGGCTGCTGAATCCGGCGGACACTATGCCGATCCTTTCTTCGCTTTCCTGATGGTCTACAATGCCATCAAGGGCAACTATGCCACCTCCGAAGAAGGCTTCTATGACATGGTATTCCCCTACATGTTCGTTGACTCTCCCGAGAGCTACGCGAACTACGCGCAGTATTTCACCGGCACCGAACTGCCTTATTATGCCGATGAGATCCTGAATCTGGCCGGCCTGAGCTATGATGATCTGGCTGCTGCCTGTGCCGGGCTGTCCGTTGACGACGTTGTGACCCGTCACACCAAATAAGACCGATATCCGGGGAGAGAGGCAGCCTGAGGCGCGGACATGCCCCCTCCCCGGTTTTCTCATGCTGTCAAAATCCGAAAGAACAGGAAGATAAAAGCATGACACAGACATTACAGGAAAAGAATCCGGAAAGCGGAAACTTCCGGGAAAAGCTGCAGAAGCTGAAAAGCAGCAAATATTACGGGTACATTCTGCTGGCGGGCATGGTGCTGTTCTTTTACGCGGTGTTCAAGATCCTGACGCCTGATAACTTCGGTTCTCCCGCTAATCTCTATTCCTACCTGCAGTCTTCCATTATCTACTCTGTCGGCGGCTGCGGCCTGTATTTTATTGTGGTTATGGGCCTTTTTGATTTTGCCGTCGGCGCGAACGTCGTACTTTCCTCGATCGTGGGCGTGATCCTGTCCAAATATCTGGGCTATTTCGGTTTCGTTGCCGGCTGCCTGGGCTGCGGAACGCTGATCGGCCTGCTGATCGGTTTCCTTTATAACCGGCTGAATGTCCCCTCGATGATCGTCACCGTGGGACTGATGCTGATCTTTGAGAGCGTGGCGGTATTTGCCGCGGGCGGCGCGAAACAGACGCTGGGGGAGGACCTTCGCTTCTTCTCCTCCGCACCGGGCAATATCATCCTGGCGGCGCTGGCTTTCGCGCTCATGTATTTCATCCTTAACTTCACCAAGATCGGGACCTACTGCAACGCCATCGGCAGCAATGAATTCACGGCCAGAAACATGGGTATCGACGTCAAGAAATATAAGCTGATCGGCTTTATGCTGCTGCATTTCTTTGTCGGTATCATGGCGATCCTGACCGTATCCTATGGCACAACCATGACGGCACTGACCGGTATGAGCACCATGAGCCGCAACTTCACGCCGCTGATGGGCACGTTCTTCGGCGTGGCTTTCCGTAAATACGGCAAGCCTATTACAGCTATCGTGGTGGGTGAATTCATCATCGCGCTGATCTTCAACGGCTTTGTCGCACTGGGTGCTCCGACCACCATCCAGAATGTGGTCACGGGCGCGGCACTGCTGATCATCGTTGCCCTTACAGCCCGCGGCGGCAAGGGCAGCGTAGTAAAGTGAGGTGCGGAATATGAATGAGAGAACGCTGCTGATTGCGGAAAACATTGATAAACGTTTCGGTATCACCCATGCGGTCAATAATGTTTCGCTGACTGTTGATGCCGGGGAGATCCGCGGTCTGATCGGAGAAAACGGATCCGGCAAGAGTACTTTTGTGCAGATGCTGTGCGGCATCTATACCATCGGCGGCGGAAAGTTCACGCTGGACGGACAGCCGCTGCATGCGCGCAATCAGGTGCAGGCAAACAATGCCGGTGTGTCCATCATTGTGCAGGAAATGGGCACGCTGAGCGGTCTGACCGTTGCGGAAAATATCTTCCTCGGGCATGAGGAACCGTTTATTCATATGGGCATCAAGAACAGCCGCGCCATGAACAAGGAAGCGCAGCGCCTGCTTGATGGGTACGGTTTCGGCCGCATCAAAGCCTCAGCCATGATCGACCGGTATAATTTCGAGGACCGGAAGCTGGTCGAGATCGTGAAAGCTACCTATATGAAGCCGAAGATCCTCGTGATCGATGAGACCACGACCGCGCTGTCGCAGAACGGACGCATGGAGCTGTACAAGATCATGGATGCCGTACGTGCTGACGGCCGTTCGGTGATCTTTATCTGCCACGATCTCGCGGAGGTGCTTGAACATACCGATACCGTCACTATTTTGCGGGACGGCGAGCTGATCGATACCGTACGCTCCGCGGATGTTACGGAGGACGATCTGAAGCGCCTGATGGTCGGGCGTGAGATCGGCTCCGCATACTATCGTACTGACTACGGCACGCCCGTATCGGATGAAGTTGTGCTGAAGGCGGACAATGTCAGTGTGCCCGGTGAGATCAGCGGGATCAGCTTTGAATTGCACCGTGGGGAGATACTGGGCTTCGGCGGTCTGTCCGAATGCGGTATGCATGAGGTCGGCAAGGCGATCTTCGGCGCCAGCTGGGACAGATCCGGCTCCGTCACACTGGCGGACGGAACCGCGATCGACAGCATACAGGCGGCGATCAGCCATTCCGTGGCTTATGCTTCCAAGGACCGCGACAATGAGTCGATCATTCTTAACGAATCGATCCGGAACAATATCGTATTGCCTTCACTGGAAGAACTCGCAAACCATAAGCTGCTGAACGGGCCGAAGCTGACGCGTTTCGCGGATCAGAACGCGAAGAATATGCAGACCAAGATGCAGTCCGTAAAGCAGCTGGTCTCCGATCTTTCAGGCGGTAACAAGCAGAAGGTCGTGCTGGCAAGGTGGCTCGGCAAGAACAGTGATATCCTTGTGCTGGACTCGCCGACCCGCGGCATCGATGTTAAGGTAAAACAGGCGATCTACGCGCTCATGCAGGACCTGAAGCAGCAGGGCAAGTCCATTATCATGATCTCCGAAGAAATTCCGGAGCTGCTGGGAATGTCCGACAGGATCCTTGTGATGAAAAACGGACAGATCAGCGGTGAATTCCTCCGAAGCCCGCAGCTGAGCGAGGAAGACCTGATCCTGAAAATGGTGTAAGGGGGCGGTGCATGTGAAAAAAGCGAACAGCAGTGAACGGGAGCAGTCTAAGTTCCGGCAGTTCCTCAGCGGCGATACTTTCAAGGCGCTGCTGCCCGTGATCGGTCTGGCGGTCATTATCGCGGTGTTCAGCATCCTGACGGAAGGAAAGATGTTTACGCCCAAAAAACTGCGTCTTCTGGTATCGCAGCTGTACTATCCGGCGATCGTCGCGACGGGTGTATTCTTTGTGATGACACTGGGTTCCATTGATTTTACGGAAGGCTCCACCCTCGGTGTCGCATCCATTGTGATCAGTGTGCTGTCCTTCTACAGCATTCCGCTGGCAATAGCCGGAGGGATCCTGACAGGCGCGGCCATCGGCGCGCTGAACGGATTTGTGCATGTCAGGTTCAAGCTGCCCAGCTTTATTGTGACCATTTGTACCATGTATCTGTTCCGCGGTGTCTGCGCCTATCTGACCACGGAAACGGCCGTACCGGCCAGTGCCGCCATCAAGGCGCTGGATCAGGACTGGATCAAGATCACCGTGACCTGCGCGGTGCTGGCGATCGCGTTCTTCCTCTTTCAGTTTACCCGTATCGGCAATGATGTAAAGGCGATCGGCTCCGGTGAAACGGCAGCCCGATTCTCCGGCGTTCGTACGAATCTGGTCAAGTTCTTCACATTCGTCAGCGCCGGCGCGCTCACCGGGCTCGCGGCATTTGTCAATGTCATCAAGGTGGGTTCCATCACCTCCACGGCGGGCAATCAGCTTGAGACCCAGATCCTGATCTCATTGGTGCTCGGCGGTCTGCCCATTACCGGCGGCGCCAAGGTGCGCTTTACGAATATCATTGTCGGTACACTGATGTATGCCATTCTGAATAACGGCCTGGTCATGCTGGGATACGATTCCGCAACGCAGCAGCTGATCAAGGGCATCGTTTTCCTGCTCTTTGTTGCGCTGACGATCGATCGCAAAGCGCTGAAGGTCATCAAATAAGCTGTTTTACTCACGGGCGGTCCGGACGGCGAACTGCCGGAACAACATAAGAGACGGAGCTTATCCGGAATATAATAAACCGCCGGTCCGAAACGGATCGGCGGTTTGTCGTGCGGTGTGCTCATACTCCGGGGAAGATCCCGGAAGCGGGAGAATGTTATCCGGCGGTGTTTGCGGATCAATGCCGTTATTTCCCGTAGCGCTCGCGGATCTCCTGAAGCACATGCTCCACGGATCTTTGTACGGTACCTTCCCGGAAAGGATTCATCAGGTTTCCGATCTCCAGCAGCTCAAAGTAGCCTTTTGTTCCGCCCGCTCTGCACAGACGCAGGTAATCCTCCCACGCGGCTTTGCGGTCTTCCTTCATACGGCCGTAGTACTGGAAAGCGCAGATCTGCGCGAGCGCGTATTCGATATAGTAGAACGGGTAAAGGAAGATATGCTGCTTCTGCATCCAGAAGCCGCCTTCCTCCAGAAATTCATTTCCGTCATAGTCGCGCCACGGCATATACTTTTTCTCGATCTCACGCCATACCGCGCGGCGTTCCATCGCGGACATGTCCGGAGCATCATAAACGCGGTGCTGGAATTCATCCACGCTGACCAGATACGGGATCGAACACAGCGCGCCGATCAGATGGGACGTCAGGTATTCTTCCGTTTTGTTTCCGAAGAACAGATCCATCCACGGATAAGCAAAATGCTCCATGGTCATGGAATGGATCTCGTTGATCTCCGAAGTGGAACCGCTGAGACGGGATACCGGTATGCCGCGCATTGCCACGTATCCCTGGAAGGCATGGCCTGCTTCATGGGTCAGCACGTCCGCGTCAGCATCGGTACCGTTGAAATTGGAGAAGATGAACGGCGCCTGATAGGCCGGGAAGCGGGTCATATAGCCGCCCATATGCTTTCCCGGACGCGTTTCCAGATCAAACAGCCGGTATTCCTTCATAAAATCAAAGAATTCACCGGTCTCCGGGCTCATTTCACGGTACATTTTCTGTGCTTTGCCGATCAGCTCATCTGTGGTGCCGATGGGCAGCGCGTTCCCGTCCGCAAACTTCAGCGCCTCGTCATAGAAACAGAGCCGGTCGACGCCCAGATGCTTCCGCTGCATCTCCCGGACCTCCGCCACCGCGGGCGTGACGATCTGCCGGATCTGTTCACGGAAAGCGGCCGCGTCCTCTTTGGTATAGTCAAAGCGGTTTCTGCAGATGTATGCCATTTCCGTATAGCCCGGGAAACCCATTTTCCGCGCCATTTCACTGCGTATGCGGACCAGCTCCGAATACTGCTCATCCAGTTCGGGACTGATCTTTTCATACAGGGCGGCCCATGCGCGGAAAGCCTCTTTGCGTTCTTCACGGTCCGTACTTTCCATGTGCTTCAGCAATCCGTAGAAATTGCACTGTCCGCCCCTGAAGTCAACGGAGGCCTGAGCGGCGGTCTTGCTGTACTGCTGCGTGAGTTCGCCTTCGCGGATGATCTCCGGTATGATCCTTTCATCTTCCGTAAGCAATTCCGCGTCCAGCAGGCGGAACAGCTGTTTACCGAATTCCGTTTCAAAATCCCCGCGGAAGGGGGACTCCGTAAGCGCTTTTTCCCAGGCGATGTTCAGCGGCGTCATCCGGGCCATCTGTTCCCGGAGCCAGCGGATCTCGCCGTCATAATACGCGTCCGTCATATCCATGGTATTCCGCACATGGGCGATGGAGAACAGCGTGGACACCTCGTTTTTCCGCTCCTGAACATCAAAGAAGATCCCGCGGGCTTCCGGGTAATCCTTCGCGTTCGTCAGCTGCTTCACCGCGCTTTCCAGCGCGGATCTCAGCTTTTCCATATCGGGCCGTTCATAGGGCATTTCACTGAATCTGATCATTGATACAAGTACTCCTTATTTGTCAGTTTATTCCAGATCGCATCGTTTGTGCCAATATATCACAAACAGCTTCGAAAGTCGAGAAAAAACATTTCCCGGCGTACATCCGTACGCAAGCGTCCTCCGGCGGACCATCAGTTCAGCGGCTCAAGATAGGCGGACAGGATATAGCCGTATTCGCCGTCATAAACACACCGGATAAACCCTTTTTCTTCCTTTTCTTCCGGGAAGGCGAACACCGCGGCGCCCAGAGGGACCTTGATCAGGCACCTTGATGTCTTTGATCGTTTTTCCCGCAGGGAAACGGCTTTCTGACATTTTACCACCCGCATGTTCGGTCCTTCTTTACGGTAGAAGGCAAAGTTCCATTCTTCACCGCTCATTTCGTCCAGAGGCGAAACGGCACTGCAGCTGTCTTCCTGCAGGATCAGGCAGGTGACCCTGGTCGCGCTCTCCATCCATGTTTCCGCGTACACATCATAAACACAGTTCACATTGTATTCCGTGCCTGCATACAGCGGGTCTCCGGTCGATGTAAACACCAGTGTCAGGCGGTCATTCCGGTCAGGAATGAGTTCGTAAGCCCAGGTTCCGACGCAGGCATATTCATCTTTCCCGTCCGGACCGGCAAGGCGCGCGGAGACCTCTCCGCTGTCTGAAAAAGTGAGGATGATCTGCTTTGTTTCCGTTTCATCCTCATCGTTTTCCACGGGACAGATCCATTCGCCGGGCAGCTGCGCCAGCAGTTCGGCGTCATCGGCCGCGGCGGATA
The DNA here is from genome assembly GCA_030536295.1 of Clostridia bacterium. GTDB lineage: Bacteria > Bacillota > Clostridia > Christensenellales > Aristaeellaceae > Aristaeella. Next base: position 55,225 of record JAUNQH010000003.1, on the reverse strand, counting down.
AGACAATAAAGACGGAAAGTGTGATCAACACTGAGATAAACAGGTGTTTTACGATATTCTTCATTGGTTTATGTTTCCTTTTGACATTTTATATTTACGATCTCAGTATACATCAGAGATCGACGGGTACGCAAGTCCGCGGTTTTGCCGGATGGGTTTCCGCGCGTTTGTTTCCGACAGACAAAAAGGCCGTGGAACGGGGATGCCGTTCCGCGGCCTTTGGACGGGTATGTTGAATATATCAGCTCAGTTTTCCCCGGGTGATCCGGTTTCCGCTCGCCTTATCATAGATCAGGGCGGACTTGGTGAAATCAAAGCGCACTTCCGTATCCACGGGCCAGTCCACATCGCCGAATACGACGGCGGTCAGGGGCGTGCCGTTCACATCGAGTTTTACGGTCGTTTCCATGCCGCTGGGCAGGGTGGAATATACTTTCCCGGCATATGCGCCCTGATCGCTCAGGGTGATGTATTCCGGACGGATGCCGACGACCACATCACGCGGGATCTCGGCTTTTTCATCCGGAGTGAAGCGCGCGCACAATCCACCGAAGGTGACCGTGCCGTTTTCATAGGTGCCGTCCGTGAAGTTCATGGAAGGATTGCCCATAAAATCGGCAACGAAGAGGTTTGCCGGGTCATTGTACATAACCAGCGGCGGCGCGTACTGCTGCAGCAGACCGTTCTTCATGATGCACACGCGGGTGGAAAGCGTCATGGCTTCCAGCTGATCATGCGTGACATACACGAAAGTGGAGTCCGTGTCCTTGTGCAGACGCTTGAGCTCGGCGCGCATTTCCATACGCAGCTTGGCATCCAGGTTGCTCAGCGGTTCATCCATGAAAAGGACCTTCGGTCCGGGAGCCAGCGTGCGGGCGATGGCTACACGCTGCTGCTGACCGCCGGAGAGCTCGGACGGATAGCGTTTTTCAAATTCCTCGATGCGCATGAGCTTGAGCAGTTCATTCACCCGTGCGCGGATGCGGGCTTTATCCCACTTCAGATTCTCAAGACCGAAGGCGATGTTCTGATACACCGTCATATGGGGCCACAGCGCGTAGTTCTGGAAAAGGAAACCGACATCGCGCTTGATGGGCGGAAGGTTGATGCCTTTGGCGGCGTCAAACACGACTTTTCCGCCGATAAGGATACGCCCTTCCGTGGGCGTTTCCAGACCGGCGATCATCCGCAGCGTGGTGGTCTTTCCGCAGCCGGAAGGCCCCAGCAGGGTAATGAAGTCATTATTGGCGATCTCCAGGTTCAGATCATCCACGGCAACGAATTTCTCAAATCTTTTGGATACATGTTCAAGAATGATTTCCGGCACGTCAGCCACCTACTCCCTTATCAATTGACGCTCCCGTGAGCTTGTTGACGACAAAGTTGATCAGCAGAACCACCACGATGATCAGCAGGTTGATGGCGTTGCCGAACTGGGCCCAGCCTTTTTCGCTGTACTGCATAAGCATGGTGGTCAGAATGGTGTTGCTGGTGGGCACCAGCAGAACGAACAGCGACAGTTCGCGCATGCAGCTGACCATCGGCAGCAGATAACCTGAAAGGAAGCTGCTCTTCTGGATCGGGAAGATCACGCGGAGCATCCGCTTCCACCAGGATACGCCGGTAATGACGGCGGCTTCTTCGATCTCACCCGACAGCTGCAGCATGGCACTGACACCCGATCGTGTTGCAAAGGGCATGTATTTGATGGATCCGGCCAGGATCAGAATGCCCAGACCGAGCGGTACGGACAGTTTGGAACTCATGGACAGATAGATCGCGCCGAAGGCCAGGGAGGGCATCAGATAGGGGAAGAAGGACAGGTTGTTGACCCAGTTGGCGAGGCGGCTGCCGCGACGGCGCGCCACACCATAGCCGATCAGGACACCGCAGGTGCCGGCGATCAGCGCGCAGCTGACGGCCAGCAGCAGGCTGTAGCCCAGCGCTTTCCAGACCTTGGCGGACAGCAGGATGCCGGTATCATCGCCCTGATCGAGATAGGTCAGACCCTTGCCGACCCAGAAGTCCAGCGTCATATTGGACAGGGAATAGTCTCCCGCCTTGATAATGACGGATTCGAGCGCGAAGGTGACCAGCGGAACGACCGCGACCATCAGCAGGATGATCACCAGTACGGCGGCGATGATCCGCTTGCCGGCCTTGAGGTCGATGAGCGAAACCTGACCGCTCTTGCCCGTGACGGTGGTGAACTGTTTCCGGCTGTTGGTGACCTTCTGGTTGATCAGCAGGATGCCGACGCCGAAGATGATCATGACCGCGACCATGATATACGCCTGTCCGGGATAGGTATCCATCATGGATTTCATCTTGGTGGACAGGGTATAGTATCTTACGGGATTGCCCAGGAAGACGGGAACGGAGTAGGCGCTCATGGAGCTTGCGAATACCAGCAGCAGCGTGCTCAGCATGGCGGGCTTGACGATGGGCAGGGTGATCTTGCGGATGATGCGGCCGCGGCCGGTCTTGAGGATGGTCGCGGCTTCTTCAAGGTTGGCGTCCATGTTCCGCAGGATGCCGCCGATCAGGATATAGGCGAAGGGAGCGTAATGCAGACCCAGCACCAGCGCGATCGGGAAAGGCCCGTATACGAACCATTCAGGCATATACACTCCGAACACCGATGCCATGATGCCGTTGGAGGTCCCCAGACCGATCTCCGTGTTTTTGAAGAAGGTCTGCCAGAAGGTGGCCAGCGTCCAGCTGGGCATGATGTAGGGGAATACAAATACGCCGGAGATGAATTTTTTGCAGCTGATATTGGTCCGCGTGATCAGGAACGCCACCATACCGCCGAACAGGATGGCGATGGCGGAGGCGGACACGGACACCAGCAGGGTGTTCAGCAGCGGCTGGTAGAAGTTGATCCAGCTGTTGGAGGTCCTGAAATCGCCTCCGATACCGTCATCCAGCGTAAAGAGAAGCTTTTCAAAATGGATGGTGGTAAAGTCGCCGACTTTCAGCCCCATTTTCCGGACCATGGATCTTTCCGGAGAGTGGACAAGGAACATTTCGGAAAGCATGGAGAACAGAGGATACAGCGTCAGCACGATCAGCGCGATACAGAACAGGAGAAGGATCACATTGGCCGGCTTGGAAAACCACGCGCGGAGTTTGCCCCCGGTGCGCGCGAGGCTTCTTTCCGGCCGGATCCCGGCAGTTGAAGTAGTCATTGCACGGTGTTTCTCCTTTTTCGCAGTATTCTTTACAGCCGGACGGGATCATCCGCCGGATAATAAAGAGGCGGGTCCGCCCGAAGGCGGGCCCGCTGGAATGACATGTCAGAGCGAATTACTGAATGTACTTGCTGACGAAGGTACGCACTTCGTCACCGTTGTCCAGAATGAAGTCCGGATCTTCCATGACCAGGGTGGCCTTCCAGGTCTCGATGCCCAGATCGCCTTCCTTGGCGGGGATCTGTACGTTGGAGGAGTAGGCACCGATGGACTTGCCCCAGGGCTCGAAGCCTTCAGCGGTCATCAGGTATTCGATGAACAGCATGGCGGTGTAGGGACGGTTCGCGGCGGCGCTCACCATAGCGTACATGGGATACATGAAGCCGGCGAAAGGCTCAACGGTGTAGCCGTTGGCGGAAGCGTCATACTGGGCAACGGTCAGGTTGTCGGCCAGCACGGAAGAGGAGCGCAGCTTGGACAGAACGAACAGACCGATCTTGCCCGCGGCGGTCTCCTGGCTGACTTCCTCGGCGATGTTGGTGTCGGAGGAGCCGAAGGTGCAGTTGCCGAGGAATTCGGCGATCCACTTGTAGCCGGCGTTCTTGTAATCGCCCAGTTCGATATCCTTGCCTGCCCAGGCCTTGTAGGCTTCGGCCAGCTTGGCGGACCAGTCATCATTGGTGAGCATGATGAGGAAGTTCATGTTGACCTGTTCGTTTTCGGGATTCTTGAAGATGATGTTGCCCTTCATGGCGGGGTCGGTCAGTTCCCAGACGTTCTTGACGGCGGGAACGGCTTCGCCCAGATTGTTGTAGATGAAGAGCTTGTTGATGTACTGATGCACCAGGGGCAGCATATCGTCTTCGCCGACGAATTCCTTCACGGAAGCGGGAACGTAGTTGACCAGCCATTCGTCTTCCACGGCGTAGGTCAGCTGGGCGCCGTCCTGGATCATGACCATGTCGGCACCGGAGCCGGCATTGACTTCGGCTTTCAGCTTGGTGTAGATCTCAGCATCCTTCAGGTTGGAGCTTTCCACGGCGATGTTGTAGAGTTCGCCGAAGGCGGTCACAGCGGTCTCAATGCGGCTGGTGTTGCCGTAAACGATGAAGCTGCCGGTCTCGGCCTGCGCCAGGGCGACCAGCTCATCATGGGTGAGCGCTTCCGCGCCGGCTACGGTTTCTTTAACATCGGCGAGAGCTGCCGCGCAGGAAAGAAGCATGCACAGGGCAAGGATCAGGGAAAGAAGTTTTTTCATGGGAATACCTCCTTATGTTGTTTCATATACACCGCCGGAGCAGTGATACAGACATTGAATGTAAGGATACACGCGTTTTTCGTAATCAAAAACATGCCTCGTTTCCGGGGCTGTTCAGTCATGGTATATGAAACGGATATGCCTTACTGATGGATATATTATAAAAACCAGGTACCACTTTGTCAAGCGAAACGGTTACCCGTGATCCGGGCGGCTGACGGATTATGTAAGCGAAACCACGGAAACGCAACAGGAACAGGCAGCCCGGGCGCGTGAACGCTGAAAAAGGGCTTCTGCCCGAAAACAGAAGCCCGGCGGCTTGCGGATCGCTTTACAGAATGGATTCGGCCAGGGCCAGCGTCGCTATGACGCCCTTGATGTGGGTGCGCTCGTAGCCGTGGCTTGCGAACACTCCGGGTCCGCAGAGCGCGAAACGCGCGTCCAGACCGGCTTTCAGGGCGGTGGCTGTGTCGCTGGAATAACGGGGATAGATATCCACAACATAGGGAAGGTCCAGTTCCTGCGCGTTCCGGATCAGCTCATTGGTGAAGGACCAGTCATAGGGACCGGCGGCATCCTTCGCGCAGATGGAAACGTTAGTTTCGTTACAGGTCAGGTCATCGCCGACACATCCCATATCCAGCGCCAGCATGTCCTCGACATCCGTGCCGTACAGGGAGGACGCGCCGTGCCCGATCTCCTCATAGACAGTAAAGGATATGATCGTTTTGCGGTTCAGTATGATATCGCCTTCGGCCACATCTTTCGCGATCGTCAGCAGGATGGCGGCGCTGGCTTTATCATCCAGAAAACGGCTCTTGATAAAACCGCTTTCCGTTACCGTAAACCGGGGGTCAAAGCAGATCATATCCCCGGCGGAGATCCCCAGGGCTTCGGTTTCGGCTTTGGATGAGGTCAGCTCGTCCAGCACGACCTCAAGAAAATTGTCATCACGCTGATCGGATGAAGTATCACCCCAGACATGCCGGCTGGCGTGCACTGTCTGGACCGTTCCGCTGAACTGCTTTCCACTGCGGGTGACAACGGTCACGTTTTCATTCTCAATGGCATTGTCATTCCAGCCGCCCAGCTTGGTGTAGCGCAGGCGCCCGTTGGGCTTGACTGAACGGACAACGGCACCCAGTGTGTCCAGATGGGCGCTCATCAGCACCCCATGCCCTTCGCCGCCCAGATCGCAGATCACGGTGCCTTTGCGCATCTGCCGGGGGCAGAAACCGAGACGCGTCAGTTCCTTCATCACGTAGGCTGAGGCTTCGCCGGTCATGCCGGTCGGGCTGTGAATGGCCGTCAGCTTAGCCATCTGATCAAGACAGTATTCCGATTGATTCATGCTTATCTTCTCCTTATGCCCGGCAGAATGCCCGGCTGCCGCAAAAATTGAGCTGTTCCGGGAAACAACGATGCTTATATGAAAAACGGGCAGTTATTGCAGTGCTATTATAGCATGAAGCCGGAAATGGGGCAATGGAGGGTTTCCGGTCGGGTGAATGAAAATCACACTAAAAATTTAGACTCTTGTTTATAAACCGTAACATATTCCCATTATAATCTATATAAGTCTGTGCAGGCATCGGTGTTTGCCTGCGGAAATATGTAAGGAGGTCTTTCCCATGAAAAAGTTAGTTTCCCTGGTACTGGCTGTTCTGATGCTGGCAGGATGCGCTTCCGCTTTTGCCGAAGCGATCCAGATGGACAAGCTCACTTTCGAATTCGTTCCCTCCAAGGATGCCGACGTGATCATCACCGGCACCAAGAACCTGCCCGAGCTGATCAAGGCTGAAATGGCCAAGTTCGGCTATGACATCGGCGAAGTGGATATCACCGTCGGCACCTCTTATGAAGCGACCGGTGAAGCCATGTGCGCAGGCACCATCGATGTCGGCTGGCTGCCCGGCGGCACCTATGCCATCTACAGCCAGAACCAGGAAGTGGATGTTATCCTGACCGCCACCCGCGCGGGCCTGAGCAATGACAGCACCGATCCCACCACCTGGAATGGCGATGCCAACAAGACTCTGCCCACCGATGAGCAGGTGACCTTCTACCGCGCCCTGATCTACGCGGGTCCCTCCGAATACGGCAAGAAGCTGGCTGAGAAAGTCAACGCCGGCGAAGCTCTGACCTGGGAAGACCTGGACGGCGCCACCTGGGCTGTCGGCAACACCTCTTCCTCCGCCGGATACATCTATCCCACCATGTGGCTGATGGACAAGTATGACGGCAAGCGCATCACCGATCTGAGCAATGTTGTGCAGCTGGGCTATGCCGACGCTTTCGCGCAGGCTGCCGCCGAGCAGGTCGACATCATCGTCTGCTATGCTGACGGACGCCGTGACTATGAGAACGCCTGGAACATCGCGACTGACAGCGCCGATGAGACCGGCAAGGCCGGCATGGGCCGCACCGACACCATCTGGAACGAGATGAATGTTATCGGCGTGACCGACGGTATCTACAATGACACCGTTGCCGTGACCACCAGCGAGACCCGCCCGATCATCCATACCCCTGAATTCATCAACGCTCTGCAGCAGAGCCTGATCAACATCATCAACACCGAAGAAGGTCAGGCCATCTTCAGCGTGTACAGCCACACCGGCTACGCCGTTGCCACGGATGCCGACTACGATGCTTCCCGCAAGGCCCTGTACGCTCTGCAGTAATTGATTCCGTTTTCCCCGCCGGGTTCGCAGGAACCCGGCTTTTTTGATGCCTGAGGATTGTGAATCAATATATAAAATGGTATAATGAAAAAAACGTGAAAAACCACAAGGAGGAGCTCACCTTGATTTCTTTCGATCATGTGACAAAGATCTATCCCAACGGCGTCAGGGGACTGAATGATATCAATCTGAATATTGAGCAGGGCGAATTCGTCGCGATCATCGGCCTGAGCGGTGCCGGAAAATCCACGCTGATCCGCACGATCAACCGTATGATCGATGTGACGGAAGGAAAGCTGACCGTGGACGGAACCAATGTGATGGATCTGTCCGGTAAATCTCTCCGCAAATTCCGCCGGAAGATCGGCATGATCTTCCAGAGCTTCAATCTGGTCACCCGCTCCACCGCCGTGAAGAACGTAATGACCTCCATGGTGCCGGATATGGGCTTTTTCAAGGTGCTGCTCGGTCTGTTCTCGCGGGAACAGAAAATGAAAGCGCTGGACTCGCTGGATAAAGTCGGTATCCTTGACAAGGCATATACCCGCTGCGATCAGCTCTCCGGCGGACAGCAGCAGCGCGTCGCGCTGGCACGCACGCTCTGCCAGGATCCTACCATCATTCTGGCTGACGAACCGGTCGCGGCGCTGGATCCGGTGACCGCGCATCAGGTAATGAGCGATTTCAAGCGCATCAATGAAGAAATGAACATCACGATCCTCATCAATATCCACCATGTGGATCTGGCGCTCAAATACGCGACCCGCGTGATCGGCATCCGGGCGGGCGAGATCGTCTATGACGGGCCTACCGACACCGTGACGCAGGAAATACTCGATGCGATCTATAACGGCGCGTCGATCCCGCAGGCCGGCGAATGAGGAGGAGAGCATGAAAAAGAACCAGCAGGCGAAGGTTCCTCTCTTTGACCGGATATTCAAACCCAAAACGATCACGCTGCCGAACGGTCACAGCGTGATGAAGCCGCGTTCGCGCATGCCGCTGATCCTGGCGATCCTGGCAGCGGTGCTGTGGGCTTCCGTGGAACTGACGGGGTTTGATCTGGGCACCATTATTCGCAGGGGAAATCAGTTTACCGTTATTCTCGCGCAGCTTTTCCAGCCGGACTGGTCCTATTTCGGAAAGGTGATCAGCCCGCTGCTGGATACGATCAAGATGAGTATCCTCGGTTCTGTGCTGGGCGCGACGCTCGCACTGCCCTTTGCGGTGGTCGCCAGCACGAATATCAATCACAGCGGCATTTCCGTGGGCATCCTCCGCTTCCTGCTCAACATCATCAGAACGCTGCCCACCCTGATCATCGCCAAGCTGGCGGCGCTGATCTTCGGTCTCGGTACCTTCGCGGGTACGGCTGCCATTACCGTGTTTACGTTCGGCGTCGTTTCCAAAATGATGTATGAGAGCATCGAAACCATTGATATGGGTGCCTATGAAGCTATGGAGAGCGCCGGCGGAAGCAAATATCAGTCATTCCGCGTCGCCTGCTTCCCGCAGATCCTGCCCACATATCTCAGCTACTGCCTCTACAGCCTTGAAATGAACATCCGCGCCGCGGCGATCCTGGGCTATGTCGGCGCCGGCGGTCTGGGCCTGCTGATCAATGAACGCGTGGGCTGGCGTGATTATCACGGCCTGGGCATGCTGCTGCTGTGCCTGTTTGTGGTCGTATTCATCATTGAGAACACCTCGCAGTATCTGCGCAGGAAACTGAGCTGAGGAGGGAAGCGATCGTATGAAGAAAACAGTGAAACAATCCGCCTCCTTCCGTACGATACAGGAGGCCTATGAGGCACGTCCCCGCCTGTGGTGGCTCTATACGCTGATCCTGCTTCTTGCCGTTGTGGTCCTCGGATGGAGCGCTTCCACGCTGGAATTCAAGGGGCTGGCCAAAAAGGGCATTACCGTCGCGCAGGGCGTGGGATACGGTCTGCTCCATCCGGACGGAAAGCTGCTTTTCAACTTTGACGAAGCCGGGCATCTTGCGTTTCCCTTCCTGAACATCACGACGGAAGGCGTAGGCTATCAGCTGCTGCAGACCATTGCCATCGCGGTGCTCGGCACCGTGATCGGCGGTATTCTGGCGATCCCTTTCAGCTTCCTGGCCTGCAATAAGATCGTACCGAAGCCCGTCGCCTTTATTTTCAATGCCGTGATCCTGATGATCCGTACGATCCCCAGCCTGGTATGGGCGCTGGTCTGGATCCGGGTGACAGGACCGAATGCCTTCTGCGGTGTGGTAACACAAAGCGTGTGCTCCATCGGTATGATCAGCAAAATGTACATAACGGCGATCGAAGACATCGATACGCGTATTCTGGAAAGCCTGGACGCGTCAGGCTGCAATGCCTTCCAGAAGATCCGCTATGGTATTCTGCCGCAGATCATCCCGAATTTCGTGTCCACTGTCATTTACCGTTTTGACATCAATATGAAGGACGCCACCACGCTGGGTATTGTCGGAGCCGGCGGTATCGGCGCTCCCCTCATTCAGTGCATCAATTCCAGCCGCTGGGGCATGGTCGGTTCCTATCTCTGGGCGCTGGTGGTTCTGATGCTGGTGATCGAGTTCTTCTCCACGCGGATCCGCGGCCGTCTGACCCGCGGCTGATCCGTGACCTGTATATGAAGAACAGGCTGACGATCTATTATACTTCCGACATCCACGGCTATCTGTATGCCGACGATTTCTGCAATCCCGGTCCGCGCAGGATGGGACTGTATTCCATGAACTTTCCGAAGGACGGGAATACCCTTGTGATCGACGGGGGCGATTTTCTGCAGGGAACGCCGCTGACGGATTACTGCGCAAAGCAGGGAAAAGCATCCCCGCTGGTCGGGGCGATGAATGAAAAACAATACGACTTTCTGACACTCGGCAATCATGATTTCAGCTACGGCCGTCAGTATCTGGCTGATACGTTGAACGCGATCCGCGCGGAATGCCTGTGCGCGAATATCGTTGATGAGCGCGGGGAGCTGCCGCTTTTTCCGTGGAAGATCAAAACCATGGAAAACGGGCTTCGTGTGGGTATCGTCGGTTTGTGTACCGACTGGGTCCCGCGCTGGGAAAAGCCGATGAACCTGAAAGATTTTTCTTTCCTGCCGCCATTGGAATCCGCGAAGGAAGCCGTACGGCAGGCTCAGACCGCGGGTGCGGATGTGCTGATCGGCTTGTATCACGGAGGAACGGAACGTGACCTGACCACCGGCCGACTCCTGACTGAAACGGATGAGCATATCGCTTGCCGTCTTTGTGAGGAACTGCCGTTTGATCTGCTGCTGACCGCGCATCAGCACGCGGAGATCCCATCCGGACGTTGGGGAAAAACGCATATCGTGCAGGTCGGTTCCAATGCCGCGAAATATGCCCTGATCACAATGGATGAAGAAGGCCGCTTCTCCTCGGAACTGCGTGAACCGGAAACTCCGTATATCCCCGCGGGCGAAAGACTGGAAACGTACGAAGCGCTGGAAGAATATCTGGATACACGCGTCGGCAAAGTCACGCGGCCGTTTATCCCGGGTGAAAAGCTGGATATGGCGCTTCACGGATCCGTGCTTGCGGATCTGCTGAACGCGGTGCAGATCGAAGCGACCGGCGCTGAACTGTCCTGCACAGGTCTGCCCAATACGCTCCGGCCCTTCGGTGAGAAAGTGACGCTGCGGGATATCATGGTGAACTATCCTTACGCGAATACCCTCGCGGTCCGCCGCGTCACGGGAGAGATCCTGAAAAAAGCGCTTGAACGGTGTGCGTCTTATTTTTCCGCCGCTCCGGACGGCAGGCTTTGTATCTCGGACGAGTTCCTGATCCCGTGCGAGAGGCACTTCAACTATGACTACTTTTCCGGCGTGCAGTATGTGTTTGACCTGAGACGTCCCGTCGGAGACCGTGTGACGGAAATGACCGTAAAGGGAAGACCGGTCCGTCCGGATGACACATTCGAGCTGGTGATGAACAGCTTTCGCTCCGGCGGCGCGGGCGGGTTCGAATTCTATTTGACCTGCCCCGTGATCCGCGAAAACAGGAACGATTTCAGCACGCTGATCCTTGAGTATCTGGAAAGACATGATCCGGCGGAACTGCCGGATGAAAACAACTATCGCTGCATAGAATCATAAGCCGCGAGACGGCGGAAAGAGGCATAATATGGATAATACGAAAAATTCGGTCTTCCCGGTCGTACTGCTGATGGCGCTGCCGGCATCCGGAAAATCAGAGGTCCGCAACTTTATGGCGCATATGGACCCGGATGTGCTGCGGGAGGAGTTCCATATCGGCGATAACCTGCAGCTGGATGATTTTCCCTATGTGCATATGATGCGCCGCATTGACAATGAGCTGCAGGCGATGGGTGAACCGCGGCTCTTCTACCCCGGTGAAGATCCTTTTATTGACGGCCGTGACTGGGGCACGCTCTGTCATCTGCTCAATGAGGATTATCATGATCTGATCAACCGCAGCAGGATACAGCCGGATTCCGCCGCACGCCTCCTGTTTGACCGGATCGACAGGGCCGGACTGGCGGCAGGCATTCCGGTCCGTCTGGGCGTGCTCCGCCCTGAGATCCTGAACCGCCTGGCAGAGCTGCTGGAAAAGGAAGCCGCCGCCATGCTCGCGGAGAAACATGCGGGTTATCCCGATAACTTTGAGGACAAGACCGTTGTGATCGAGTGCGCCAGAGGCGGTCCGGACGGCGCTGCCCTGCCGCTTACGGGAACCTTCGGTTATCAGTACTCGCTGCCGCAGTTCTGCCCGGAGATCCTGGAACAGGCGTCCATCCTTTATATCTGGGTCACGCCGGAGGAATCCCGCCGCAAGAACAATGACCGGGCTGACCCCAACGATCCGGGCTCCAATCTGCATCACGGCGTTCCGATGTCCGTTATGCTCGGCGATTACGGCTGCGATGATATGCACTGGCTGATGGAGCATTCAGAGAGGGCCGGAACGGTGACCGTGGAGGCGTGGGGAAGGAAATATCTCATTCCCGTCGGCGTTTTTGACAACCGGAAGGATAAGACGTCTTTCCTCCGGAATGACGCGGAGACCTGGTCCCCGGAAATGATCGCAGATGTGACCGCGTCCATCCGCGCAGCCACCGACAGCATGCGCAGGGAACCGTAAGAATGCTGCCGACAGACGCGGATGCTCCGGAGCTTGTCCGGCCTCCGGCGATGAACTGAACATACGGGAAACGGAAGACAGGCACGCGCGGCTGCCGGTCCGTTTCCCTTTTTTCGTGAACGATCCGCGTATCGCGCGGACCTTTTTCCGGGGAAACCGTATTTTGCCGGACTTTTCAAAGAACTGTATACAGTGTATACTATAACGGTTTCCGGACATATGTTTTCAGAAATGGATGTACATACCGCAATGAAGATCATTTTCTATTGTTTGCTTATTTTATTGCCCTGGGCTGTTTTTTCAATATCTTTCATCAAAGACAGAAGAAGATACCGGAATTGCTATTTCCTGTTCTTTGCGATCATCGGCACTTTTTTCGCGCTGACCGTCGCGCTGGAAGACGCGGGGAAACCTTTTCTCAGCGTCATTCTGACAGTGACCGCAGCCGCTTTGCTGATCGTGCCCGTATTCCTGATCTGGAACGGTGTGCTGATGCTCAGGCGGGAAGGACACAGCCTTTCCTGTATGCTTTCGCTTCTTTTCGGCCTGGCGATCGGGATCGGGGAAGCGGCGGCTTTTGCCGCGCTGATCCTGCCGGAGATCGCGGAAACAGGATGGAATGCAACGGGTCTTCTGGCGCATATCAGCCGTATCAGCATGTTCATCTGTGTGTCGGTCGTTTATTTTTCAATGTCTTTTGTTGTTTTCATGCTCTACTGTGTTTTCCTGCAGCTTATACCGCCGAAGAAGGATTTTGATTATGTCATTATTCACGGTTCCGGCCTGCTCGATGGCGACCGTGTACCCAAACTGCTTTCGGACAGACTGGATAAAGCCGTTGAGATCTATCGCAGGGACCCCACACCGCCGGTATTGATCCCTTCAGGAGGCAAAGGGGACGATGAAACGGTCTCCGAAGCGGAGGCAATGGAAAAGTATCTGCTGGGCAAGGGGATCCCGGCGGAAAAGATCATCCGGGAAGACCGGTCGACCACTACCCTGGAGAACCTGAAATATTCAAAGGCCATTATTGATGAACGGCAGGGCGGCAGGTATATCGTGCTCGTTACCAGCAACTATCATGTATACAGAGCGCTGCGGTACAGCCGCAGGATCGGCCTGAAATGCACGGGTGTCGGCAGTCATGTGGCATTCTATTACTGGCCGAGCGCGATCATCCGGGAGTTTATCGCGGTGCATTCCGAGAAGAAGCATCTGACCGCGCTGATCGGCGGATGGATGCTGTGTATGTTTGCGCTGGTCTGTATATATTTCCTGTAAAAAGATGCGGCTGAAAAGGATCGCGAACGCGCCGGAGCAGACGGCGGCCGTTGTTCTTATATGACAGTATCTCCGGAAAATCAGTAAAAGGGGATCATGTGCTCAGCACTTTTCGCCCCTGACAGTATTTTGCCGTGATCAGCCCGGTCGCGTCCCGGTAAACGGCGCGCTCCAGACGTTCGTGCAGGGTCCTGCGGGTCGCGCTGTTCAGGATCTCATCCCGGATGACAACGGCATCAAACTCATAACCTTCCTCAAGGCTGCCGACTTTTCCGAAAAACTCACCGCCGCGGACGGTGGCCATTTCAAACGCCTCATCAAAGGTCAGCGGCGCGCAGCTCTGATCCGCCAGGCGCCAGTACAGTTTGCTGACCTGAATTGCGTTGGCGATCGCACGGAAAACGGACAGGCTTTCGCCGCCCGCGACATCCGTACCCAGACCGACCCGTATTCCGCGGTCCAGATACCTCCGTACAGGCGCGATCCCGCTGCACAGATTCATATTGCTTGCCGGACAATGGGCGACATACACGCCGTTTTTCTTCAGACATTCCACTTCTTCGGGAACCGAATAGATGCAGTGCGCCATGATGGTTCTGCCGGCGCTTCCGAACATGTCATAGGCGTCATATCCGTCACCGTAGAACGCGGTCTGCGGATAAAGCCTTTTCACCAGCTCCACTTCTCCCGGATTTTCCGACAGATGGGACTGAACGGGCAGATCGTACGCGTGCAGGACCTCGCGCAGCTCATTGAGCAGCGTTTCGGAACAGGAAGGCAGGAATCTGGGCGTCAGGATCGGTTTTGTATATTTCAGCTTTCCGCTGATATCGTTCAGCCAGCCAAAGGTGTCAAAGGCGGAAATGTAGGCGCTTGCCTCGCGCAGATCCTCCGGCGCGTCCCTGTCCATATTGATCTTGCCGACGTAGGTGCTCATCCCGGTTTCGTCAAGCATGCGCATCAGAAGCTCCGTGGCGTCGCGGTGCACCGTCGCGAAAATACAGGCGCGGGTCGTCGCGGAGGCCTGCAGGTCCTTTACGAAAAGACCATAGGCTTTTTCGGCATAGCCGATATCACGGTAACGCGCTTCCTCCGGAAACGCGTATGCTTTCAGCCAGTCCAGCAGCTCCAGATCCATTCCCAGACCGTTGAAGCTGTACTGGGGAGCGTGCACATGCAGATCCACCATCCCGGGAATGATCAGCTGACCGGCGGCCTCCTCAACAGGAAGACCGGTGTATTGCTCCGGAATTTCCGGAAACACCCCGCGGCTGACACCGTCCACGCAGACAGCGTACGCGTTTTCCATTGTTTTTATCCGGCCGTCCGCGGGCCAGCAGATATCACCGTGAAGAATAAATGAATTCATACAGACCTCCGATGTGATGCCGGAAGCTTTCCGCCGCTGCGGGAATGTCTGCCGGCAAGTGTATTTGTTATTGTATCGGCCGGAACGGCCGGACAATGCTGAAGACAAGCAGATCCGCGCCCAGCCGGTCACACCAGAGACGCGTTATCCGGTCCAGCTGTGAACGGACATTCTCCGGAAGCGTGTCAAAACCCAATAACGGCTCCATATCCAATCTCAATCTCCTTTTTCATGCTGTATCCGCGGTCCCGGAACGGTTTCCCGCGCCTTTGTCATGACGCGGGCAGCAAAGTCCGATCATACCGCGCGGAATCCCGGCGGGGATATCGATGATGACCTTACTGACAATATATCAGACGGATCCTTCCGGGGCAATAGTTATTCTTACGGCGCGGGCGTGCCGCGCGACGGCAATACCGGATCATCCGGCTTTTTTGATACCGGGGAAGATCGATTGCGAAAACAGAGCGAAACGTTTACAATATCTCCGGAACCGCGCGTTCCGCCGCCGGGCTTTGCATAACGGCGGCATACGTGCAATGATCCGGAAGGCGGTACTGAGTATATGAAAAAAGACGGAAAGCAGAAAAAGAAGAACAGCGGTCAGTGGATCGGCATGGTGATCTTTCTGCTGATCGGCGCTGCATGCGGTATGCTGTTCATGACGTATATGAATCATACCGGCGAGAACGGCGCCGACAAGCCCGGGATGATCCCGTCACTGGTTCTGATGCTGGTGTGTCTGTACGGCGCGATGCTTGTTCAGATCATTCTGCATGAGGCAGGTCATCTGGTGTTCGGTCTGATGACAGGCTACGGCTTCAGCTCATTCCGTATTTTCAATGTGATGCTGGTGAAAGAGGATGAACATATCCGGATCAGGCATATGAGCGTCGCGGGTACCGGCGGTCAGTGCCTGATGACGCCGCCGGACCTGAAGGACGGAAAGATCCCCGTGTTGCTTTACAGCTTCGGCGGATCACTCATGAATCTGCTGGTCGGTGCCGTTTGCTTCGGTTTTTCCTTCGCCTGCCGGCCTTATTCCTTCCCGTGGATGCTCCTGATGGTCTTCGCGGTGATCGGTCTGGCTTACGCGCTGATGAACGGGCTGCCCGTAAAAATGGGGCAGGTGAATAATGACGGCAGGAATGCCATGGATGTTTCCGGCAATGAAACAGCGATGCGGGCATACTGGCTCCAGATGAAGATGAATGAACTGGTCTCAAAAGGGATACGGCTGAAGGATATGCCGGATGAATGGTTCATTGTTCCGGGGGATGAGGATATGCGGAACGGGATCGTTGCCACAGTGGGGGTGATGGCCTGCAACCGCCTGATGGATCAGCACCGGTTTGAGGAAGCGGATGACCTGATGCGGCGCCTCCTCTCGCAGGATAACGGCATCGTCGGTATTTACCGCGGCTTTTTGCTGTGCGACCGGATGTATGTTGAGATGATCACGGAAAACCGGACCGAAGTGATCGAAAGCATGCGGACAAAGGAACAGCTGAATCTGATGAAGGCCATGGGCAGCTATCCGTCCATTGCCCGTACCGAATATGTATACGCGCTGCTGATGCAAAGGGACCGGGAAGCAGCCGAGACTGCCCTGAAGTGGTTTGAAAAACACGCGAAGACCTATCCGTATCCCAGCGAGATCGGTGCCGAAAGGGAACTGATGGCGATCGCGGATGAAGTGTATGAAAACCGTTTGGGCAAGGATGCCGGGGAAGAAGAGGACATCGGATGATCCGAATCGGAATTGTTTACAGCGGCAAATGGATATGCTAAAATATCTTTATGCCGTAATAAACGATAACGTATTGTTTACAGCTGAATCGGACACAGCAGGAACAGGATCCTGAAGGATGGCGGAAAGACAGGACATGAATATGAAGTTTATTCGGAAAGGGGTCAATTCCGGGCAACCGGTCGATAAAACGGATATACAGCAGACGACACAGGTTTTTTGGGAAAACGAGGTCGCGGCAAATCGCCTGATCACCAGATCCATGTTCGTCTGCGCGTTTACACTGCTCGCGTGCTGGCTGCTGAATGCTGTCGGCGTTTTGTCGATCCATGGCGAATATGTGCTTCCTGTGTTTCTGGCAGGTACCGTAAGCCTGCTGATCCCGGCAGGCATTTGTCAGGCATGCCGCGGGGAGAAAAAATGGGTCAAGTATGTACTGCTTCTTTCCATTACGGTCATCCTGGCGTATCTTGACAGCATTCTGACCTTCAATGTTCCGCTGCTGATCATTATGCCGGTCGTTTTCAGCTGCCGGTATTATTCCTCCCGGATCACCATACGAACGGCGGCGCTGGCATCCGTGCTGTTTGCCCTGTCCTCGTGGATCGGAGCGGTCATCAATTTCAACAATCCGGATCTGAACTTTGCCAATCCGGATATGGCGGTTTATGTGCGTGATGTGATGCTGCTTTCCTTTTTGCCGAAATGGATGATCTTTGCCGTACTTTCGGCTTTCTGCTGCGTGATCGCGCAGTGCGGCAGAAAAATGGTCCTGCGGCAGCTGGAGATCTCCCGGAAAGCGACACGGGTCGAGACCGAACTGGAAATGGCCGCCAATATTCAGATGCAGGCGCTGCCCGCGGCGGACAGCCTGCCGGAAAACAGCTGCCGTGCCTTTGATCTTGCGACGGTCATGGATCCCGCGAAAGAAGTCGGCGGCGATTTTTATGATTTCTTCTATCCGGATGATTCCCATCTGGCAATGATCATTGCCGATGTCGCGGATAAAGGTATTGCCGCGTCGTTGTTTATGATGATGTCCAAGACCATGCTGGACAGCAGGATCACATCCTCCTGTTCCCCGGGGGAGGTCCTCGCCCAGGTCAACCGGCAGCTGGAAGCCAGCAGCCCGGACGGAATGTTCGTCACGGTATGGCTCGGTATTCTGGACCTCAGGACGGGCGAACTGGTGACCGCGAATGCCGGACATGAATATCCGGTGCTCTGCCGGAAAAACGGTGATTTTGAGCTCGTAAAGGATCCGCACGGGTTCGTGCTGGGCGGTATGCCCAATGTGAGATACCGGGAATACAGAATGACGCTGGATGAAGGAGATACGCTGTTTGTATATACCGACGGCGTGCCGGAGGCCTACAACGGGACGGAACAGTTTGGCACGGAACGTATGCTCGCGTCACTGAACCGGTATAAAGATCGCTGTATGACGGAACTGATCGCCGGGGTGAAAGGCGATATTGACGCGTTTGTTTCCGGAGCGTCCCAGTTTGATGATATGACCATGCTGGCGTTCCGGCTGCTTGAACCGAAGAACGGGAACGGCATGGATGCAGCCGTGTGACAGGTGAAACGGATCCCTTTTATTTTTGAAATATGGGAGTGCGGATACCATGAAAAAGACAATAAGAACAGTGTTGATCATTCTTTTGTGTGCCGCCGCGGCGTTTGCCGGCGGATGGTTCGCGGCGCGGGGAGCGGGTCCCGCGGAGCCGCAGCCCGAAAAGGAAACGGCTCTTCATGCCGCTGATCCGGCTTATGAGTATCTGGCAGGCGCGACGGTCTATCAGCTGTCAGCGGAATCCGACGCGCTGATCCTGCAGGCATTCGAAACGGTGAAGAGCAATATTTCGGATCTGCTGCTGAAATGCGCGGATGAGGCGCAGCCGGACTGGCAGCTGATCACGGATCCGTCCGGAGAAAACGAGATGTATCATGACGGGAAACGGGTCGCCATCATCTGCGATGTTGATGATACGCTGGTCAACGGCGTGAACTACACCGCGGATATTCTCGGCAACAACGGGGACTGGAACAACGCCGCGTTTTCACGGTTTCTGATGAGCGACACCTGCACCGCCCTGCCCGGTGCCGTGGAATGTATGAATTTCTGCAAAGAGAACGGTGTTGAGGTCTATTACCTCACAAACCGGTATGATCAGGGGTATAAGGTCGGGCAGAGCGACAGCCGGGGGTCCTATGATCAGTACGTAAAGGAACACGGGGAAGAAGGAACGTATGTAAGTACTGACGGGAACATTATCGGCACCAGTGTTTATCAGCTTTTCGGCAAGAGTATGTATGATATCACGCTGGAATCCATGCTGAAGCTTGGCTTTCCGATCGATGACAGTCATCTGATCGTGAATGACAACAAACTGATGGGCGGATCCAAGGAAAAAGCAAGACAGGCGATCATCGGCGGATGCGAGGATTACGCCAACGGTCAGCGGGCAGATGAAAACAGTCTGGGTACCGGACTCACTTTTTCCTGCGGCGCGCATGAGGTCGTGATGCTGCTGGGCGATCAGATGACGGATTTCACTGACGCGTTTGATGACGGAAGCATGGATGCCGCCGAACGCAGGGCATTTACCGCCGTTATGGCGGAAAAATTCGGAACGGAGTGGATCCTTTTCCCGAATGCCGTGTATGGGAAAGCCATGGATACGGGGCTCGCGTACGGTACGGAAAAACTGTTTCAGGAATATGCCTATACCAAATAAAGGATGGCGGCAAAAATGTGTCCTGTGATCGCGAATCATTACCGCACCTGATCATTTTGTGATATAATACCGTGATCTTATTCAGAAACCGGAGGAGATTATCAATGAGACGCGCACTGACGGCTTGCCTGGCTTTTGTTATGCTGATGCTTTGCTGCTTCGGATCCGCCGCGGCCGAAACAACGGAAGAACCGTTCCGGTATATTCATGATCCGGCGGAGAATCCTTCCGCGATGGAGGATATCATCGTGAATCCGGACGCTGTATACGGATTCTCACCGAATCCGGAATCCAAACGGCTCGGCGAATATGCCGCTTATGACTGGACGGATCCGGAACTGGTAGCCCAGGCGAAAGCGACGCGTGAGGACTATCACGCCAGCCTGTATACCATGTATGATATTCTTTACAAAATGCGTGCCGAAGGCGCGAGCATCGAAGAAATGGCCCGTGCCGTCAGCGCCGAGCGGAACCGTCTGCGTCTGGCCGCCTATGAAAATGATCCGGAAGCGCTTGCCGCCACAAAGAAAAGCAATCTTGAGACCTATGGGAATGAGGAAGGCCCGACAGCGGACTCCCTGTTTGAAAAATACGGTTCCTGGGAGCTTGTGATCCAGAAGGCGTTCAGCCCGAACGCGGGCATGGATGCCGTGTGCGGCCTGTATGACGAGTATTATACCTTATATGTTGAACTCGGAATGGTCACGGAGTGAGAACGTGACCGGACCTGAAAAGACGCGGCTGAATCAGCCGCGTCTTTTCAAACGGCGGCGGTTCTGTTCCGGAATAAATATGGGAACAGCGGACCGCTTGTTCCGCTTCTGTATTCTTTAGTGCTTTTCTGCCTGCCGATGCCCGGAAGGATAGAATACCGGGCTGCCCTGTCAGCTTAATGCATCGTCCACCTTCATAATGACGCGCAGACGGGCGGCTGCTTTGCCCTGCTTAAGTTCTTCACGGTCGATGACCGCGATCTGAAGCTGCGCGGCACGGTGACGCGCGGCGGAACCGCAGTTTTCGCTTGTGACCATGACCGCCTTGGCGCCTTTTCCGCCGAATCTGTCCCGGAGAATGGCCAGTTCATTCAGCGCTTCCGTTTTGATCTCACAGGTCTTGCAGCTGATGAATATCGGCAGTGTTCCGCGGCCGGCTACCGCGTCGATCTCATTGGTCACCATGCGTGAACTGTCTGTCCCGTCCCAGTCAACAATGGCGGAACTGACAACATCATGAAAGATATCCGCATCTATACAGGCTTTGTAAATATACAGCTCCAGTACACTGCCGATATCACGGAGCCAGAAGCGGACCTGCTCATCCGCGAAACGGAAGGAGACCTGTTTCGGTTCCGAAAGATCGAGATCAAGCAGGAAACCGAGTTCCGCAAGTTCCGTGAGCATTTCCGCGGGGGCGGTGACTTTCTTACCCCGTTCACCCTTCTGGACCCTTTCGCCGGATACGGCTAAGGAAACGGGCTCATCTTCATGCTGCTGTGAAATACGCTGAAAGAAGACCACGGCATCGGTCCATTCACGCCTCCAGCGCAGATAGACGGAAAAGAATCCGTCAAATTCTTTCAGGTGACGGCCGAGCTGTTTATTATCAACGCGTCCGGGACGCATGCGTCCGCCGGCGATCCTGAAGAAATCTTCAACGGTATAGTTCAGGGTGCAGATCCTGTCATCCGCGAACGGCGCGTTCATAATATTATAGAACCTGTTCTGTTTTCTTGAATAGGTGAACGCGGGTGTCCCTTTTTCACTGCTCAGCATGCCCGCGGCGAACAGCGCGGCATCCGTTCCGCCGGTAATATCCACCGCGCAGTCCGGGTACTGCGCGATCAGCTTTGTCATCTGCTTCAGTATTTTGTCCGTTTTATAGATGCTGGCCTGTTTGTAGACCGGTTTTATCTGAAGACCGCGTGCCGCAAAATGCGTTTTCAGGCTCTTTCGCATGGCGGCAGTCGGCATCTCTTCCGCCGAACACAGATAGATCACCTGTTCGGGAAGAAAGGTCTCGGCAGAGATGACGTTCTCAATGCTGCGGTCTTCATATAGTTTGATCAGGGTCTTCATGAGATATACCTTCTTATTGAATAATTTTGTGGATAAAGTTACGGGATCTCCACGGATATTGACAGGATAAATAATTTTTCGCTTATCAAATCATTTTTTCCTGCAGATTTTTTGTGCTTGCGGTGTATAATGAACGGACGCCGGGATATCCGGCATGATGCTGGCAGAATGGAGATAATGCCTATGCGGGAAAACAGACCGGTAACCGGAAAATGGTATATCATCGGCGCGGCTCTGCTGTGGGGCCTTGCGGGAGTCTGCGTTAAAAGCGTCTCATGGGGGCCGATGTCCCTGATCGCGTCACGCAGTCTGCTTTCGCTGATCATTCTGTGCATTTGTCTGAAAAAGAAAAAAGTTGTTTTTTCCTCCGGTAATATTCTCGGGGCTGTAATGATGTCCCTGACAGGGATCCTGTATGTGATAGCGATCAAGCTCACAACAGCCGGAACGGCGATCGTGCTGCAGTACGCCGCACCGATCCTGGTATTTTTATATGAGATCGTTTTCCGCCACAGGAAGCCGACATGCGCGGAGATACTGATCACTTTCGCGGTATTCGGGGGAATCGTACTGTCCTTTGCCGACAGCCTTGACGCGTCGCATCTGCTCGGCAACATATTGGCGATCCTGTCCGCGTTCACCTTCGCCGCGCAGATCATCATCATGAACCGGAAGGATACAGACTCCGGTGACAGCCTGATCATATCCTGTGTGCTCAGCCTGATCGCCTCAGTCCCGTTCCTGTTCTCCGATCCCGGTCTGACATTTGATCTTACGAATATCTTCTGGGTCTGCGTCCTCGGTATTTTTCAGTACGGGCTGGCCAATGTGCTTTTCGGGATCGGCATCAGGAGAACGGAGGCACTGGAAAGTTCGCTGCTGCTGACGATCGAACCGGTATTCAATCCGATTCCCGTAGCACTGATCTATGGGGAAAAAATGGGAGTGACTGCTGTCATCGGTTCCGTGATCGTCATCGTATCCGTGGCGTTGTACGGATTGCTGCCGTCCATAAGAAAAAGAATGAGACATGTCAGCGTATAAAAAAGGGGATCCGCGCAGTGTGACGCGGATCCCTTCGCTGTATGGAGGAGGAAATTCCGTTGAAGACATCGGACTATGCCGGGCCCCGGTGTGTTTGTCCGTCAGTTTTCGAAAACATCACCGAATTCCGGCGCGGCCGGCAGACTACCTTCGGTCTCAATACTGATGAGACCGCTCCGGCGACAAATGACGGCGCGGGGCTCTTCTTCCGCGTTGGCTCCGGTGGCGATACAGGGGATGATTGCGAGCAGCGCCAGAATGACGGCGAAGATCGCGGTGATTATTTTTTTTACGGCATCCGCTGAAATGACTTTCATGGTTTGTTCCTCTCTTTCGTGTTCCTGCTGCCGGACTTTTGCTTCCGCGGTACGCGGGGTTTACCCGGCCGCGTGTTAAGAATATCACCTTTACCGTTGCAGAACCGTTGCACGCTTTTCATCAGCGCGGCAGTTTCACGGACATGAAGTTCGGAATTGAAAAGATGTGGAAAGATCAGCCCCAAAGACCGCTTGCGGGCAAATGATCACACGAACACTAAAAATTCGGCTTTTATGTCAGAAGTATTGCAAAATACTGTTATATGTATTAAAATACCATTACATACCGAATTCGCGAACGTTACGTTCGGTGAATATCGGAAAGGAACTAATAATAGGAGGCTACATCCATGAAAAAAACCCTGGTTGCTGCTTTGCTTGTGGCAGTGCTGCTGAGCGTTGCCGTTGCCCCCGCTTTTGCCAAAGTTACGGACTGGTATTCCGCCTGCCCGAACGGCAAGCCGCTGAATGTGCGCGAGTATCCCTCCAAGGAAGCCAATATTGTGTCGAAGATCCCTTACGGCGATAAGGTCGGCGTTGATCATATCGTCAACGGCTGGGCCATGATCGTATGGGGAAGCCAGGACGCCTGGGTTCAGGCCAGCCTGCTGAGCAAGACCTATCCGGGAAAGAAACCCGCAAGCTCCTCGATCGGCAGCGCGAACTACAAGTCCTTCAAGTTCACGGATTATGCCGCGACCATCAAACCCGCCCGTACGACCGGCACCGTGACCCTCTACTGGAATCCCAGCACCGACGGCACCAAGCTCGGCGTGCTGCACAACGGTGATGAGGTCTCCGTACTGGCAACGACCAATACCTGGGCACAGGTTTATCTGGAAGAAGAAAACAAGTGCGGTTTTGTTCTGATGAAGTATCTTGTTAAGGAAGACTGATTTCTTCAGGAAAGATGATGAGGAGGAACTATAATATGAAGCGTTTATTCTGTGCCCTGCTTGCGCTGGCTATGCTGCTGACCGCTGCTGCCGTTTATGCCGAGAAGATCGTGATCCTGACAGACGCCGCCTCCGGCGCGAAGGTCACCTTTGAGATGGAAGGCGAATACAGCATCGAATATGATGAGCATTGCACCGATGACTATGTTCAGTTCACAGTGAGCCGTGACGGTGTGTGCCCCGTGATCGTTGCTGTGTTTGCACGCGACGTTGAAGACAAGAACATGAATGACATGACGGATGAGGAACTGGAAGCCGAGCGCGCCGCTCTGGAAGCGGATCTGGCCGGCGAGGGATACGTCGTGACGATCGAAACAACGCCCTACGGCAACAAGTATATCAACTGTGTAGCGGAATCCGAAAACGGCTCCGTGCAGCAGCGCTACACCACCTTTGAAGACTTCGATATGTGCCGTATCCAGTACTGCGAAGGTCTGTTCACCGAAGCTGATACCGCTTTCATCGCGGAAGTTCAGGGCAGCCTGTGGGTTGAAAAGTAATTTACAAGGTTGAAACGATGAAGCGCCTGCCTTCTTTTGAGGGCAGGCGCTTCATTGCTTATGGGCATTATATGCCGAAAACTTTTGTCAGCTGTTTTTCCGGAGCATCGGGATACAGCAGACGCAGATGCTCCCGGATCCGCGTACGTGAATCATCCGGCTTCTCCCTGTCGGCGCTGTTTACGTGATCTTCGCCCCAGATATGCTCCGGGGGAGCATAGACAGCGATGTGCCAGCCGTATGGCTGCCCCTGCCTGTTCAGGCGCATCCGGAAATCCTTCACGGTCAGGAAGGTTTTCATCATCAGCTCCGTGATCGTGCCTTCGAAATTCTTTTCGCCGTCCTTGCCGAAGCCGGCAAGTTTTTTGATATCGAAGGAAAACAGCTCATCCCGCGTATCAAACAGTTCCATGATGCTCTGCGCGCGCTTGGTAGCCTTGCCGTCTTCCCACCAGCCCTCAAAATCATATCCGTCCCTGCGAGCGTTGATCAGATACGGAAACCAGGCCAGGGATACGAAACCGGCTTTTTTGTCAAAAAACTTACCGTAGGCTGCTTTCCCGCTGCCGGCGATGATCCGTCGCCATTCCCACGGATCGTTCTTTTCATCCCCGGACCACCAGAAGTCCGGAACGGTCCGTTCCTCAACGGACGCGCCGGGAATGCCGCATTCAAAAAGCGGAAGAAAACCGACCTCGTCGATGACCTGCAGCAGCTGCGCAGGGTCATGAATACGGCGCGGATCGTCCGGGCTGACACCGTGCATGATCCATTCTCCGCTTTCGTTTCCCATTGCCGGTTGCTCCTTTCTGTGAGATATGCCCGAATATGACTGCTGTCAGACTGCGCCGGGGGTGTCTTCCAGCAGATCCGCGAAACGGGACTGATCAAGATCATAGGGACCGATGAATGTGCAGGTGATATGCCCGCGGTTCAGATACCATATGTCGGTACCCTCCGACGGATGATCATTGTGGACTTCGGGCCCGAGCCAGAAGTAGGTGTTTCCACGCGGGTCCTCCCTGCGGATATAACGGTTTTCATATGCGGCGGGATCCGGAGGACAGAAAACGGGCGCTTTCAGTTCAGCCAGCGGTACGCCGGGGATATTCACGTTCAGCAGGGCTCTGTCCGGCCGGTCATAGACGATCAGCCTTTCAGCGATCTTCAGGCACCAGGCGATATAATAACGCAGCGTTTCATCCGGCAGGCAGTAGCCGGCGCTGACCGCCATGGCGGGCAAACGGTAGAGCGCGGCTTCACGCGCTGCCGCTACCGTGCCGGAGGGATAGACGCTGCTGGCCTCATTCAATCCGTTATTGATGCCGCTGATCACGATCTCGGCTTCAGGGTACAGCTCCAGAAAACCGATACGCGAACAATCCACCGGTGTGCCGGCGATCGCCCACGCGCGCTCGGCTCCGTCCATTTTTCTTTCCTGCGTCAGAACCGGCTCCAGAATGGTGAAGGAATGTGACTTCGCGCTCTGCTGAAACATCGGGGCGCAAACACGGACCCTGTGACCGCGGTCAGCGGCCATGCGGCAGAATTCACGCAGATACGCGCTGTCAAATCCGTCATCATTGACGAGCAGAATATTCAATAGGACCGACCTCCCGGCGTTTCAGTATCACGATTTTACCCCGGGCGCGGCTGCCCGGGGCTTCACATGGCGGCAGCTGTGCCTGCCCGGCGCGGATACACCGGACGGCGGAGCAATAACACATCACTTATTATACATAAGAGAGAAAACACAATCAATCATGATCGCGCGTGAACATTATACCGCGATATACGGTTCATTTCCGACACGGCCGGCATAGATCCGTTCCAGCTCCGCGATGACGGCTGCCCTCTCGCGTACGGTTCCCATGCGGTGGCTTTCCAGCAGGTAAGGCGCGCGCAGCTTCTTCAGCACTTCGATCTCATCCTTCAGCAGCGTCGCGTTGTATACAGGGCGGCCGGCCTTCATACAGCAATATGTTCCGTCTCCCGTGAACACATATGTGTCACCGACCTCAAGCGCGAGGCAGCCTTTCGCGTGGCTCGAGGGAAGCGGAAAAATGTGTATCTCTCCGATACGGATATCATTGCTGACGATCATGCCTCTGCGCGTATGACGGAAGGTCTCGGCGGACACATAAAGATCCGCGATCCGGATCCGGCCGAGATTGCCGGTATGATCGCGGTGAAAATGGGAAAGGACGGCGTGATATGTTCCGTCCAGCCCGCCGATGCTCCGCTCGCCGTCACCGACATCGAACAGCCAGGTCGCGGCACCGTCCCGTATGATACCGATATCCGAAGAGAGAGGATCGTCAGAGGATTCAATATAGCTGATTCCGCCGGAGATAATATGTTCTTTCATTTTCTTCATGCTCCTCCGGCCAGCCGCCTCCGTATGCCGGCCGGCAGTCTGCTGTTAACGTCGCCTGGGTTTTCCGGTACGCTCATAATACAGATCCTTATCCGCGTACATCCTCTTTTCCGCTTCATCCAGGATCCGGTTGATCTCTTTTCCGTATCCGATGGCGGCACCGACGGAAGCGACGGACTCATTACGGCTTATTCTGCCGCGGAAGGCAGCCACCGCGGCATCGGCGGCGGCCGTGTCTTCCGCGTTGAAGATGACTACGAATTCATCACCGCTGATACGGTATACATTCTCTTTGCCGAAGTGATCCGAGATCATTGCGGCATAGTCCTTCAGCAGCTGATCACCGGCCTCATGGCCGAAATTGTCATTGGTGTATTTGAGCGCGTTTACATCGCTGAAGATCACGCAGAGCCGTTCGTCCGGCCTGACGGCGATGATCCTTTCATGATAGACACGGCGGTTGTTCAGCCCGGTCATCACATGCACCGTGGACAACTCCCTGAGGATGCGCTCCCTTTCATGCGTCGCGTTGATCTCGTTTGCCTGAAGCATAATGTAAACGATCAGCAGCGCCATGGAATTCATGCACATGGACGCGGGAAACCATTCAAGAACAAAGACTTCCAGAATATAGCCGGCCAGCGGGAGCAACACATAGATGACGGTCGTTGCCACAATACGTTTCCCGAGCGTACTCCATTTTGACAAGACGAATATCAGAAGACCGGTGACCGTGAGGATCGGCGACAGACCGACGATGAAATAGTGATTGCCCGGCAGAAGCTTTCCGCCTTCCGCGGTATAGAGCTTGCCGATGACCGCGAAAAACACCGTGAGCGCGATGCCGATGCCGTTGATGATCACCGCGGCATGGCCGAGTGTCCGTTTGACATCCCTGCCGCGTTCACGCGTCAGTGTCAGCAGATAAAAAATGAACAGTGTGGCTTCGATCTCGGCAAAGCAGCAGGAAAACACGCCGAAAAACCAGTCCGCGGCCGTTAACGCAGGGGACAGGTCCGTGCTCCAGGCAAACGTATCGGTGATCAGGGCGAGGATCCAGGTTGCCGTCATTGTCAGGAACAGGTGTCGACTGCCGCTTCTGTTACGTCTGTCGGCGACAAAAGCGGCGCAGAAGAGGACCAGCATGAAAGCCAGTGATGTGAGATCGACCGTGACCGCGAAAAACTCTTTCGGCAATGATGGTTACCTCTTTTCGGATGCTGTAACAGTACCAACGGTTACATAAATAGTTACAATTCATAGTGAATGATATACCGAAAACCATCTGTTCGTCAAGAAAAATGTGCAGATGCGCCGCGAAAGAACACATTGAAGACAAAAATAACGTTAATGCGGGAAATGTGAAATAAGTACAAAAATCAGTGCAATAATACATAAAAATGACCGAAAAAATAAAAAAAGATTGATTTTATAATAACTTCCGGTGTATAATCCTCTCAAATGGTTACATGTTGTTTTAATGAACGGGCTGAAACGGACGATTCCTGTGACGGGAGGTGCGGAACGTGCTGACATATCAGATGCCATATGAAAATGCCGGCGCTTTTTCGCGTGCCCTTGAAGACATCAGGAAAAAGGATCCCGCGGGCCGGGCAGGCAGCGTTTTGTTTTACATTACATGGGTCCGCAACGCGCGGGACCTTGTATATGAGGTGGCTGAGCAGATCGGGCGTGTTTTCCCGGACGCGCCGTGGTATGGATGTGAAGCGTCCGGAAATATCGCCGACGGCCGGTTGTCATACGGTGTGCATGTAACCTGCTGGGCGTTTGAAAAGCCCGATACATACGCGGAACTTGTCTGGCTGCAGGAAGGTACCGCGATCTCGTCCATGAGCGATCTGTGGCGCCTGTGCGGAACACGGCCGGGGCTCCGCGGCGTGGAACTGATTCCGTCCAGCACATACAGGGATCTGTTTTGCCTGGACGGAGAAACGGCTGAACTTGATGAAGGGATCATCATTTTCGGCGGCGCGAGCGTGGACTATGATGACCCGTCCATCGACGCGGATATTATCGCGAAGGGTCATCCGATGACGCTTGACGGCATGATCGCCGTACTGTATTACGGAACAGAACTGAATATCCAGCCCGCGTATGTGCTCGGCTGGAAAGGGCTGGGCCGTTCCATGCGCGTTTCCGGAAGCGAAGGTAAAGTGATCCGGGAGATCGATGGACAGCCGGCTTTTTCCATATATGAGAAATATCTGAATCTGTCCCTGTCAGACCATGACGCGCTGGTGTTTCCGCTGATCATGGAGGATGACGGGGTCGAATTCATCAGAACGCCGACCAGTTTTCTTCCGGACTATTCCATCCGGATGGTGATCGGTATTCCGGAAGGGGCACGCGTCAGGATCTCCTACGGCGACAGAAATACGATCCTCGCGGGGCTGTACGGCAAGATATCGGATATTGCGGCATTTTCGCCGCAGGCGATCAAGATCTACTCATGCGCGGCAAGACGCCTTTTCTGGGGTGACTCCCAGGTCAGCCGCGAGACCATGCCGCTGACGGAGATCGCTTCCGTGAACGGATTCTATACCGGCGGTGAGCTGCTTCGCTTTGGAAAAAAACTGCGGGTGATGAACTCAACGCTTGTTATCGTCAGCTTCCGCGAGGGCAGTGCCGGCAGGCGGAAAAATGTGCTGATCGGTCAGGAAGAAAGAACGGATAAATCCCTTGTATCAAGGCTGGCATATTTTACCGCGCAGATCACGGCGGAACAGGCGCAGCAGTACGCGCATGAAAAGCTGCGCGCGGATGTGACCGGATATATGTCCACCCATGAAGGCGACCCGGTGGAGATGCTGCAGGTGTTTGCGGAACCGTTGAGGCAGCTGTATGCCGCGGATCAGGTCACGTATAATGACAACAACGGAACCCGGTTTGTGTCTGATATACCGTCTGCCGCCCGTATGCCGGAAGGCTGCCGGCAGAAATGCGTGTATGCCGATCCGGGTCATCAGGTCTACGCGGACGGCGTGATCGAGATCAATGACAGTCTGCTCGTGAAGGATGATGTTCTCCCGGCGCCGGGATGTCCTGTGCGGGCAAGGCTGACCCGGGTGGTCTACTGCGATGACATGCCTGTGGGGCTGCTGTCCGTGCACTACACCGCCGGTCCACATAAGTTTTCCGATCTTGAACGCGGTACGCTGGCCGAATTCGCAAGGATACTGAGTCTGGCTATTTCGCGTTACATGGCCAAGCAGAAGAATGCTCTTTTCCAGGAACAGGAGGAACAGCGCCGCAGACAGCATGAAGCGGGTCTGGCATCCACGCTGGACAGCCTTTCCGAGGACTATGACTACGTTGTATATGCTGATATCAAACAGAAGACCCTTTTCAGAATAAGGTCGACCGCGGAGTTTGACGCGCTGATCGACGCGCTTGATCCGGCCCTGTCCGGATCGGAGCGGCTTGATGCTTTTTTCCGCAACGCGGTTTTGCCGGAGGATTATGATGACTTCCGCAGATTCACGTCCCTGGAACGCGTGAGGAGATATGTTTCCCAGGGCAAGGCATGCTATCATAACTTCCGCCTTGTGCATAACGGAAAGACGGAGTATTACCGGATCAAGATCTCTCCGGCCAGAAGCAGTCTGGATAATTTTGTGATCGGTCTGCTGAACATCAATGATGACTGGCTGCTGCGCAAAAAGCTGGAAAGCGAAGAAAAACAGCTGGAATCCAAGGCGATCATCGACAGCTTCAGTCAGGATTTTGAGAGCATCAGCTATGTGCATATTGAACCGGAAAAGGCGTGGGACGTCGCGGTTCCCTACAGAGTCAGCAGAAAACTGACGCAGATCATTCCTGAATGGGAGCAGGTACAAAGCTATATGGACAGGCTCCACCTGCTGGCTGACCGCTTTGTGGCGCCGGTGGACCGGACCGCGTTCCTCGCGAAGACCACGTGTGAGGTGATCCTTACAAATCTGAAGCACAGTGACTCGTATTTCGTGAGCTTCAGAGTTGATAACGGTACGGATGAGTACGCGTATTATCAGATGAAATTTACGCCGGTCCGTGACGCTGACGGAAACATGAACGCGATCATTTCCGGCTTGCGCAACACGGATGAGGAGACCCGCAGGGAACTGCGCCGTCAGGAGGAGATCACCGGGATCGTTGAAGAACGCACGGCTGACCTGATGAAAGCAAACACCACACTGAACAACATCAGCAATAATGTGCTTGAACTGATGGCTGATCTGGTGGAAAGCCGCAGCGCGGAAAGCGGATCGCATATCCGCCGTGTCAAGGGCTTTACGGAGATCCTCGCGCGCTGTGTGATGGCCAGATGCCCCGGATACGGTCTGACGGAAGAAAAGGTGCAGACGATCATTCATGCGTCGGCGATGCATGATATCGGCAAGATCACGATTCCCGACAATGTGCTGCTGAAGCCCGGAAAGCTGACAGACGGGGAGTTCGCGCGGATGAAAGAGCACTCCGCCCGCGGAGCCGAGATCGTGCGGAAGATGTCCGGGATCTGGGATGACAAGTACATCAGTGTAGCC
Organism: Clostridia bacterium; assembly: GCA_030536295.1. GTDB lineage: Bacteria > Bacillota > Clostridia > Christensenellales > Aristaeellaceae > Aristaeella. The sequence continues at coordinate 23,986 of JAUNQH010000003.1, read as the reverse complement.
AGTGATATCTGTATGTATCACCATGAAAAATGGGACGGCAGAGGATATCCCAGCGGACTGATGGGCGATGATATCCCGATCGCGGCGCAGATCGTTTCCATTGCGGATATTTATGACGCGCTGACAAATGAGCGCTGTTACAAGCCGGCGTATACGCATGATCAGGCCTTTGACATGATCGTCGGCGGTCAGTGCGGCGCATTCTCCGAAAGGATGCTCGCGTGCTTCTCAGCTTGCGGTGAGATGTTCAGAAACTACGCGAATAACCCGGTGGCGGTGCTTCCGCCGCAGGCGAAGGTCGATATAGAATACAAAACGCCTATGTATCTCAGGAAACAGACGTTCCTGGCGGATACGATGCCGCTGATCTCCGCGATCGCCGAGAATATGCCCGGTGCGTTCTTTGTCTATCGTGATAACGCCGACGGCCTGCTTGTATACTGCAACGCGCAGATGATCCGGCTGGCCGGCTGTGAAAATCCGGATGATTTTATCCGGTATACGGGCAATACCATGCGAGGGCTTGTACATCCGGATGACTTCCCGTTTACAAGGGAACATGGAGCTGACGAGACATCGAGAGGGAAGAACGGGCAGGAAAGCCTGACGTATCGTATCGTGCGGAAGAACGGAGAGATCGTGAGGCTCAGGGATTACCGCACTTTCATCCGTTCCGCCGATCTGGGCAATCTGTTCTTTGTAAGTGTGAATGGAACCGCGGAAGAATGATAACGACCAAATGAACTGAAAAATGCCCGGCAGGCCGTACGGTCTGCCGGGTTTCAAATGTACATCTGAATGACGGGCACCTTGCGCGGACGGGGATGCCTTTTCAGTGATCCTGCCGGGCGGAAAGCAATTCGTATGTGACACCGTATTTCTCAGCGATATCGCGGGCGAAGGACTGCCCCTCGGGCGGCGCGATCCTGACACGGAAGGAATGTTCTCCGTTCTTTGTTTCCGCGACAAGGGATACGGCTCTGCCCGTTCCGGTTCCCGTGTTGACGGTCGTATCGAGATCATATGCCAGCTTGTGCATATGCGTGTTGTAGACGGTGCGTACATCCCTGTCCAGCAAAGCCTTTACGGCATCCACCGCGATATAGTAGCCCTCCTCAAAGCTGGTCGTGGAGAAAGTTTCGTTGAGCAGAAGCAGGCTGCTGCCGGTGCATCGCGCGAAACATTCTTTGAAACGCTTGCATTCCTCACCCAGACGACCGAGGTCCAGCGTTTTGTCCTCATCTGCGGGAAAGTGAGTCATCACACTGTCCGCCGGGTCAAACACAAACCGGACGGCCGGGACGCGAAGACCGCATTGCGCCAGCAGAAACAGCTGTCCCAGTGCCTGTGTTACGGTGGTCTTTCCGCCCCTGTTCGCGCCGGTCAGGATATAGACGCGCTTTTCGGCGTCAAATATCAGATCGTTCGGGATCACCGAATCCGGTGTTTCCGTACCGATCAGCTTCAGATTATAGAAACCTTCGGCCTCCATGCGGGATGAACCGCTTCCGCGGCCGGCGGTCTCCGGCTTACAGAATTGCCAGCCCTTTGCCGTCAGCTTTTCAATATATTCCGCCCAGCGGGTATAGAAGACCAATTCGGGGATCAGATCGGCAATGTCCTTTACGCTGATGTTGACGTATTTGCCGAGCGTGTCGCGCAATCTTCGCGCGGTGCGTGAAACGAGCATGGTCGCGGCGCTGTCCGCCTGCCGCGGCACGGAAGCAAGACTGTCTCCGTCCGCGACACGGGCCATGGTCATGCCGAGCAGCGGATTGCGCATGGTCATGGTTGTTTTGGCAAAGCTCTCCATGCTGCCGAACAGCGAAAGACCGTCGTCCGCCATCGGCATACCGGAGTAGCTGCCGTTCCAGTCCGCCTCCGGATGGATGTCATCTTTCGGGGAAACGGAACGGACGAAGTTTTTCAGCAGTCCTGCCTGAGTGAACGGCTTGCCGTTTACGGTGATCAGCCCCATGCTTACGGCTTCAAACCGGTCATTCAGGTTGATGCCGACCGTCAGACTCCTGACCTGTGAAGCCTGTACGCGCATGGATTCCACATCGCTCTTCAGCGCGGCAAAACCATTTCCGGCATAGATCTCATCGATGGCGGACTTCAGGTTCTTCAGCCCGTCCGATCGCAGATCGGCATTGCTGAGACACTCACGGATCGATTCAACCGTAATGACATAGTCATGATACTCTTCCAGCCGGTGCATCAGATCCCAGATGCCGGCTTCATCGCCTTCATGCCGGTTGACCACACCGTAGTCATAGAACATCTTGACCTGTTTCAGAAGCTTCAGCAGCTGTTCACGTATTTCCGGGTGACGAAGAATATCGTCAAAAACATCCGCGCGGAACGCTGAAACGGAAGGATCGGCTGTGAGCCCTGTCATGACGCGGCGGATCATCGCGCTTTCCTGCGGAAGCTTTGCGACCTTCTCGGCCAGAGTATCCAGACCGAGATCGTGCCAGGTCTCCTCCGGCATCATGTTGTATTCGATCCGGTCCTGATCCGGGAAGAGAATGCTCAGTTTGCTCATGATATGACGCCCTTTCGTTTCCCGGCGCCTGATGTGCCGGGCGTTATTTTCCTGTGTTTATATGCCTTTGAGTACAGTCTTCATCCCGTCGAGGTGCGCTGTCAGACTGACGGCCTCGACGCGGAACGAAGCCCCGTCGAAAAGGACCGGAGTCAGGGATGCGTTGTATACCCACGGCGTACCGGCCATCGCATCGAGACTGCCGGTCTCCAGAAATGTCTGCAGCGCGCGGATCGGAGTCGCGTGTGTAAAGACCGCGGCGGTCTGATCCGGGTGCGCGCGGGCGATATCACGCAGCGCGCCGATAAACCGTGTCAGCATATCCTGAACGGATTCGGCGCCCTCCATTGCAAAATGCCCGATATCCCCGCTCCACACGGCAAGCGGTTCCGGGTCGAGCAGCGCGATATCCGCGTATTTCATGCCCTGCCACCGCGGAACACGGATCTCACGCAGACGCGGATCCGTCAATACCGGCAGACCGAGCAGGTCCGCCGTGGGGCGCGCCGTCTGCACGGCACGCTTCAGATCGGCGGCGTAGACCGCCGCGATGTCATAATGTGCTCTGAGATAGGGAGCACAGCAGGCTGCCTGACGGAAACCGAGCCCGGAAAGACCGGGATCCATCTGCCCGGTAAAAACGCGGGTCTTGTTTGTGTCGCTCTCTCCATGGCGGATCAGGATCAGGCGGGTCATTTTCTGCCTCCGGAAACAGAATAAACGAAATATCCGGTTTTCCGGGTCGCGGATCGGAAAGATCGTTCACCGGATGCCGGAAAGAACGCGCGGGTCAGTCATCCTCTTCGGTATTCCGTCTGCTGCCCGTGTTCCAGCACTCATTCTTCAGACTGCCGTCACGGTAGGTTTCCTCACGGACGGTATAGACCTCGCTGTCGCGGTCATTGTCCGCCCAGCGTTCGGCTTCGGTATCGCGCTCGTGTTCGCTGCGATGATCCACGGTCTTCATAAACAAACCTCTTTTCCGCGTTTATGCGTTTCAGTCAATGCCGCAGCCGGATCTGTCCGGACCTTCGGCTCCGGATACATAATGCCCGCGGAATGTCATGTTGATCTCGCGCAGTTCGGTTTTGCCCTCGATATACGCGTCATACATGCGCTCCAGCCCCGGGGCGCATCCGTCGCACGCGCCTTCGGTATTGCCGATCGCTTCCGCGACGATACGGGCGCGCTCTTCTTTTGTGGTGTCTTTGATCAGAATACTTTTCACAACGGTCTCCTTATGCGCCGGCATGGCGGTATTGCATTATGTCATATCGTTTGCAGCACACATGCTGTTTATTCTTCTTTGATCATACCGCGTGTTTATTGTATTGCGCGGAGGGCGAAAGGTCAAGCGCAAAGGATGTACGTACAGGTTGCGGTTTTGGCTGTTATCGGGTACAATAGCATCTGTTGATTATTTATTCGGAGTGAAATGCAAATGAGTGAGAACAGAAACGATGTAATGGGAACGATGCCTGTGGGCAAACTGCTGTTCACAACGGCGGTGCCGATGATGGTCTCCATGCTGGTGCAGGCATGCTATAACATTGTGGACAGCCTGTTTGTGTCCCGCGTCAGTGAGCAGGCGCTGAACGCCGTATCCCTGGCCTTTCCGCTGCAGACGCTGATGATCGGCTTCGGCATCGGCACCGCGGTGGGTACAAACGCGCTGATGTCACGCTATCTGGGCGCGAAGGATCAGGAAAACGCGGACCGTGCCGCCAATACCGGCATCCTGCTGAGCCTGCTTACGGGTCTGCTGTTTGCCGTGATCGGGCTGACCTGCTCCGGCTGGTTCTTTAACGTGCTGACGGACAATGAGGTGATCCGGAACTACGGCCGGCAGTACTGCATGATCTGCCTGACCTTCTCTGTAGGCTTCTTCCTGCAGTCCACCTTTGAACGTATGCTGACAGCGACCGGGCGCAGCAAGCTGGCGATGATCTGCCAGCTGTCCGGCGCGATCACGAATATCATTCTGGATCCCGTGTTTATTTTCGGCCTCGGACCGGCGCCGCGGTTGGAAGTTGCCGGCGCTGCCGTAGCGACTGTGATCGGGCAGTGGGTCGCCGCGGGTCTGGCAATGGTGCTTGTTGTGAAAAAAGTGCCGGAGATCCATCCGGATCCGAAAAAACTGAAATTCCATGTTCCGACCGTGCGCGCGATCTACCGCATCGGCATTCCGAGCATTGTGATGCAGTGCATCAGCTCGGTGATGAATTTCGGCATGAATATGATCCTGATCTCCTTCACGGAGACCGCGACGGCGGTCTTCGGCGTGTACTATAAGCTGCAGAGCTTCATCTTTATGCCTGTATTCGGGCTGAATACAGGCATGATCCCGATCATTTCCTACAATTACGGGGCGAGAAAGCCGGACCGGCTGTGGAATACGGTAAAGATCGCGATCATCACTTCCGTCGGCATCATGATCGCGGGCACGATCCTGTTCCTCGCGATCCCGGGACCGCTGCTGAGTATCTTCAACGCCTCGGACACAATGCTCAGCATCGGCGTCAGGGCGCTCCGCATTATCTCGATCCATTTCCCGCTTGCCGGGTTCTGCATTATCGCCGGATCCGTTTTCCAGTCCGTGGGTGAGCCGAATCACAGCGTGATCTGCTCCCTGTGCCGTCAGTTGGTCGTGCTGCTGCCGGGCGCCTGGATCCTCGGAAAACTCGGCGGTCTGGACGCGGTGTGGTTCGCCTTCCCGCTGGCGGAACTGGTGAGCCTTCTGCTGTCCGTGATCTTCATGATCAAAACGGTCAGATCGGTCAGAAAACAGTTTTCGTAAAAACAGACGCCTGTTGAGCGGACCCGGATCCTTCATCCGGTCCGCTTTTCCTTTGCCAAAAAGACAGACGGGGAAGATAAAGAAACATTGAAAACGCTGTACTTTTTCCGAATATCTGTATATAATTTAATAAAGGTCTTCAGCCAAATGTCAAACAGAACACGATATCAAAGGAGGAGTATCAATGAAGGTTGTGCTGGCGGGCGCTTTCGGCAAACTCGGAAGTGAGATCCTGAAGGCGCTGTGCGCGGGCGGCAGCGAGGTGATCGCCGCGGATCTGAAAGAAGTCAGGATCGACGGTATGAAGGGCGGATATACATTCGTGCCGATCGACGCGACAAAGCCGGAGACACTGAAGGGACTGTGCGACGGCGCGGATGTCGTGATCACCACGATGGGACTGACCACTTCGTCCACTGCCGTGACGGCGTATGATGTGGATCACAGGGGCAACCTGAATCTGCTTAACGAGGCAAAGGCTGCCGGCGTGAAAAAGTTCAACTATATTTCCGTGATCAGCTGCGATGAGCCGGGCGCGGAGAAGGTGCCCATGCTGCATGCGAAATACCTTTTTGAGCAGGATCTGAAGGCGAGCGGCATCAGTTATGTGATCTACCGCCCGACCGGATATTTCTATGATATTGTGAAGGTGTTCCGTCCGTTTATCGAAAAAGGCGAGATGCAGCTGCTGAAGGGCTATGGGAAGATCCGCGCCAATGTGGTGGACTGTCCCGATTTCGCGCAGTTCATCGTACAGCATATGGAAGATGCCGACAAGGTGTACAGCGTCGGCGGCAAAGAGACCTATACCTATGAAGAAATGGCGAAAATGAGCTTTGACGCGGCGGGAAAGCCCACGCAGATCAAGTACGCTCCCGGCTGGCTGTTCAATGTACTGGCCAACCTGCCGAAGATGAAGAAAGAGGGCAAGCATGATGTGATGCTGTTTGGCAAGTGGACGCTGAGCCATGACCTGGTCGGTGAAATAAAAGTCGGTGAGCACAGCTTCGCGGCCTATCTGAAGGAAGAATTCGGCAAAGCGTGATGTGAAGGAGGTACACGGACATGAGTGCTTTTCCTGAGGGAACATGGATCCTGTTGGCCGTGAGCGCGGTGTTCTGCGCGATCGGCTTTAAAAAGACGGTCTGGTTTCTGAGTATCGGATATGGGATGTCCACAGCAGCACTCGGCGCTGCCCTGCTGATCATGGGTCTGAGCCGCGGGGCGTGCGGCATCGCGTACATTGCCCAATGTGTTTTGCTGATCGCGTACGGCTTCCGTCTCAGCGGTTTTATCCTGATCCGGGAATTGAAGAACGCGAACTACAGGAAGAAGATCAACGCGGAGTTTGACCTCGCGAAGAAGACGCCCGTGTTTGTGAATGCCGCGATTTGGATCACGGTCGCTTTCCTGTATTTCATGGAGACCTCGCCCGTGTTCTACCGCCTGGCGAACGGTCATGCCGCGGCGGCGGACGCGTGGGAGTGGATCGGTCTCGCTGTCAGCGTGATCGGTGTGACATTGGAAACCATCGCGGACAAACAGAAGAGCGCGCAGAAAAAAGCGGATCCGAACGCGCCCGCAATGAAGGGACTGTACAAAATGTGCCGCTGCCCCAATTATTTCGGCGAGATCGTGTTCTGGACCGGTGTGTTCGTATCCGGGCTGGGCATCCTCGGCGGCTGGCAATGGCTGATCGCCGCGCTGGGCTGGGTGTGCATCGTTTATGTGATGTTCAACGGCGCGCAGCGGCTTGAAAAACGGCAGAACAAGAGCTACGGAAGCATGGCGGCATATCGCGAATATGCGGATAAAACACCGATCATTATTCCTCTGCTGCCGGTCTATCATCTTGTAAAAGAAAAAAAGTAAAGTATACAAAGAAGCTCCGCGGCGGATCATCAGGGTGTGATCCGCCGCGGAGTTTGTTTATACGTTTGCCGTTCGTTTACAGTGCCGGGGTCCAGTGCTGCTGCTGATAGATATCCGTGAGGCACCAGGTGACGAGGACCGTGCTGTCAGCGCCCAGTTCCGTGTTGGCGATCTCAACGGTGCTGCCCAGGGTGATCTCTTCACCGAGACGGTAGCTGTCCTTGTATTCTCCGCTGTAGGAGTAATAGTCGCACAGGAAGGAGACTTTATCGCCTTTGCCGACGCCGATCATGGTCTTGGGCACGGTGTCGGTCTCGCCGTTCGGATAGACGCGGCGCGCGCCGGCGATGTAGCCGTCCGGGTTGTCCGAATCGAACACGATGATCAGCTCTGCCTGCTCACCGTTGAGCAGGACGGGGGTATAGCCGGTGATGCCGTACGCGTCGCCGTCCTCCCAGGAGCTCAGATAATAGTAGGCGATGGGCTGTTTGTCGATGGAAAGCCAGGTGTTGTCATACGCGCCGATCAGATCGCCGTTTTCGGTGTAATCGACGGTGGTATCCAGACCGAGATCGATATAGCCTTTGCCGTCATCATAGAACACGTTGATCAGCGCGGATTCGACCAGATCCCACTGGCTCTCCGGCAGAAGCAGGACCTTCTGCCCGTCCTGCTCGGTCCAGACGAGGTTTGATTCATCAAACTGATTGGCTGCGATATAGTTCGCGGTCTCTTCCACCGTCATGGAACGGCCGGAAAGGAAGTCCAGCGCGGATGAACCGTAGCCGCTGACGGTCGTGGATGAACCGCCGCCCATGAAGAGAGACAGCAGATCCGAGATGCCGGAAGCGGAAGATGAACCGTAGGAAGGCGCGCTGTAACCGGAACCGGTCAGCGAACCGAACAGCGAGTTCACCGAATAACCGGAGGCGCCGCTGCCGCCGGCCGCGATCTGGCCGGAGGTCTCAAGACCGGCGAATTCCCTGATGGCGGAAATATAATCCGCATCCATGCCGATGGCATTGTATGTGCTGACAGCCGCGCTGACATTGCCGACCTTCTTATAGGGGAAGTAAACGGACAGACCGTAGCAGTTGGTCATGCCGGACCCGGCGCGGTTGTATTTGACAGCGCCTTTCACGGCTTCCGCCAGCGCGTCCGCCTCGTCGGTCTGCACGCGGGTGGCGAAGTCGACCACGTCCACCATGTCGATACGGGAGGACTGGGCGAATTCGCGGGCATTGTTGCGCGCGGTGGAGATCGCGGCGTAGTCATTGTCCTGCATGGACTCGGTCAGCTTCTGCGCGAAGGCCTTGAGTCCGGAAGGTACGGTATTGCTCAGCTCGGCAAGGTCGGTGACGGACAGGGTCGTGCCCTGACCGCGGCACTGCTGGGCGCAGACCGTGACAAAGTCATCGGCGATGATCTTGCCCAGATCAATGGTCTTCATGGAAGTGTTTTCGGACAGGGCTGTGAGCCAGTTGGTGTAGAACCAGCCGACGCCGGGCTCGGTCTCCTCACTGCCGATCAGATAGTCGGCATGCTCACTCAGCATGAGACCGTTTTCCAGTGTGGCCATGAGGCACGCGTCGAAGCCGATGAAATCAAACTTTACGCCGCCGTCCGTCAGCGCGGTGTTGATGCCGGCCAGCGTCATGGAACCGGAGGAAGTGAATTTCTCATCGTGACCGAAGCCGGAAATGGATCCGCCGCCGTGATCCCAGAAGATCAGGTCATACCGGTCGGCCGGGAAGTTCTTTTTGCCGTACTGGATGAACTTGCTCAGTGTGGACGGCGTTGTCATGGCCACATTGCCCATGTTTTGCTCAAGACACTTGATCTTGCCGCCGCTGACCTGCCAGATCTGGTTGCTCGAGGAGGATATAGCGCTGTTGCGCCAGCGGCTGCAGCCGCCGGTGTACACGATCAGATTGATCTGATCGGAAATGGTGGCAGCGCACATTTCCTTCAGGTCCGCGGTGGCCATGCCGCTCTGGGATTCCAGATCGGCACCGCACATATACACCATGATGGTGATGGTGTCTTTGCCGCTGCCCTTGATCTTCGTATATTTGGCGCGTGACCCCTTTGCCACGGTCTTGTCCACCTTGCCGCCGGAGGAAGAGGAAGAAGAGACCGTGCCGGCGGATGAACCGGATGAACCGGCTG
>JAUNQH010000003.1:0-14590 GCA_030536295.1 Clostridia bacterium | reverse complement strand
GGTCATGCCGCCCAGCAGGGAGGAAAGATCACCGGAGGACAGCGTGGAGGACTGACCGCTGAACAGACCGGGAAGATCGTATACACTGCCGGAGTCGCTGCCGAACATGCTCAGCAGACCGGACAGCATATCGCTGCCGGACGATGACGAGGAAGACGAAACGGAATTGCCCGTTTGTCCCGAACTGCTGACGACCTGACCGATGACATTCGACACATCAGAAGTATCGCTGCCGCCGAAAAGCCCGGTCAGTTTGCCGCCGCCCAGCAGCACGACCGCCGCAATAATGATCAGGAACAGTTTGCTGCCGCCGCCTGAAGAGGCTTTGGTGCCGGAAGAACGCTGCACGGTGGACGCGGGGCGCGCGGGCTGCGGGGTGTGCTGCGTCTGCTGCTTTGCCTGCTGCTGCATGCCGGCCGCGAAGGGAACGCCCTGCTGCGTGTTCTGCTGCGGGCGTGTCTGTGACGCGGGCCTCTGCTGCGCGGGACGGGATTGGGCGAAAGGATTCTGCTGCGCGGGTCTCGTCTGCCCGGACGCGGGCCGCTGTGTGCTTTGCGTCTGGGTGAAGAAACCGCCTTGCTGCGGGCGGGATTGCTGGGAATTAGTCTGCTGCGGACGGGTCTGCTGGGGTCGGGTGCTTTCCGTATGCGCGGAATGATCCACATTGCCGACTTTGCCCGTGCCGAGACCTTCACCCTCACGCTCGACACCCTTGCCGCCGCTTACGACTTTCTTCTGCCTGCCTACCGGGCGTTTGTTTCTGTCCATGTGTTTTGCCTCCTTGTGTATTGCCTTTGATCAGTGAATGTATTCAAAATCAGAGAAGACCGCTTTGCCGCCGCTGCCAAAAGCACAGAGCGCGATACGGGCTCCCATGAAGTGATCCAGTGTGTACTGCAGCTTATGTTCGTTACCGGCCGGCTGCCAGCCGTTTCCGGCATCATACAGGAACCGGACGGTATCCTTCAGATCCGTAAAATCGAAATCCGCCTTCAGCCTGAGAACAGGGGTATTTACGGGGATCAGTACTTTGTCCGAAACGGGTCCCGCGGAGGCAAAGGTGCCTTCACGGCTGTTCAGCGCCAGACGGAAACCGCTGTCCGTGCGCTCAATGAGCAGCGCGGCGAAACGCCCCTGCAGCGCGCACAGACCGGCGCGGCTGCCGGCTTGCAGCTCCGAGGCGTTCAGTGTGACGGTGAAGCTTGCCTTCGGACCGAAGATGCGCTGGGTGAGCGTGTTCCTCGCGTGCGTGAGATCCGGCGCGGGAAGCGCGGTCATTTCATATCCGCGGGAAGTGAACGCGAAGCCGGACGGATCCGGCATGTGGTTCCATTGCCAGAAATCGGAAGGAGCGCCTCCACGGAGCGTATCGGAGCCGTAAAGCGGATGTACAGCGCCTTCGCAAACCGGCAGGTCGAGCGTTTTCACACCGGGCTGCAGTTTCGGAAAGCCGTTTTCCCATATCATGGGAACCAGTACGGGCATCCGGCCGCAGGCCCCGCGGTCCTGGAAGAGCATCGCGAACCACCGCCCGTCAGGCGTATCCACGATACCGCCCTGGGCAACTCCCATATTGAAGAAGCCGAGGTCATCATCGTAAATATCGCGTCCGGTGAATTCACCGGTCAGGCTGTCCGCGCACCAGCAGGCTTCGGTGCGGCGCTTTGTGCCGTCTGACGCCCAGTGGATCAGGAACAGGTAATATTTCCCGTTGATCTTATACAGGTGGGAGCCTTCAAAACCGAGCGGCATGTTTTCACGCCTGTCGCGGAGAATGACGCGCTCAAGCCCGCCGGTCTTCGGCCGGCTGAGGTCCGGCTCCATTTCCGTAAGGTGCAGCTCCCGGTTGCCGGAAACGATGTACACGCGCCCGTCATCGTCAAAAAGCACGGAACAGTCATGGAAAAAGCGATCTTCGATAATATGCTTTTCCCATGGGCCTGCCGGATCGGAGGCTGAAAAATGATACGTCCTGTGTGTGTCATTGCAGACGAACACAAGATGGAAAACACCGTCATGATATCTCAGCGATCCGGCCCACATGCCCTTGCCGTAGATATCCCCGCCTTCCAGACGCTGCTCCGGTGTTCCGTCCGGTGCGGCAAACACGTGGCACAGGAGCTCCCAATGCACCAGATCCTTTGAAACAAGAATGTCTCCTCCGGGAAACATGTGCATGGTCGTGGTGACCATATAGTATGTATCGCCGACACGGATCACATCCGGATCCGGATAATCGGCATACAGAACAGGATTCGAAAAGATCATCTGAGCCTCCGTGAAAGTGAACGCGTGATATTGCCGTACAGCGATCCGGTTCACAATAAATAATTATATCATTATTCGCAACGCTTGTACAACAGAACGCGTCTGTTCGGCCAGGGTTTTTTCAAAAAAGCGGAGACCGGAAATTTCCGGCCTCCGCCTGTACCGCGCGGTTTTACTCCAGCGTCTTCAGCAGTTCGTCATTCAGGAATGATTTGAAAGCGCTTGTTTCCTTCGCGGGAACCGCGCCTTCGGAAAGGAAATGCATCTCGCCGCGGTTCGCGGAGGAGTAGCTTTCCCAGCGGGGGAGGGGCGTGCCGTCCGCGTCATTGCCGTTGGGATCGCCGGTCCTGATGAAGTTGACCCAGTACATGCTCATCTGACGGGCAAGGTCATAGTGATGCCCGCGGTAGGCACGGCTGCACTTGGCCAGTGTCTCGAACCAGAACCACAGATCGCAGCTGTGGAAGGTGCCGGGATCATCATCGCCCGGAATATCCGGATCGAACAGATAGTAGTAGCAGGCATTCGGATCCTTTTGCTTTTCCTCACCCAGGAACGCGGCTTTGACCGCGCTTTCGATCGCGCTGACCGGCGCGAAGCCCATGCCGGTCTTCTGATGCGCCTCGGGGAAGGAAAGGAAGGCTCCGGCTTTGTCGCCGAAGACTTTTTCAGCCATCTCACGCAGTTCGGCCTCGTCCTTCGCCGGCAGGGCCGCGCAGAACTCATTGCCCGTATTGCCGGCCATGACCGGAACGCGGACCCGCGTGCCGCGGGCGAACTTCAGCATCGGATCGTCATCACAGAAGCAGTTGTCCTGAATGATGGTGAACATGCAGGAATGATCCGTACGGAACGCGGCATATTTATCACGGATATAGAACGGGTCCAGCGCGCGTGCTTCAGCCAGCGTCTTTACACCCAGGAAGTCAAAGAATGCGGTGCCGAGCTTTTCGGCTTCGGCCAGGGTCTTCGGCACCATGAAGGGATTCGGCGCGTAGGGCGGACGGATCATGCCGCTCAGTACGATCGCCTTCTGGAAACGGCCTTCGTTTTTATTGCAGGCCATCTGCGCCATAACGCTGCCGCCGCCCGCGGACTGGCCGGCAATGGTGATGTTCTTCGGATCGCCGCCGAAGGCCGCGATATTCCGGATGACCCATTCCAGACCGTACTGCTGGTCCAGTGAACCGAAGTTGGCGGGCGCGTCAGGCTGCTGCGCCGTCAGTTCAGGATGGGCGAGGAAACCCAGCGCCCCCAGACGGTAGTTGACCGTGACGACCACGATGCCCCTGCGTGCCAGACGTTCTCCGTCAAATTCCATTTCGGCCGTATAGCCCCACTGGAAGCCGCCGCCGAAATACCACACCAGAACGGGCATTTTCTCATCACCTGTTCTGGTTGAAGTCCATATGTTCAGATAAAGATTGTCTTCACCCATGGGGATCTCGCTGTCCACATGCCACTCACGGCAATAGATATCCGTGCCGAGAGCAGGTGTATCCTGCACGGAAATGGGCGCGAAAGTATAGCAGTCGCGGATGCCTTCCCAGTCTGCACAGGGCTGGGGAGCGCGCCAGCGGTTCTCACCCACGGGCGGAGCCGCGAAAGGAATGCCTTTGAATGAAGTGATCCGCGGATCGGCCGCGGGCAGCCCGCGTACCAGTCCGTTTTCAGTCTGAATGATCCTCAGCATCTGATTGTTCCTCCGATCTGTGTTCTTTTATATGAACCGGTATGCCGGTTTTCCGGTTCGGCCGCGGCATGCGAATGAAAGATCACTTTGTGTGCTCTGCCAGCCATTCGATCAGCGCCTCATCCTGATAGGCCTGCTCCCATGAATTGTGTCCGCAGCCCGGATAGAGGGTGAGCTTCGCGCTTCCGCCGTTGCTGTTCAGCTTCGAGACCATTTTCAGGCTTTCCTGTGGGGGAACGGTGGTATCACTGTCTCCGTGAAATGCCCACACCGGCATGCCGCACAACGCCTGCGCGCCGACCGGGACCCCGCCGCCGCAGATCGGCGCGATCGCCCGGAAACGTTCCGGGAAGCACTCCGCCCAGAGCCATGACGCGTAACCGCCCATGGACAGACCGGTCAGCGCCACACGGCGCGGGTCGACGGAGAAGCATGCGGTGAGATGATCCAGCCACGCGTTCAGGGACTCGGTGAATGCCCACCAGATCTTTCCGGAAGGACACTGCGGCGCGGCGATCATGAAGGGATAATCGCGCTCACCGGCATATTTCAGGTAGCCGTGTATGAACAGCCGGTCCAGTTCCGAGCCGTCCTCGTTTCCTTTTTCACCCCAGCCGTGCATAAAGATCACGAGGGGCATGGGCGTGCTGCCGTCAAATTCCGGCGGCGTATACAGCACATAATGAAATGACTGACCATGAGGATTGTCGAAAAACAGTTTTTGTATCATTTTCCGCTCCTTTCGCGCGATGTCTGCGCGCTTCAGTCTTTTTCGAAGATAAAGCTCTTCAGATGGGGACCGTCATGACCGCCCTCCCAGGTGATGTACAGCGCCTGAACGCCGTCCGGGAAGGTGCATTTTGCCGTACGCTTTTCCCACACATTGCTGCTTTCGGCAGGAATCTCGCACAGCGGTTCACCGTCCGGGCTGTTCCGGATGATGAACCTGCCGTGACAGTATCCGCGGTAAATGACGGAGATACCGGTCACACCGCTGCAGTCAAAGTATTTGAACCCGGCCGTTGTGCCGCTCATCATACGGGCAATGTACGCGGGATCCTTATCGTCATCGCGGCCGTCCTGCGTGACGCGGGCTCTGGTGGGATCGCCGCTCATGAAACCTTCTTTTTCATCAAACAGGTTGCAGCAGATGTAAGCCGGATATTCGCCTTCACCCTTCAGCGGACCGCCGTTCAGACCGCAGGAGGTCATTTCTGCCTGCCGGATCCGACCGGCTTCATCAAAGAAGATCGGCTCGGCGCACCCCTGACGGGAGAACCAGGAAGCATTTGTCTGGCGGTGGTAGAAAACATACCACTGACCGTTTATTTCAATAATGCTGCCGTGATTGTTGCCGGCAAACGCAGTCGGCTTGTCAGCCGGCTTGTATGAATCGATGCCGATATCGCAGTTGCTGACGATCACGCCGCCGTAGGTGAACGGACCGCGCGGATCCGAAGCCGTGGCATAGCACAGCTCATGCATGACCTGGGAGGAATAGACGAAGTAATAGGTATCCCCGCGCCTGCGGATGGAGGATGCCTCAAAGAAGGCATGTCCCTCAAAACCGGTGCCTTCCGCGTACATGGCGCCGGGCACCACAAACTTCGGCTCTTCGGCAATGGTGACCATGTCGCTTTCAAGCACGGTGACCATGGAACCGTGGCGGCTCCTGTCGCCATGCCCGCAGAAACCGGTGTACATGAAGCATTTTCCGTTTTCAAAGATCACGCCGGGGTCAAACTGCGGCTCATCACCGGGACGATCGCCCAGACGGCGGCCCTGTTTGTCATGCACATAGCCGTAGAATCTGTAGTGACCGGCAGGCGTATCGCATACGGCGACGGAGACGAAGCCGACCTTGTCATAGACATAATACATATAATAGCGGCCGTCGGGCCCCCGCGCCACATCCGGCGCGTAAAGGCACATGCGGCCGTCCGCGTTGACTGGGTCCCCGCAGCGGGGATAGGTCACGCCTTCACAGCGCCATGCGGAAAGATCGTTTACCGGCGCGGACCAGCCCATATAGTCTCCCATGCAGAAAACATAGCCGTTGAAAAGGTCGTGGGAACCGTAGACATAGACGCGGTCGCCGAAAACATAGGGTTCACCGTCCGGAATGTATTCCCAGGAGGGAAGATACGGATTGAAAGCCTGATTTTTCATATGAAGATCCTTTCATTTTGTACGGATGATTCTCATCTGTATTCTATCACAGAAGCGCGGACCGGACTTATCAGATATTTTGCAGATATGCCGGAAAACCGGCAGATTTTGCTTTTTTGGGTCCGTTTGTCACAGCCGGCGCAGCACTTCCTCCGCCAGCACGCGGTATCCCTTTTCGGCAAAATGAAGGCCGTCATTGGGCTGCAGTTCATCTTCCGTTTCCGGCGTGATGCGCGGTGAAGCGGCAAGGTCGATCAGATGCAGCCCCTGCTCTTTTGCCGTTTTTCTGACGAACGCGACGCTTTGCCTCACATGCGGCGCGTAGCCGTAGAAGAACTTGCCCGGCACCTCGGTGGCGTTGGGCGGTGTGCACAGATAGATCTCCGCCTGCGGCGCCTCTTCCTGAACGCCGCGGATCAGCCCGATATACGCGCGGTTGTCCGGCGTATCCGCTTCCGGATCATGTCCGCCATTGGTGCCGAGCAGGATGATGACCTTTTCGGCACCCTTTACGCTGAAACCGCCGCCTTTGTACCAGTTGAGCACATCGGAAGCTTTCCAGCCGCAGCGGCCGAAATTTTTCACCTCGGCGCCGGTCATCCGGGAAAGATACCACGGATAGTTGATGTCATGCACGTTCGGCTTGAAAAGCCCGGGTATAATGCCCCAGTCGCCTTCGGTGAGACTGTCGCCGATGCAGCAGATGGTGCCCGGAAATACGATGCTCATGACTTCCGCGATATCGGAGATCACGCGGACCGGCAGGCACCGCGTATTTTCGGTGCCCGTACGGTTGAGCCACACAGCGCGCAGCCCCGCGGCGCAGGCACCGGCGGCGTCTGTTTCATAGGTATCGCCGACAAATACGATATCATTTCGTTCAATGCCGGGAATATCCTTTTCGACCATTCTGACCGCTTCGTCGAAAAGCCGGCTGTCCGGCTTGATGACGCCGGGACCGGCGCTGGAGATCACACCGCTGAAGTACTGCAGGACATCCTGACCGGCCAGGTATTTCCGGATCGTGCCGGCGGTGAAGATGCTGTTGGACAGGATATAGACATTTACATCCTTTTCCGTCAGATCTTCCAGCAGCTCACGAACGCCGGGCAGCAGGCGGGTATCGCTTTCCAGTCTCATGAATTCATATTCGAAGTCCGGATCATCGATCGTGATATCGGCACCGAAATGATGCAGAAGATCCGGGATCTCCTCACGCATCAGGGCATATTCCTTTCCTTCGGCGTGGAGATCCAGATACTTCTGCCGGGTCACGGTGCCGTATGCTTTCAGTTCCCCGGACGTGCAGTATGCGGACAGATACCGTTCATGCAGCAGTTCCAGCGCCCGGTTGAAATTCATATCATGCTCGCGGACGAGCGTTTCATAGAAATCAAATATGACGGCTTTCTTCATGGCTGTTTATTCCCTCATTCCGCTTTTTTCTTTTTCGGCATACATCACCGCGAGACCGCCGTGACTTGTTTCCCTGTATTTTTCATTCATATCTTTCCCGGTGCGGTACATGGTGTCCACAATATCATCAAAGGAGATCTTGCGTGTTTCCGCCAGAAAACGCGAAAGATTGACGGAACTGACGGCACGCATGGCGGCGACCGCGTTCCGCTCGATGCACGGGATCTGCACCAGACCGTGCACCGGATCACAGGTCAGCCCGAGATTGTGCTCCATGGCGACTTCCGCCGCGTACTCCGTCTGATCGAGCGACAGCCTGTACAGCGCGGCCAGCGCTCCGGCGGCCATGGAACAGGCACTGCCGACTTCCGCCTGACATCCGCACTCGGCACCGGAGATGCTGGCATTGGTGCGGATCACATTGCCGATGAGTCCGGCGACCGAGAGCGCGTCCAGGATCTCCTCCTCCGGATAACCGCGGTCATGCGCCATGTAGTAAAGCACTGCCGGGATCACGCCGCAGCCGCCGCATGTCGGCGCTGTGACGACAACATTCTCGGCCGCGTTTTCCTCACAGGCGGCAAACGCGTAGGAGGCGATGACACGGTTCATGGCGATATCGGAGGATTCGTTATAGCAGCGTTTGCTGTAAAGCGATCTTGCCTTGCGGGTGATGTTCAGGCCGCCCGGAAGGATACCTTCCGCGCGGAGCCCGCGTTCGACCTCATCCTCCATGGCATGCCAGATCTCGCGCAGATAATCCCTGAGACCGGCGCCTTCACGCAGGCTGATGAACTCAGCAAGCGTGATCCGTCGGGACCGGCAGCAGTCCAGCATCTGAGAGAAATTCTTTTCGGGATAGACTTCGCTTTCCTCGTCACTTTCCTCATTTTCAATGCGGATCGAGCCACCGCCGACGGACAGGATACGTTTTTCCCCGATCGCTTCATTTCCCCTGAACGCGCGGAACAGCATGGTGTTCGGATGGGGAAGGTCTTTTGTCTCCTTGTCGAAAAGTACATCCGCGCCCGGCATTGCTGACAGAATGGCTTTCTTTGTGCTGTGACCTTCTCCGGTGTGGGCGAGGCTGCCGAAAAGGGTGACCTCAAACCGGTCCGCGTCCGGGAACCGGGAACGGAAGATGCGAGCCGCGTTATACGGACCGACCGTATGGGAGGAGGATGGTCCGTTGCCTATCTTATAAACGCTTCTGATGCTTTTCATGAGTGCTCCTTATTTCGTGTGGTAAACGGCGGCGTTTCCGGAAACAGGGATCCCGGAGGATCATATGGTTCTCTGCACGATACTTTGCTTTATAACACAGTATATCGCGTCCGGGCGATTTCCACAATGTCGATCATGCGGAAAACCGGCCCGTATTTGCGGGCCGGCGTATATCTGATCAGCATCTGAGGCGGGAAGTGACGCGATCCGCCCAGCGGACGGTGTCCATCGCGTCCGGCGCGTAGTGATCCGCACCGATCGCCGCGGCGTAATCTTCGGTCAGTACCGCGCCGCCGACGACAACTTTGGTTTCCGGCGCTTCCGCGCGAAGCAAGCGGATCGTTTCCGCCATGGCGGGCACGGTGGTGGTCATCAGCGCGGAAAGACCGACCAGCGGGGCGTTCAGCTTCTTTACGGTCTCCACGACCGTTTCCGGCGGAACATCCCTGCCGAGGTCCGTGACTTCATAACCGTAATTCTCCAGCAGCAGGCGCACGATGTTTTTGCCGATATCATGCACATCCCCCTTTACGGTGGCCAGCACGAAACGGCATTTCGTACCGCGCGACGGCGCGGCGGTCATCGCGGCTTTGACGGACGCGAATGCCGCGGACGCGGCCGAAGCGCTCATCAGCAGCTGCGGGAGCCATATCGTCTGCTTTTCAAAACCTTTCCCCACCTCATTGAGCGCGGGGATCACGGTGCCGTTGATCACATCCATCGGGGCAACGGAAGCGAGCATCTCCGCGGCTGCCTTTTCGGCGCGCTGCTTCAGCCCGCGGATGATCGCCGTATACAGGTCCGCGGTTTCGGTTGCGGACGGTGCCGCGGCCGGCGCCGCGGAGGACGATGCCGATACGATCCACTCCGCGCAGTTTGCGTCCTGCCCGTGCAGCAGGCGGTACGCGCGCCAGACCCGCAGCATGGCGTCCGAGTTGGGGTTCATGATCGCGGCGGAGAGCCCGCGCTCCAGCGCGGCGGAGAAGAACGCGCAGTTTACGTTTTCACGGTCCGGCAGGCCGAAGGAAACGTTGGAAACACCGAGTGAAGTATGACAGCCGAGACGCCCGCGCACCGTTTCCAGCGCGTCCAGCGTGACTTTCGCCGCGTCCGGCGCGGCGCTGACGGTCATTGTCAGCGTGTCGAACACGATGTCTTTTCTGCCGATGCCGTATTTTGCGGCCTCGCGCAGGATCTTTCTCGCGATCTTCACGCGTCCCGCGGCATCCGCGGGTATCCCGGATTCGTCCAGCGTCAGGGCGATCAACGTGCCGCCGTATTTGCGGATCAGCGGGAAGATGGCGTCCATGCTCTCTTTTTTACCGTTTACGGAGTTGACGAGCGGCTTGCCGTTGTATACGCGCATGGCGCTTGCCATGGCTTCGGGCAGCGCGGTGTCGATCTGCAGGGGAAGGGAAGTTACGGCCTGCAGCTCGCGCACGGCAGAGGTGAGCAGTTCGGCTTCATCGATGCCCGGAAGACCGACATTCACATCCAGCAGGTGGACGCCCTTTTCCTCCTGCGCGGTGCCCTGCTCGAGAATGTACGCGATATCATGCTCCTGAAGCGCCTGCTTCAGACGCTTTTTGCCGGTGGGGTTGATGCGCTCGCCGATGAGCAGCGGGTCATCCGTGAAATAAACGGCTTTTGTGCCGGAAGTGACAACGGTCTCCTCCTTCGGAAGGACCGGAACGGGCCGGATGTCCGCCACGGCTTTTTTCAGCGCCGCGATGTGGGCGGGGGTCGTGCCGCAGCAGCCGCCGGCTACGCGTACGCCTTCGCGTACGAGCTCCGCGACCTGAAGCGCGAATGACTCCGGATCCACATCATACATGACGGTGCCGTTTTCCATTCTGGGCAGCCCGGCATTGGGCTCAAACAGGACAGGGACGGACGCGTGCTTCAGGTATTCCCGCACGACCGGCGCGAGCACATCCGGACCGAAGGAACAGTTGACGCCGATGACATCGGCTCCCATTCCTTCCAGCATGGCGGTCATTACAGCGGGTGAAGCGCCTGTCAGCAGCCGGCCGTCTTCATTGTACGCGTTGGATACGAATACAGGCAGATCCGAATGCTCTTTCGCGGCAAGCAGGGCTGCCTTTGTTTCAAGGCTGTCGGTCATCGTTTCGATCAGGATCAGGTCGGCCCCGGCGCTTACGCCCGCACGGACCGCGGAAGCGAACGCGTTCACGGCATCTTCGAAATCCAGATCGCCCAGCGGCTTCAGCATATGACCGGTCGGCCCGATATCCAGCGCGACCCAGGACGGTTCCGCCCCGGCGAAGGACCGCTGCGCTTCACGCGCGCACGCGACTGCGGCGGAGACCAGCGCGCGGACCTCCCCGTCCGTATACTGCAGGGCGTTGACGCCGAACGTGTTCGATGTGATGACATTGCTGCCGGCCGCCAGATAATCACGATGGATCTTTGTTACTTCTTCCGGATGGGAAAGATTCCAGGATTCGGATCTTTCACCGGGACGCATACCGGCCTGCTGCAGCAGTGTGCCCATGCCGCCGTCGAGCAACAGTACGCGGTCTTTCATATACTCAAGAATATTCACGATATACAGCCCTCCGGTCATTATCCGATGATGGCGGACAGATTTTCCATGATCTTCGCGGCGACATCCGGCTTGTTCATGGTGTATACATGCACATTGCGGATGCCGTTGGCATACAGGTCAATGATCTGATCGGTCGCGTAGATGATACCGGCCTGCTTCATGGTTTCCGGATCATTGCCGAAACGGTCGACCAGACTCTTGAATCTTGTGGGCATGAATGAACCGCTCAGCTTCAGGGCACGGTCGACCTGCTTCGCGTTTGTGATCGGCATGATGCCCGGAATGACGGGCACGGTGATCCCGGCTTCGCGGATACGGTACAGGAAACGGTACAGCAGCTGATTGTCAAAGAACATCTGCGTTGTCAGAAAATCACAGCCGGCATCTACTTTTTCCTTGAGGAAACGAATGTCCTGGACGCTGTCCGCGCTTTCGGGATGGACCTCCGGATAGCAGGCGCCGCCGATGCACAGATCGGGGCAGGTCTCCTTCAGCTCGCGGACGAGCTCGATGGCGTGGCGGTAATCATGCACAGGCGCGATACCGGCTGATTCCGGCGGTATATCGCCGCGCAGCGCCATGACATTTTCAATACCGGCGGCCCGGATATCCGCGATGCGCTCGCGGACCGTTTCCTTTGTGGAGGAAACGCAGGTCAGATGGGCGAGCGTCGGCACACCGTGCGTTTTCATGATGTTTTCCGCGATCGAAAGCGTATATTTGCTGGTGCCGCCGCCGGCACCATATGTTACGGAGACAAAAGAAGGCTTCAGCGCGGCGATCTCCTCGGTCGCGGCGCGGACGCTCTCAAAGGCAGTATCCGTCTTCGGCGGGAAGACCTCAAAGGAAAGGCGCGGTTTTTCGCTTTTGAACAGCTCAGTCAGTTTCATAAGCGGTCACTTCCGATCGGGATTATTTCATATTTCATTATCCCACAGTGCGCATGATGAATCAAGACGAAGGCTGTTTTTTCAATGCTTTGTGACAAACGGTAAAAAAACAAGTGAAAAAATACAGAACATGCAGGAAACCCCAAAATCGTGTCGAAATAGTACACCAGAAGAAAACGGAAGGACGTGGTGCCGATGGCACACATTTCTTCGCGGCGGAAGTAAAACGGATCCGCTGTATTTCCACAACCCCGGTTTTCCCTCAGGGATGAAGATCTGATTTTGAAAGGAGTTCCCCGTAATATGAAACTGACCATCAACGCGCGCAATATGGAAGTGACCCCGGGCATCACCAAGAGGATCGAGAAAAAAACCGACACGATGAGCCGTTATCTGCTCCCGGATACGGAAATGCAGATCAAGATGACAAAGGAAAAGAACGACCGCCGTGTTGTTGAAATTACCGTTCCCATGGGAAACAACGTCATTCTCCGCAGCGAGTCTTCCGCGGATGATAATCTGTTCCTGGCGATCGATCAGGCACTGGCCAAGATGGAACGCCAGATCCACCGCCACCGCACGAAACTGAGCAAGCGGCTGCGCGAGGACGCATTCACCGACGCGGTGCCGGAGTATATTGAGGAGGAACAGGCTGCCGAAGAAGGAGAACGCAAGGTCGTAAAGCACAAGACCTTCCCGGTGCGCCCCATGTCCGTGGAGGATGCCGTACTGCAGATGGAACTGCTGGGCCACAGCTTCTTCGTTTTCGTGAATATCGATACGGAAAGGACCAATGTGCTGTATCTGCGGCAGGACGGCGACCTCGGTCTGATGGAGCCTGAAGCGTAAAAACGTAAATGCGGAAATAACACATTGAAGATATATCTCAGCCCGGGCCTTTCGGTCCGGGTATTTGTTTGGCTTGCTTTTACCCGGCCAAGCATTGTATAATACGATCATTATATGCGCGGGAGGAATGCGTATGCGGTGCAGCTGCAAGGAATGCGGCGACTATATGGTGCAGGCGGAGAGCGATCATCTCGGCTGTGTGTGCCAGGAGTGCGGATACCGCTGTACGGACTGTCTCGGAACGGACACGGTCGTGCCGAAGGACAGGCTGGCGCAGCTGGCATTTGACCCGCGGTTTTCACCAGAAAGCCTCGCGTCCTCGTTTGACACGACGGCCGAAGACGATGAATACGGACCGGAGGGTTGAAGAATGAAATGGTTTCTTGATGTGCTGCGCGGCATGGTGATCGGCCTTGCCAATGTGATCCCGGGCGTCAGCGGCGGTACGATGATGGTGTCCATGGGCATATATGACAAGCTGATCTGGAGCATCAACAATCTGTTCAAAAAATTCAAGGAGTGCGTGAAGATCCTGCTGCCTTACGGAATCGGCATGGTGATCGCCATTCTGGCGGGCGCCGTCGGATTGAAGATCGCTTTCCGTGAATTCCCGCTGCCGACCAACGCGCTGTTTATCGGGCTGATCCTCGGCTCACTGCCGTTTATCCTGAAGGAGCTGAAAGGGGAGAAGATCGGCTGGCAGGGTATCCTCGTCTTTATCCTTTTCTTTGCGCTGGTGGTGGTGCTGAAGGCGATCGAGGCAAACAACAGCACCGAGATCCGGCTGAGCGTGTTTGAGGTGGTGAAACTGTTCCTGCTTGGCACGATCGCTTCCGCCACGATGGTGATCCCCGGTGTGAGCGGCAGCATGATGCTGAAGACGCTCGGCTATTATGAGCCGATCGTGACCGGCGCGCTGCCGGATCTGCTGAAGGGCCTTACGGGCGGCGGCGGTGAAATGATCCTGCGCAACCTCGGGATCCTGCTGCCTTTCGGTCTGGGCATCGTGTTCGGCATTTTCGCCATCGCGAAGCTGATCGAATTCCTGCTGAAGCACTGGAAGGGCCGTACATATTGCGCGATCCTCGGAATGGTCGTGGCCAGCCCGGTCGTGATCCTGATGGACACGAGCATTTATGAAGGATTCAATGTCTGGATCTGCATCGCGAGCATCGCGGCGCTGGTGGCGGGCGTGCTGATCGCGATGAAGCTCGGCGGTGATCCGGAGCCCGCGGAAAGCTGAGAAAGCGGTTCGGCGGATCCATGATCACGGCCTGTCTGCAGAGGACATATATCCGGGAGAAGAGCTGAAATCTTCTCCCGTTTTTTCTTTGTCGCGGGAAGCTGTAAAAAACGAAAAAAAGTCATTGACAAATAATACGGAATCGTGTATATTAATTTTCGCCGCTTGTAAGGCTCGACTTACAGGATGTGTACCGGGGTGTAGCGCAGTCTGGTAGCGCACGTGCTTTGGGAGCATGGGGCCGGGGGTTCGAATCCCTTCACCCCGAC
>JAUNQH010000002.1:58671-75713 GCA_030536295.1 Clostridia bacterium | reverse complement strand
GCAGATCATCACGACATCCTCGCGGCCGATACCGTTCTCCTTCAGAAACCGGTATACTTTTCCGGAATACGTGTCCAGTTCGCTGTAGGTCATGCTGCCCTTGTCGTCATCCATGCGCAGCGCGGTCTTGTTTCCCAGATCCCTGAAGGCCCGTTCCATATTTTTGAAAAATCCGATCATCGTTCCCGCACCTCTCCGATCGCAGACCCTGATCTGTGTTATAACGCGGCTGATTACATAAAATATAGCATAAAAGCGAGGCTTTTTCAAATGCGTTATTTGAACACAAACCGTCCGTGCTGACATCTTTCCGGTACTTGCAGGGGGTGCAGGCTGAAAACAATAGGCGGAAAATGTTACCGATCTGACCCGTTTATGCCTGATCCGGGCATAAACGGGTCTTATTTGCTTGTTGACCGATCATGATTGTGTTAAACTGTGTATATGAAAAAGATGACCGTTTCAGCTGACCGGCCGGAGGAGCATGAGAGATGACGATACGTGAAGCCGAACAGATCATGAGAGTGTTCGAAAGCAACGAAAGTCCCGATCCGGACGAGATCTTCACTTATACGGAGGCGGCCGGCTTCCTGATCGAAAAAACGCATGATCCCCGGGCGATGATGAGCCTCGGCGGCTATTATTACGGCGCGCGGGATTATGACCTGGCTCTGAAGTATTATGAGATGGCGGCGGAATACAAGTATATACCGGCCTATGAATGCCTCGGGTATGTGTGGTATTACGGGCGCACCGGGGTGAAGGACTATGAGAAGGCGTTTCATTACTTCACGCTGGGCAAAGAGGCCGGGCATCTTGTTTCCGCCTATAAGCTGGCGGATATGTACCGGAACGGGTACTATGTTGAAAAGGACACGGACAAGTACCGGGAGATCATCGAGGAACTGTATGAGCGGGTGAAGGGTCTGCGGGACGTGTTCGATCCCGTGCCGGAGGTGTTCACCCGGCTGGCGAAGATCCGCACGGAGCAGGGGGAGATAAAGGAAGCGGTGCGCCTGTATTTCTACGCGAGGGACTTTCTGGCGCAGAGGATCATGTATAACCATTTCTTCGGCAACCTGAGCATCATGAAATGGCTGATCCATGACCTGTATCAGCTGATCGCGCCGGATCCGGATCCCGGGGATCTGTATGACCTGTATCATTTTCTGGAGCGGCCCTGCCTGATCACTTTCATGTATGACGGGGAGACGCACGAGGTGGAAGCGGCGGAGGAGGAAGACGGAACGATCGCCATCCGGTTTGATGAGAACTGGTACCGCGATCCGGACAGCTTTTTCAACAAAGCCCGGCTGGACGATGACTGGCTGACATCACAATACGGAAGCTTGTATGATTTTGAGGTGAAATGAATGGAACTGATAAGGATCGCGAGTGCTGATTATGACCGGTATGAAGAGCTGCTGCTGCAGTATGATCAGCTGGAAAAGGAAGCGTATTTTATTCAGGAGGCCTATATCCGCGTCTTCGGCGAGCTGAACAATGAACTGTTTCAGGGCAAAATAGAGTGCATCCGCCTGAAAAAAGCCATTGCCTGGTGTCAGGAAAAGCGGAACCGGGGGAAACAGCCGGACCGCACGGCAATGGACGGGTATCTGAAGGTGCAGATGGCGGCTTACCGCCTGCAGCTGGAAGATATGGTGCAGGCGTGGGAGAAAAGCCAAAAAATGCAGCCTGTATCCCCGATGCAGGTCGAAAAGGTGAAAGCGATCTACCGCCGGCTGGCCAAAAAGCTGCACCCGGATATCAATCCGCTGACGAAGGAAGATCCTGTGCTGTATGATCTGTTTCAGCGGGTCATGATCGCCTACCGGTGCAATGACCTGACGGAGCTCCAGGGTCTGGAGGTGCTGGCCTCAAAGGCGCTGAACGAGATCAGCGGCAGCAGCGCCGTGGTCGTTGTCGATGATATTGAGGAAAAGATCGGCGAGCTGGAAACGCGGATCGGCAGGCTGACAACGACCGAACCGTACACGCTGAAGGAGATCCTGGAGGATCCGGAGCGCGTGGAAAAGAAAAAAGCCTCGATCAGGAAAGAGATCGGGGAATATGAGGAATACAGGAAGCAGCTGGCGGAACATCTGGAAACACTGCTATGAGGAGCTGAGCGAATATGCCGGACAAGGCGATCATCACGGACACGGGCGGAATGCTCTCCATCACCGGTGAGACCGGGCTGGGGGAGCTGATCAAACCCCTGATCAGGGAGATACACCTGTTTGATTCCTACGTGGCGGGTACAACGCATCTGGCGGATCCGTCCGTGCTGGAGGAGATACGGGTGGGGGAGAAGCTGACGCTGCAGCGGGAAAAGAACAAGTTTGACGATAACGCGATCATGCTGTTCAGCGAGAAAAAGAAGAAGGTCGGCTACGTGCCGGAGAAGGACAATGTCATCTTCGCGCGGCTGCTGGATGCCGGCAAGATGCTGAGCGCGAAGATAGACCGCATCGAGAAGCAGGGCAGCTTCACACGCGTTTCCATCGGCATCTGGCTGGTGGATTTCTGAGACACAGGAGGGTCTTCGGCAAACAGAAAAACACGGGCGGGATTTGCCGCCTGTTCAGACGGTTTCGCCGTGAAAAAGGGCGCCGCGTTTTTGCGCGGCGCCCGTGCTGTATGCTGCTGTATCGGATCAGGGCAGCTGATGGATCCATTCGGTCAGGTATTCGCGGTCATAGAAGTGCGCCGGATCGGAGATCACAAAGTCGGATCCGTCAGAAAATGATCTCATCCCCGCTGCGGATACGCTTCAGCTGATCTCCCATGATCTCACGCATGATGCCGAAAGCGGGATCACCGGTGCAGTGACCGGTGTAATACGCGGCATCCGTCCGCTTCAGTTCCGCGGCGATCGAACGGATGGTGCGGAGCTCCGCGTCCGTGTATTCCGCGTTCTTCTTCATGTGGAAACCGGAGATGACCAGATCCGGATCCCCGTGATAAAGCGCGCGGTACCGGTCCAGGATATTCAGGATCCCGTTATGCGCGCAGCCGGACAGCAGGACATGCCTGCCGCCCTCGCGGATGACGAGATACTGCTCATGGGAAAAATCATCCTGCCGCACGGAGCCGTCCGGATCCCTGCGGGAGAGCTCAAGGTTGCTCTCCGGCCGGCAGCGGCTGCCGGTGACATCCGTGAACAGGGAAAGCTCATCATCGATCACGAGGCTGCCTTCCGTCTTCCGCAGCCGCGGGAGCGACAGGATCGCCCGGTCGATGCCGATATACTTTTCCCCGTGATAAAACGCGCCGTCCGCGTTCGCGCGGAGATAAATGACCGCCTGCGGATCAACGGCTGCAAAAGCCCGCACGCCGCCGGTATGGTCATAGTGGCCGTGGCTCAGGATCACGGTGTCAACGCGCCCGAGGTCAATGCCCAGCTTTTCCGCGTTGCCCAGGAAAGCGCCGCCCGCGCCGGTATCCATCAGCAGCCGGTGACGCTCCGTTTCGACATACAGGCTCAGACCGTGCTCAAAGGCGCAGCCGCGGTCTCCGGGGGAGTTTTCGATCAGTGTAACGATACGCATAGATCCGTCTCCGATAAAGTAATGATTCACGGTCATATTGTACTCCGGATGATCCGGATTGTCATCCGTGGAAAAAGGAACCGGGGCGGACGATCGATTTCTGAAAAAATGTAAATAATACTATTGATTTAATATTATCATTGTGATAATATCTGATTGATCCTAAAAGGGCACCGTACAGGTGACGGATGTCAGCACGGATCATCCGGCGTACAGCCGGTGAACAGCGGGCCGGATCGCGACCGGACCGTTTCATATACACCTGATCCACCTGTATCTTTATTCCGGAAATGAACGGGGGACAGACAAAGACTTGATCGGCTCTTCGCAATAACGACAAAAACGAAGGAGGTAAACCATCATGTCCGGTATGTTTGACGGAATTTGCGGAAAAGTGGCACCGGGGCTGTGCAGACTGTCGGTGGACGGGCATATCGCGGTCAGGACCGGATCCGGGTACCGTACCTACGATGCATCCAGCGGGCAGCTGAAAAACTGTGACAACTTTGTGCTGGATATCGGTGAGGATTGTTTCTTTGTGCTGCCTGCCGGCAAGGTCCGCGCGGGGGATATCATTCTGGCCGGCGGGAGGCCCCGCTGTGTGGTCGAAGCCGGGAATGACATTATCAAAGTCATCAACTACGAGGATATGACCGTGGAACAGCTGCTGCCCGAACACCATGTGCTGATGGGAAACAGCTATATGTTCGGACGGATCGTATCCATATTCGGACGGAACGGGATCGGCGGGAAAAAAGGAATGAGCAAAATGATGAAATATGTAATGCTTTCTTCCATGCTCAGGGGCAAACAGAACACAACCGGCAGCGATATGCTGCTGCCGCTTCTGATGATGAACGGGAAGGAAGATCTGTTTGACGGGCTGTTCGATGAGCCGGCGGATGAGGATGAAAAGGAGGTCTGATGATGGGATACGGAAGATGGACAAGATCCGAATTTATCAGTTACAGCACAAAAAACGGCCGGATCGTGACTGCGGACGGGACGCTGGACAGCCGGTATACGGATGGTCAGCTGTTCAGACAGTACGGACTGCATCCCAGGCTGGACCCGAGAAATGTGATGCGCGAATGCTGCGATTCGGCAGAGCATCCGGAAAGCATTCCGGTGATCCTGGCGCTTGATGTGACCGGAAGCATGGGACCGGCGTCCGCCCAGGTGGCAAGAAAAATGAATGAGGTGATGACACGTTTGTATGACAGTGTCAGGGATGTCGAATTCATGATCATGGGGATCGGAGATCTCGCCTATGACCGCGCGCCGATCCAGATCTCCCAGTTTGAATCCGATATCCGGATCGCTGAACAGCTGGATCTGGTGTACATGGAGCACGGTGGCGGAAGCAATCTTTTTGAATCCTATACGGCAGCATGGTATATGGGCCTTCATCATACCCGCCTGGATTGCCGGAAGCGCGGGGCAAGGGGCCTGATCATAACCATGGGGGACGAACCGCTGAATCCGTATCTGCCTGCGCAGCCGCTGGCCGCGGCAACGGGGGACGCGGTTCAGACGGATATCGAAACGGACGGATTGTACAACGAAACGATCCGGAAATATGACATCTGGCATCTGCATGTCAACCACCGTGCCGGGGATCCCTGGTGGCCCCGGGTACAGGAATCCTTCGGGACACAGCTTCCACAGGGTCATCTGGTGAACGTGACGGTCGAAGAGATCTCCGACGCGATCGTGCGGATCGTGACCGCGCATTCGGAAAAACAGCGCGGGGAAACAGCGATCTGCCGGGATGCCGGCAGAGACGATGAAAAGACCGGAAGCAAGACCGGCATGGCGGGGATCGGAAATGTGATCACCTGGTAAACGGCAGGGAGGGAAACGATATGAGACAGGCCTCGGTCGTGATCGGAAGCAACTACGGAGATGAAGGCAAGGGACTTACCGCTTACAACGCCGTACGGAACTGCGGTACGACCTGCCTGAACATCCTGATCAACGGCGGTCCGCAACGGGGTCATACGGTTGAAACGGCGGACGGGAGAAGACATGTCTTTCAGCACTTCGGGTCCGGATGCGCCGCCGGCGCGGTGACCTATGCGGACGCCGCGTTCATGATCAACCCGACTGTCTTTTGCCGCGAACGCGAAGAACTGGCGGCTGATTTTCCGGGGGCGTGCCTCCGGACGATCATTCATCCGGCATGCAGGGTCACGCTGCCTTATGATATGATCCTGAATCAGATCATAGAGGAAGCACGGGGAGTACACCGTCACGGATCCTGCGGTCTGGGAATATTCGAGACCCGGAAACGTTATGAAACGGCGGATCAGGCCCTCCGATGGGGGGACCTGATCCGGCTGGATTATTCCGCGTTCGCCGGCTATTGCCGGAAAATTGCCTCGGAATATGTGCCTGAACGTATCGCACAGGCCGGTTTCACCTGTCCGGATGAGTGGAAGGAGATCCTGCGGAGCGAGGGGCTGATCGAACACGCGTGGGTGGATATCCGGAAGATGATCGCCGATACGGAGCTTTCGGCGGGATGGAAGGAAACAGCCGCGGAATACGCGTATTTCGTGTTTGAAGCGGGACAGGGACTCGCGCTGGACGAAGGAAAGATCGACCGCGATCCTCATCTGACACCGAGCCATACCACATCATACGAAAGCGCCCGAAGGATCGCCGAACTCGGGGATGTCCGGACAGAGATCCTGTATGTTACCCGGACCTATCTGACCCGCCATGGCGCCGGCCCGTTTCCGACCGAGTGCCCGGTGAGCGACATTTCGCCGTGTATCATGGATCGGACGAATGTACCGAATCCGTTCCAGCAGACGCTTCGCTACGGTCGGTTTGACGGTGACGAAGTTCGCGGGAGGATCTTTTCCGATCTGGAAGCAACACGGAGATCCCTCCCCGGAGTCAGGGCGGGGATCGTGATCACGCATCTGAACGAGACCGGAAACAAACTGTTCGGAGAGATGACATTGAGTGAATTGATCCGGGGCTTTGACCGGGTCGGCTATTCGGATACGCCGTATACGGTCGAATGGGTCGGCTGAAGAAACTTTATCCGGGGATCGTCCCGATATTATAAAAAGGCAGCCTTCCCGTATGATCACTCATCCGGGAAGGCTGCCTGCCTGTTTTGGTTTAACAGCCGTTTGCGGGAATTACTTGGTGGCGAAGAAAGCGGTCAGCTGCGCTTCGACCTCGGCGATCACGGTGTCGATGCCGGCCATGGTCAGCATCTCACGATACTCGGCGACCTTGGCATCCACATCTTCGACCTTGCCCAGCAGCAGCGGCACGCCGTACTGCGCGTTCACATCGGAAATGGCAGCCAGTTCGCTCTTGATGGCGTCGGTGTCCAGATTGAAGCCGACATAGGGGCTCTCGATGCAGGTCTTCTTCCACTCTTCGATCAGGGTGTAACGGACGGGATCCTCGCTCTCATAGGGCAGGTTGAAAGCGTCGTTGCGGAAGTTCCAGCCGCAGAATCCGCCGCCGTCAACAGCGTCGTCATAGGAAGCGGGGGTCACAGCCATGCCGTTCTCGATCTCGTACTGACGGCCGTAGATGCCGTACTGGAAGAGACGGTAGCAGGTCTCGTCGCACATCAGCTGCTCGATGACCTTCAGGGTCTCGATGGGGTGCTTGCTGGTGGTGGAGATGGCGGCGGCGTTGTCCGCGCCGGCCTTGTTGACGATCTTGCCGTTATCGACGGCGGGAGCCCACCAGTCGACGTACTCGCCGGGCAGGTCGGTATTCACGGTGCCGTAGGAACCGGTCCAGTCGGGCATGTGAGCCAGATAGCCGGCGGAAACGCCGTGATGGGTGTTGTCCTTGGCGCTGGTGGAAGCGGCCAGAGCATCCATCGCGAAGAACCCGCGGTTGTTCCAGTCCTGCATCTTCTTGCAGAAGTCAACGAACTCATCACTGTATACCAGGCTGCTCAGCTTGGTGGGTTCGGCGGGGGAGGCGGTCAGATACACCTGATCCTGGGAGATGCCGGGGGCATATACCAGATCGGCGGTGCTGTCCGTGAACATACGGAACAGGACGTTGGCATCGGAGGAGTTGCCGTTGATGGGCGGGAAGTCCTCAGCCTTCACGGCTTCCAGATAAGCTTCCATGGTCTCCCAGGAGGTGACCTTCTCCAGACCGTACTTTTCCAGATAGCTGGTGCGGTAGGCGAAGCCGTAGGGAGTGAATTCGCTGTACAGGCAGGGAACGGCGTAGATCTTGCCGTTCACGCGGCAGCCGTCCCAGTTGGTGGCGCTGATGGCGTCACGCAGGGTGGGCACTTCAGCCAGCATCTCATCGGTGATCTCAATGATGGAGCCCTGGTTGGCCAGCGTGGAGAAGGGAACATCTCCCTGCGCCTGCACAAAGGACATATCAAATTCGTCAGAGATGAAGATCATGGGGTACTTGGTGGCGATGTCGCCCCAGTCGATGTAGCGGACTTCCAGGGTGCAGTTGATCTTTTCGATCAGCACCTTGTTCAGTTCAGCCAGGATATCCTGGTTGGCGTTTCCTTCGCCGCCCCACAGATACAGGACAACATTGACGGGCGCCTCGTCTGCCGCGGCAAACGACAGGCCGGCCAGCATGAGCATGGCAGCCATCAGGACACAGAGAATACGTTTCATGGTTTAAACCTCCTTTTTTTATATATCAAGGCCCGTATGCCGGACCCGATATTCACGTCAGCCCTTGACCGAACCGATGGTCAGGCCGGAAACGAAATACCGCTGCACGAACGGATAGAACAGCACGACCGGACCGGTGGCCACCACGGCGACCGCCATCTTGATGGACTGGTTCGGCAGTGAGGCGGTATCGATGGTCAGCCCCTGATTGATGTATTTGGACACCGAGGTCTGGTTGACCACCTTCTGCAGATAGTACTGCAGCGGGAACTTATCGGAGCTGGTGATGAAAAGCATGGCGTTGTACCACTCGTTCCAGTAGCCCAGCGCGGTAAAGAGGCCGACCGTGGCCAGCGAGGGAACGGCCAGCGGCATAAAGATCTGCCAGTAGATGCGGAAATCGCCCGCGCCGTCGATGTTCGCTGATTCATACAGCGAATCCGGAATGCTCTTCATAAAGTTGCGCATCAGGAAGATGCTCCACGCGCTCAGCATGCCAGGCAGGATCAGGGAGACGATGCTGTCCTTCAGGTTCAGATACTTCACATACAGCAGATATTTGGGCACCAGACCGCCGGAAAAGAGCGTGGTGAAGTAGATGAAAAACGCGATGGCGTTGCGGTACTTGAAATCCTTGCGGTTCAGAACATAACCCGTCATCGACATCAGGAGCAGCCCGACGGCGGTGCCGACAACGGTGATCAGGATCGTCACCTTATACGCGTTGACCAGCTTCTTCGGATTGGCCAGCAGATAGCTGTAGGCGGCTGTTGACCAGCTTTTCGGGATCAGTTTGTACCCCTCGGTGATAATCTCGTGCTCATCCATAAAGGAGGAAGTGATCATCAGCAGGAACGGCATCAGACAGATGAGGGTAAACAGGCCGATCAGCAGATAAAACACGACCCGCATGGGCACGTTTTTCTGCTCCAGCGATGAGTGCTTCAAAGCCCGCGACATACTTCACACCCCTCCTCTCAGAACAGCGCGTTCTCCGGATCGACTTTCCGGACGATGGTATTGATGGACAGCACGAGGATCAGGCCGAACAGCGACTGATAGAAGCCGACGGCCGCGCTCTGCGAGAAATTGAACTGTCCGGTCAGCGACCGGGTAACGAAGGTATCGATGATATCCGTTTGCGGGAACAGCACCGAGTTGTTGCCGATCAGGTTATAGAACAGATCAAAGGAACCGTTCAGCACGCCGCCCAGACCGAAGACGAACAGCATCACGAAGGTGCTCTTGAGCATGGGGATGGTCAGGTAGCGGATGCGCTGGAACTCCGTGGCGCCGTCGATCTTCGCGGCCTCGTAGATCTCCTGATCCATTCCGGTGATCACCGCCAGATACACGATCATGCCGTAACCGGTATCGTGCCACAGCTTGAAGGCGACGATGATGTATTTCCATATGCCTTCATCCATATAGAAGGCGTGCCGCGCCTGCCCCGCGGAGACCAGCAGGCTGTTGATGAAGCCGTAATCGTAGTTGAACATGTTGAAGGCAAACACGCCCACGATCACGTAGGAAATGAAGTTCGGCAGCAGAATGACTGACTGGGTGACGCGCTTGTAGGGTTTGCAGGCGATCTCGCTGAGCATGATGGCAAAGGCGATCTGGAAGAAATTGCCCAGCGCCAGGAACACCAGATTGTAGAGGAGCGTGTTCTTTGTGATCAGCCACAGCTTGCCCGTACGGATCAGGAATGAGAAATTCTTGAGCCCGACGAAGGGACTGCCGAAAATGCCCTTGCCGATGTTGTAGTTCACAAAGGCGATATAGACGCCCGGCATGGGGATATAGCAGAAAACGATGAAGTAAACGATCGCCGGCAGCACCATCAGAAAAAGGACATAATGCTTTTTGATTTCATGAAGAAGACCCGACCGCTTCCGGGCCGGCAGGGGATCAGCCGCTGTTTTCGCACGTCTGCCCATCGCTACCTCTCCTTTCATCATTACGGCATTTATCGCGGGCGGTCTTCGCCGCGAAACGAACGGTCAAAACAGTCATATTCCAGGTCGGGGATGCCCTCCGGCAGCAGAGGCCGGTCACGGTCGATCCGCAGAAGATCCTTCAGCAGCCGGGCGAGCCAGATGCCGGGACCGCTGGAATACAGCCGCCAGCCGCCCCGCACGGGGATCCCGCCCCGCAGGATATCGCCGTATCGGGCGCTGAATTCCGCACGGTCGGCCACGCAGGCGTCCGAGGAGGAAAAATACACATTGCTCTGCCTCGGGCACGCGTTGGGCACGGAGCGTTCCAGCAGCGGCGGCGTGATCCGCAGCAGCGCGTCCCACGCTTCCCCGCCGCGATCCATGGCGGCAAGGGCTTCGATATAGCGGATGTGGGCGTGTACATACTGCAGGCCCACTTCACGCCCGATATTGGCCGCGAGCTCGGACCTGCGGAAAATAACACTGTTTCCGCCAGTATACCGCGTTGGACTGCTCAGCAGATGAACGCCGTCCGGCGCCAGCAGGTTCTCCCGGATGACGCGCAGCTGCCTTTCGGCCTGCTCGCCGGAAGCCAGACCGGCGATGATGCTGCGTGTCAGCGGCAGCAGACGGTAACGGATGCCGGTGCGCGTGTCAAGGGGATGGATCATGGGTGTGACGCGTCCGCCCTCTTCGATCAGGCAGAAGCCGGCCGGGATCCCGTCCGGGACCATCCGCGCGTAGCCGGCGGCGAGCCGGGTCTTCAGGGCAGATACGCGTTCCGCCAGGGGAGACGGCAGCGTTTCCGAAAGCCGCGCCATGACCTGGCAGGCAAGGGCCTGCGTCCAGGAGGAGGAAAGACGTTCGCGGAGGGAGGGATCCGCCGGCTGCAGCGTGTCATCCCAGTCGCCTTCACCGTAACAGAGCATGTCCGTTCCGGGGATAAAGCTGTTTTCGATATTCGTGAGCGCCGCTTCCACGTGAACGGACAGGGCGCACGGGGCTTCCGATGCCTCCAGCCATGCCGCGGGCGTGCTCAGGATCGCCGGGTCTCCGCCCGCCGCGAGCCAGTCTCCCAGACACTTCAGCGGCCAGAAGATCACATCGCCGTGGGAACCGGCGTCATAGACCGAACGGTAACGGTCAAACATGAACCACTGCGGCCACAGACCGCCGCGGTGTTGATGCGCGAATACCGCCAGCAGCGTTTCTCCCGCCAGCTTGATATGTTTTGTGGCAAGGAAAAGCTCAAAGGGCCCCTGGCACACATCCCGTGTGCCCCAGGCGGCGCCGCCGGTCTGCTCCAGCCCGTGGGGAACGCAGTAGTGCACCATCGCGTTGTGAAGATACCAGCCGGCGGTGCATTCCAGACGCGCGGCCGTTTCCGGGTCGGAAGGGATCCGCAGGCTGAGACCGCCGAGGAAATCACTGTAGGCCTGCCGGTATGCCGTGCCTTCCGCGTCAACGGACCTTGCCGCCGGCTGCGCTTTGCCGTACAGGTCGGCAGTGATGTCCACGGAAAGACCGGGACCGGGCGCCGCGACAATGCCGAGAAGCGTGTCGTTCCGCGCTTTTCCGTCCTCAAACAGGAAGTCATCCCGGTGAAGATCGAAAAGCCGGTCGGGAATGATGCTGTAGCAGAGATCCGGATAGGCGCACATCGTATCCGGACCGGGCGCCAGACGGATCACGCCGCCGCGGCGCTCCGCCCGGATGGCGTGATCATGCTCATGCTCGCCCAGCACACACTGCATGGTGAGCGCGAAGCGGTACGTAAGCCCTTTTTCCGAATGGACGCTGACGCGCATGGCCGGGCTTTTTGCCGCCATCCATACCTGCACGATGAGCCGGTCATCAGGCATCAGGTAAAGCCAGCGCGCGGCATGGAAGTTCATTTCAAAGCAGGCCGGCAAGCCGAGCGCCTGCCATTTTCCGTTTCTTCCGATCAGCAGGCGCGTGCCGCTGAACGGCAGGAGATCAAAAGAACAGCGGTCAACGGAGGTCAGCTTGTGGAAGGATGTGTTGCCGACCACGGTCTGGCAGGCAAGATCGCCGTTCATGCATACGGTGGAAGTGAGCAGATCATCCGGTATGTGCTCCGTGTCAAACAGGGTGGTGAGTATGTTGGCGTGGGAACGGCTGCAGAGATATTCCTTGCGCTGCAGCACCACGTGAGAATGATCGGGCAGAAAGAAGGAGAGAAGATGACCTTCCGGGTCCCGCTCCTCCAGAAGACGTTCCGGATAGCGCCTGCCGATCTCCTCTTCGGAGATCTCCGGCGAAACATAGGGCGCCGTAAACGCGGGACGGGGCACGGGGATCTCACGCCATTGCCCGGCTTCCGCGCCTTCGGGATCCGGTACCGCGCCGAAGACCGACAGATCCGGCAGCTCCGAAGGGCTTACTGTCTGCGGATGGTCCGCCTGATACAGGCCGAAGAAGACGAACCGGGCGTCATCGGAGCGGACGGCCGCGGTCTGGAGCGCGATGCACGCGCTTTCGCCCTGCAGCACTCTGGACTCCAGATCCTCATGCCAGGCTTTCGGATCGGCGCCGCCGCGGAACGCGAAGCCGAAATACTGCTCCGCGTCGGTGGAATAGCGCGCGGCGCTTCCTTCCAGCATGCCCTGCCACAGGCAAGGCTTCCGGTCTCCCTGAAACTGATTCTGACGGCTGGCGATCACATATCCGTGCGTGCCCTTCAGCGGATGATGCGCCAGATACTGGGCAGCGTACAGCTCATTGGTGCGCTGCATTCCGGCCGTGCATACGCCGATATCCTGCATATACAGCAGATCAAAGGGCCGCGAACAGCCGCGGACGCGCACGCGCCACAGCCAGGCGCCTTCCGCGGCGGGCACGAAGAAGACATCGGCTTTCAGTTTGCCCCATTCGGAGGCATAGCGCAGACCGGTCTCACTCTGATACAGGCGATAGCGGCTGCCTCTCCCGGTGAGCGGCAGCACTTCCGTGACGCCGCTCTCATCGCGGAGACGGAGAACGATACCGCCGGGAGCGCCGTCCGCGCAGGTCGTGATGACGCTGCTGATCAGATCTTCACCGGCGGAAAAACGATGATACGCGCCGCTCTCGTGAAAAGAAAAGGTGGTGTTTCCGCGCTGAAAACGGATGGGACCGGATTGCGGATGCAGGATCACTTTTCTGTTCACCTCTCTCTTGGCGCGCCGTATGTGCACTGTTACATCAGGCCTGTGAAATGATGAAAATGTGGAAACGATACCACATAAAACGGCCTGTGACTTATCCAAATTGTACTGAAATTATATATAATTGTCAATGTATTTTTCAAAAGATCGACATTTTTCGAAAACGCCTATTGCATAATATTGCTAAAATCGTTATAATACAGATGTGGTATCGTTTCCACATTTCACACCGGACAGAGGGGGCGCATCTCAATGGCGGTAACCATTAAAGACATTGCCCAAAAGGCAGGCGTGGGAGTATCAACGGTCTCCAGGGTGCTGAACAACAGCGGCTATGTCAGCGCGGCCGTGCGTGAAAAGGTGCTGGCGGCCGTGCTGGAGAGCCGGTATCAGCCGAACGCGAACGCGCGCAATCTGAAGATCAACTCCTCCAGGAATATCGGGCTGTTCGTGAAGGGCATCGCGAATCCGTTTTTCAATAAAATGATACGTATCATCGAGGAAAAATGCGCGCTTCAGGGCTACACGCTCACCATCAAGAATGTGAACGAACATCAGGATGAAATGAAGCTGGCGGCGGATGAGGCGAGGAGCAGCAACCTGTGCGGCGTGATCCTGATGGGCGGTGTGCCGGAATATTCCGAAGCCCAGTTCCGCGAGCTGGGTGTTCCGTGCGTGCTGACCACGATCCATGCCGGCGATAGTGTGCCGAAGGATATGTACTCCAGCGTTTATGTGGATGATGAAAAGGAATGCCGGAAAGCCACGGAATATCTGATCTCCATCGGGCACCGCAGGATCGGCTTCATCTACGATCCTTCCGCGGAACGGGCCACGCCCAACCAGCAGCGCTTTATCGGCTATCAGAAGGCGCTGGCCGCCCATCAGATCCCCTATGATCAGCGGCTGGTGGCTGACATTGCCCGCACTTCACTGGACAACGGCTACGCGATCGGCTTCAACGCCGTACGCGCGCTGTATGCCGCCGCCCCGGACATGACCGCGGTGGTCGCTTTTTCGGATGTGATGGCGCTCGGCGCCATGAAGGGCATCTTCTCGCTGGGGCTGAAGATCCCGGAGAATATCTCCGTGATCGGCTTTGACGGCATTGAGGCGGGCGAATATTATCAGCCATCCCTGGATACCATCGTTCAGCCCGCCGGCGAAATGGCGCTTTCCAGCATTCAGTTCCTGTTTGATATGATCAGGGGCGGGCAGGCCCAGCACCTGGTATATGATGCCGTGCTCGCGCGGCGCGGTTCCACCATGCAGAAAAAATAAAGCGAAACGGAGAGATCCATATGATCAGACAATGTGCTTTTACGGACGGCGACGCTCTGCTGAAGGGCGCGCTTCACTGCCATACCACGCGGTCGGACGGGGCGGGCACCCCGGAGGAGGTGATCCGGCTGCACGCGGAACACGGCTATGATTTTCTGGCGCTGACGGATCACCGCGTCTATAATTACCGCAATTATACCGATCTGCCCATGACCATTCTGCCCGGCATGGAGATCGACCGCCGTTTCACGGGGGAGGAACAGCCCTGGCGCTCCCACTGCTATCATTCGGTGCTGCTGGGGCCGGAAAAGGAGAACGGAAACGGTTATGATCAGGATGAGCGGGTGACGGGCGATTATGTCACCGGGCAGGAGGAGTTTCAGACGCTGCTGGATGAGGCGCACCGCCGCGGCAATCTGACCATGCTGTGCCATCCCCAGTGGAGCGCGCTCACGTCACGGGAATACGACCGGCTGGAAGGCATTTTCGCGATGGAACTGTGGAATACAGGCTGCGCCATGGAAAACGGGATCGACACGGATAACGGGTACCTGTGGGATGAGATGCTCCGCGGCGGCAAACGCTGGTTCGGTACGGCCGTGGATGACGGCCATCCGATGAACGAGCATTGCCACGGCTGGATCATGCTGCGCGGTGAGAACACCGTCGGCGGCATTATGGAAGGACTGCGGACCGGCGCGTTCTATTCCACCTGCGGACCGGAGATCCGGGATCTCTATATTGACGATCAGCGAAAGGCGCATATCGAATGCTCGCCGGTGAAGAGCATCCGCTTCTTTTACGGATGGAGCTGCCCCTGGATGAAAACCGGTGAGAACGGCGCGCTGATCACGGGCGCCGAAGATGAAGTGCCGGTCTACGCGAAGTATGTCAGGGCGGATGTCACGGATGAAAACGGATGCCGCGCGTGGACGAACCCGATCTTTATTGATCAATATACGGCTGACAGATGAAACAATGCGGAACCGTGTGTGATATAATGGTCAGGCACGGTTCCGCTTTATATCGGGACCGGCTTTGACAAGGTGACCGCCGTCCGCGGCCGCGGGCGAAGCACCCGGAAGGGAATGAAATGGATCGATGGATACCGAAAAACAACGCAAAACAGGCGGCGCGGAGCAGAATGCGCTCACGGACGGGCCGCTTTTTTCAGGGCTGATGCGCTTTACGGTGCCGTTTCTGCTGTCCAACCTGCTGCAGACGCTGTACGGCACGGTGGATACGCTGGTCATCGGGAACTACGGCTCTTCCTCGGGCGTTTCCGCCGTTGCCTGCGGGGCGCAGCTGCTGTCGCTGTTCACCTTCCTGGCCATCGGTCTGTCCGCCGGCGGCACGGTGCTGGTCAGCCAGTGCATCGGCGCGAAGGATCACCGGCAGGCCGCGGGCATCGTGGGGAACCTGATCATCGACTTCGCGGCGGTCAGCGTGGTGCTGACGGCGCTGTCCGCGGTGTTTTCGCCTGTTTTCCTGTCCTGGCTGAATGTGCCGGCGGAAGCGATGGCGGAAGCCGTGACCTATATGCGCGTCTGCAGCTTCGGCATCCCGCTGATCATCGGCTACAATATCGTATGCGCGCTGCTGCGCGCCATGGGCGACAGCAAAAGCCCCCTGATCTTTGTGGCGGTGGCCTGCGCCATCAACGTCGCGGGGGACCTGCTGCTCACGGGCGCGCTCGGGCTCGGTGTGGCCGGCGTGGCGATCGCGACGGTGGCGGCCCAGGGCGTCAGCTTTGTTTTCAGCCTGGTGTTCATTATGAAAAAGGGCATGCCCTTCGCTTTCGGGAAAGCGGATATCCGGTTTGACCGGAAGACTTCCGCCGGGATCTTCAGGATCGGCGTTCCCATGGGCGTGCAGAGCGTGCTGATCAATGTCAGCTTCATGTTCATCACGGCCATCATCAATTCGCTGGGGCTCGCGGCCAGCGCCGCCATGGGCATCGGGGAAAAGATCGTCAGCTTCACGTTTATGCCGCAGTCCGCCTTCTCCGCCTCGGCGGCCGTGGTGGTGGCCCAGAATTACGGCGCCGGAAAGATGGACCGCGCGCGCCGGGCGGTGGGCTATGCCATCGCGGTCTGCTTCGCTATCGAGGCGGTATTCTTCCTCATCTGCATTCTGAAGCCGGAATTCATGCCTTCGCTGTTCACCCGGGAGGAGCAGGTGGTGAAGATGGCGGGCCGCTATATGATGGCCTACAGCATTGACGGTATGCTGACGGCCGTGGCTTTCAACCTTTCCGCGCTGCTCAACGGCTGCGGGAAGACAGCGTTCAACATGACCCAGAACCTGATCGCGACCTTCCTGGGCAGGATCCCCGCCACGTGGCTCTTCTCCCGGATCGCGCGGGAGGATCTCTTCCTGATCGGCTGCGCCGCGCCGGCCAGCACCGTGCTGAGCATCATCATGCTGCTGGTGTATATCAGGCTGCGGCTGCGGGGGACGGGGACG
>JAUNQH010000002.1:32977-58661 GCA_030536295.1 Clostridia bacterium | reverse complement strand
TAGAAGGTGTAAAAGGTGTAGAAGGTGTAAGGCGCGCGGGGCGCGCCGGTGGAAAAGGTTTCGTGCCGCACTTGCCGGAAAAACGAAAAAGATTATAATGTATACATCACCTTTTTCGGGTGACAGACAGAAAAGGAGCATGCTGAAATGAAGAAACTGCTTTCCCTTCTTACCGCCCTTGTGATGCTCGCGTCCGTTTGCGCCGGCGTCACGGCTGAGGAAGCCGCCCCCGCGGTCAGCGGATTTACCGTGAAGGAGACCCGCACGTTTGATATGCTGGGTGCCGACATCACGGTGTATGAACATGACAAGACCGGCGCGCTGGTCATGCTGATCGCCAATGACGACCTGAACCGCACTTTTGAAATGGCTTTCCGCACTCCCGTGCCGGACAGCCGGGGCATCCCGCATGTTTTTGAACACGCGACGCTGGGCGGATCCGAAAAATATCCTTCCAAAGCGCTGTGGTTCAACCTGTCCTATCAGACCTACAACACCTACATGAACGCCGCCACCTATCCGTTCATGACGGTCTATCCGGTCGCGTCCCTCAGTGAGGAGCAGCTGCTGCTGTACGCGGATTACTAT
Source organism: Clostridia bacterium (assembly GCA_030536295.1). Lineage (GTDB taxonomy): Bacteria > Bacillota > Clostridia > Christensenellales > Aristaeellaceae > Aristaeella. Next base: position 58,073 of record JAUNQH010000002.1, on the reverse strand, counting down.
ACCGACAGCTGCCTGAACCCGAGCCTGATGACGGATGAGAGCATTTTCCGGGAGGAAGCCTGGCGCTATGCCATGACCGACGCGGAATCTCCGCTGACCTATGCCGGCACCGTGTACAGTGAGATGAAAGGCGCCTATACGATCGACCAGGCGGCCACTTTCAACATGATGACCGCCGCCTTCCCGGGCTCCCGCACCGGAAATGTGAGCGGCGGCAAGCCTTCGGATATCCCGGATATGACCTGGGATGACCTGAAGAATTATCACGACAGCTATTATCATCCCTCCAACAGCGTGACCTTCCTGTACGGCAAGTTTGAGCATCCGGAAGCGTTCCTCTCACTGCTGGACGGATATTTCTCCGCCTACGACAAAAAGGAATTCGACCTGACGGATACCGGATACACCCCTGTGACCGGATACACGGAAACAGTCTTTGATTATCCGGCCACCGCGGATTTCGATACCGAAAACGGCTCCAGAGCTTCATACATCTTTGTGTGCGGAAACGCGGACGAGGACACCGTCAACAAGCTGGATATGTTCACCACTCTGATGGGCGCGCCGTTCTCCCCCTTCGGGCAGAAGATGAAGGAACAGCTGCCGGCGGCGACCGTGTCCTGCTATGTCGGTATCGACGGTCCCGAAACCTATGTTGTGTTCAATGCCGACGGGATCGATCCGGAGGATAAGGATACCTTCCGGGCCATCGTTGAGGAGTCCGTGCGCGAAGTCAGTGAAAACGGCTTTGCGAAGGAGGATGCCGACGCGGTGATCGCCTCCCTGCGCCTTTCCGTGCTGCTGGCGGGCGAGACCTCCGACGCGGGCGTGAACAACATCGCGAACATCGCCTATTACTGGGCGGCGACGGGCGATCTGTTTGGCTTCATGAACTATGTGGATTCCCTGGAATCCTTTGACCGGTATGCCTCCGATACGACCTTCCCCGTTATCTGCCGTGAATATCTGGCAAACAATTCCCGCAGGGCGATGGCCCTGACCGTTCCCGTGCCCGGGCAGACCGAGGCGGACGAACAGGCGCTGGCGGACCGGCTGGCTGCCGTCAAGGCGGAAATGACCGATGAGGAGATCGCCGCGATCGTCGCCCAGACCAATGCCGAACAGGAGACGGAAGATACCTCCGGGTACGTCCGCCGGCTGACGGCCGTGACCGTGGAAAGCCTGCCCGAAGACGTACGGCAGTATGAGATCGACGACGCGACGGATGAGAACGGTCTCCGCCGTGTGCTCGTAAAGGCCGCCGCGGACGGCGTCGGTACGGCTTCGCTGCTGCTGGACGCGCAGGGACTGACGCAGGATCAGATCCATTATTTCAAGCTGCTGACGGAAGCCATCGGCGATCTGCCCACAACAAAGCACAGCTATCAGGAGATCACGTCCCTGTGCACGCGCTATCTGTACGGCGGCGAGATCCGCATCTCCGCGATGGGTACGCCGGAAGGAGACTGCCATCCCTATCTGCGCGCCGGCTTCACCGCGCTCAACGAAGATATGCAGGCCGGCTATGACCTGCTTTATGAACTGATCTTTGAAACGGAGCTCTCCGATGCGGAGCTGCTGAAGAATGAGATCACCTATCTGAAAAACACGACCAGACAGAGTATCGTCAACAATATCTATCAGATCGTCCTCTATCGCGCGCTGGCCGCCGGCAGCGCGACATCCGCGTACTTCAGCTACGCCTCCTACATTGATTATTATGAATTCCTCTGCAATGTGGAAGCCATGATGGACACGGAGCCGGAGACCGTAATGGCCAACCTGGAGGCCGTGCGGCAGGCGCTGAACAATTCCCGCGGCGCGATCTCGGGCTTCATCGGCAGTGAGGCGGACGAACCCGCGCACCGCGCGGCCGCGGACAGCTTCTTCGCGAAGCTGGACAGCCGTGAAACGGAAAAGCAGATCTACGCTTTCCCGCCTGTAACGAACAATGAAGCCGTGATCGTGGAAGGTAATGTGCAGTATAACCTCGTGGCGGCCTCCATGGCGGACCTTTCCCGCGAATTCAGCGGCGACATGGACGCGGTGTGCACGCTGGTGACGGACAGCTTCCTGATGCCCATGCTGCGCGACCAGTACGGCGTATACGCGGTGCTGCACGGCGCGGACCGTGAATCCATGTATATCCTTTCCTACAGGGACCCCAACATCACGGAGACCTTTGATGTTTACGCGCAGCTCGGCACCCTCGTTGCCACGCTGAAGGATCTTGACCAGGAAACGCTGGACGGCTATATCCTTTCCAGCTATGCCGTCTACGCGAACGCCTCCGGCGAGCTGACGGACGGCCTGTCGGTATACCTGAACTACCTTTCCGGCCATGGTCAGGACGAGACCGTCGCCTGCATGCGTGAACTGAAAGCTGTGACCGCCGATCAGGTGGCCGCCTACGCGGATACATATGAGACGCTGTGGCAGAACGGCATCAAAATGACCGCCGGTTCCGCTTCCGCGATCACCGCGAATGCCGGTCTTTACGCGAACGTGATCAATCCCTTCGGCGTTCAGGACGCGTCCAAAGCTGTGTTTGACGATGTGGATGACGCTTCCGAAGCTGCGGTGTCTGTGCGCTGGTGCTACGAAAACGCCTGTGTTTTCCCCGTATCCGATGATCATTTCGGCGTCGCGGATCAGGCAACGCTGGGTCAGCTGGCGGCTGCCATGTATATTGCCGTCGGCGGAACATATGATCCTGAAGAGGCGATCACCTTCCTTGCCGGCTACGGCATTCTGCCCGCGGACAGTGCCGATACGCCCCTGACGAGGGAGAAGATGGCCACCTATCTCTACTGCTTCTGCAGTGCCATGGGCGTGCCCGTGGAAGAGGTCCCCATGGACGGCTATACCGATACCGCGGAGATCACGCAGGGGCTGGAGGGCTATATCGGCTGCATGCTGGGCTACGGCCTGATGCAGCCCGCTTCCGAAGGCGTGTTCGCGCCCGCGGCGCCCGCCACGGTGCAGGATCTGTGTGATGCCATGTATGTGCTGCTGGCGGAATAAGCCGGCGGGCACGGACCGGACAACGCGATAAAAAAGACGGGGGATGATCGTCATCTCCCGCCGCTTTTTTGCCCGCGTTTATGCTTTGCGTATGCGTGTCAGATCGGCATAGATCGTTTCCCATATGTATTTTGCCGCGAGATCGGAGCCGGATGGGGAAGCGTGCGCGCCATCCTCGCCATACATGTCGGTCAGGGGATAGCTTTCCATATAGGTCCGCCAGTACTCGCCCACGGGGGCAAGCAGGGCGCCGGTCTTTCCGGCAATATACCGGTGGGCTTTGTTCATTTCCGCCTGCGCTTCGGGTTCGTCTTTCCGGGCCCATGTTTCATAGATCACGGGTGTGCTGCCGGCTTCGCGGATGAGCCCGTTCAGCGCGGTCACCGCGTCATACAGCTTCTCCGCCGGACCGAAGGGATGCGCGTGCTCCTGCAGCACAACATAGTCGTAGCCGCCGTACAGGATATTGAAGCGGACCTCGGGCGATTCCGCGTGCTGCGCGAGGAACCACGCCGGATGCGCGAGCATGGTGACGCGGCAGTCATATCCGTCTTCATCCGCGCGGCGCTTTACCATGAGCGGCATATCGTTGACATAGGTATGGCTGTTGCCGATAAACAGGATGCTGAGCGGCTTCGGCATCTATATGATCCCCTTTCGTGTATGCTTGCGCGGATGCTGTAAACAGTGTACAGCACAACACGTGAAATGGCAATCATCTGCCGGAAGAAACCCTGCCGTGAAAACATCCCGCGGTCGTCAGCATGGTATTCCGTGACTTTTTTCATGTTTGATATTATAATAAAACCGCCCGGTCAATGACTTCTTCATCCGGACCGCGGCGGCAATAAGCACGGCGTCAGTGCCGTGCGTTAAAAGGAATGGATCGTAATGGAAAAAAGAAAGATCCCGGACGCGGTGCTGAATCTGCTGGGCGCGGCGATCACGCTGTGCGCCGTGCTGGAATATTTTACGGGCAAGCCGGACGCGCTGGGCAGCATCGGCACGGGATGCTTCCGGTACTTTACCACGGATTCCAACGTGCTGGCGGCGATCGCCTGCGCAGCGGTGTTCATCTGCCGCCTGAAGGGCGGAAAATTGCCGAAGCCCGTGCTGCTGCTGAAGTTCACCGGCACCGTCGCTGTAACGGTGACGCTGCTGACCGTGGTGTTTTTCCTGGGCCCCACCTCGTACCTGAAGAGCGGGTGGCCGGGATATATGCGCATGTTTGAGGGCAACACGCTGGTGCTGCACCTGATCATGCCCCTGCTGTGCCTGATCTCCCTGCTGACGTGCGAGCGCGAAAGGATCTCCTTCCGGGAGAGCCTGTGGGCGCTGCTCCCCACAGCGGTCTATGCCGTGGTCTATTTCATCGCGGTGTGGATCCTCAAAGCCTGGCCGGATTTCTACGGCTTCACCTTCGGCGGGAAAGCATATATGGTTCCCGTATCCGGCGCGGCCATGCTGGGGCTGACCCTGGGGCTGGCCTGCCTGCTGCGGCGGCTGATGAGCCGGAAGGAGAAGGCATGACGGAGAATCAGAGAAGATGGGCCGCGGCCAGGGACCGGCTGGCTTCCGCGGTGATGTCGCTGGGGTATCCGGACGAGTTCGCGGAGCTGCTGGCAAACCAGCTCGGCAGCCCGAAGGCGATCGACCGGATGACGGGCTATCTGGTTCAGGCGCGCCCGCGTTCGGTGGAAATGATCGTGGATGAGATGCTGGCGATCTCGGCGGAGACCGCGGCGTGGCGTGAGAAGAAAGAAGCCGAAGAGGCGCAGGCCGGCTACAGCGCCTGGCTCAACAGTGACCTGCGCATGCCGGATGATGAGGCATAAAACTGGCTCTTCACGAAAATCTGGGTTATCTGTTCTTCATTGCAGCAAAGAGATCTCGCGCCTGCGGGCGCGACCAAAGGGCTTTGCGATCGCCCTTTGGAAACCTTCGCAGCATAACCTTTGCCATGGCCTAATTTCCCGTGAAGAACCAAAAATGTCCGGGAGGACAGACAGAAACAGGGGGACTGAGATCATTCAGTCCCCCTGAGATCATATTGTGATGTGAACGCGTCCGCCGGACCGTCAGTTTGTGATCATGGGAAGGAACATCATCAGCATATCCGGAGTGATCTCTATCGCGTTGGTCGTGTCAAAGGGTTCGGCTTCGGCGTCCGACGCGGTCTCCGTGATCGTGCATACCGTTTCATCATTTTCGGCGGTCTCGCCGGTACGGTTCAGCACCGTCAAGGTGAAGCCGTTTTCAGTCTTCTCAAAGGAGAAGACCAGACGTTTTCCGTACAGGCCGAGGCTGCCCGTAGTATCCTCGAGAATGTACTCAAAGCCCGTTTCGGTGGTCTCTCCCTTCAGCAGGGACATCGTCATGCCGGAGAAGGTCATGGTGATCCCGCCGGCGTTCATGACCTCCCCGTCCTGCACGCCGCCGCGATAGCTGCTGCTTCCTTTGGCGCTGTAGTCCGGGGTCAGGATCAGCAGATCATTTGCTTCATCATAGGTATAATCCATGCCCAGTACGACCTGAACAGGAGCGTTGTATCCGTCTGCAACGGTGCCCGTCAGCTCCGCCCGGCCGTTTTCATCCTTGCCGGTCATGAACAGCGAGAACTGCGACGCGGGCAGTGAGCAGGAAAGGTTGAAATGGCCGGCCCAGCCCGCCTGCAGGGCAAAAATCAGCTTGTTGCTGCTGCTGTCCTGAATGTTCAGGCTGAACTGCTTTTCTCCCATATAGCCGTCGATCGGGATGACCGTCTGAGAATAGCTGCTGTACTGATCGTTCAGGCTGCCTGAAATGATTCCGTTCTGACAGGACAGGGTAACGGTGAGAGTCTCGCCGTTGGATGAGAGGCTGCCGTTCAGATGCCAGTCTTTGCAGCGGCTCTGCTTGTCCAGGGAGAAATGCAGGTTGCCCATGATGTATGAATTTTTGAGCTGCTTCAGGTAGCTGCTGATCTCGTTTTCGGAGGTATAGCTGAACTTCGCGGCGTATTTGGTGATCAGCGCGATGATATCGTCCATCCGGGCGGAGGGATCCAGGCTGATATTCAGATCAAATGTGTTCTCATTATCGGAGATATCCGCGTTGCCCAGCCAGTTGATCAGGTCCGTCAGATCCGCGAGCAGTTCATCCGGCTGCAGCGCCTCGCCATGCGCGTCCCGGGGAATGTAGAGAGAGGAAAACAGCGTCGAGAAATCCGCGGCCTTCATGCTGAACAGCATGTCCTGAGTGCCAAACCAGAATGTATCGCCTGAGAGGCGCAGCCGGATCGTTTCGGATGTTTCCGGAACGCTGATCACAGTCTGGAAGCCATTATTCTCTTCCTTGCCGAAGCGGAATTCGGTAAGCGTTTTCCCACCGTCTGTCACGGTGATGATATCACTGCGCGTTTTGTCATCGCGGATGACGGCTTGCCGTTCGGCGATCAGGTCGAACAGATCGGAGAAGACGTGGTTGATTTTGACTTTTGCGCCGCTGCGAAGCATTTCGGCCAGACCGGCCTTTTCACCGGTCGTTTCAGCGCAGCGGATGCATGTGGCGGGATGCGCGGGCGTCGCCTTGCCGTATTCATGGCCCAGCGGTTCGCTGCCAATAGCGCCGCATACGGTGCAGACACCGGGTTCGGCGCAGGTGGCGTCGGTAAAGCTGTGCCCCAGCGGCTCGCCTTCAACAGCGCCGCAGACGGTGCAGGTCTTCGGTTCGGTGCAGGTGGCGTCGGTAAAGCTGTGGCCCAGCGGTTCACCTTCAACAGCGCCGCAGACGGTGCAGGTCTTCGGCTCGGTGCAGGTGGCGTCGGTAAAGCTGTGCCCCAGCGGTTCGCCTTCAACAGCACCGCAGACGCCGCAGGTCTTCGGGGCCGTGCAGGTGGCATCCGCCCAGATGTGGGGCGCCGGATCACCCTTCGTTTCGCCGCAGTCAAGGCAGGTCTGCGGGGCTGTGCAGGTCGCTTCCTTCCACTGATGTGTATGAGCGCAGCCGGACAGCAGAGCAACGGCTGCCAGCAGCATGATCATCAGTATGATAACGGATCTGCGCTTCAAATCTCATCTCTCCTTTTCAGACAAATCAGTCTTGTCGGCTTTTATTATATCATTTGTCCGTGTTTTGACAAGACCGCGCGGGAACACGTACGCGGCAAGGCATACAGCGAAAGCGCTTTCCGTGATTTTCGTTGACAGGGGAAATTCGTTCATGAATAATACAGGCAGATCATAAAGCAGTTCTGACTGCGAATAGGAGGGTTTCATCATGAAGAAAGCTTTGTCTGTTTTTCTGTCTGTTCTGATGCTGTTGTCCGTCTGCCTGGCGGCGCAGGCTGATGCCGTGACGCTGAAGGTATGGGACGGGCAGGATGACCAGGAGATCCTGAAGGAACTGTGCGAGGCGTATGCCGCCGCGCATCCCGAGAACACCTACACCTTTGAGTACGGCGTTGTGGGCACCGCGGACGCTTCCGCCCGCTATCTGGAAGACCCGGCTGCCGCCGCGGATGTGTTCGTATATCCGGATGATCAGCTGATCCGTCTGGTGCAGGCCGACGCACTGTATGAAGTGACCCGCAATCACGATGAGATCGTGGCCGCCAACAGCCAGGGCTCCGTGAACGCCGCTTCCTGGCAGGGAACGCTCTACGGCTACCCCGAGACCTCCGACAACGGCTACTTCCTCTTCTATGACAAGAGCGTGCTGACGGAGGAAGACGTGAAGACGCTGGACGGCATCCTTGCCGCGGCGGAAAAGGCCGGCAAAAAGTTCAATTTTGACGTTGCCAACGGCTGGTACATCGCTTCCTTCTTCATCGGCAACGGCTGCGAGATCACGCTGGATGAGAACGGAAACCAGGTATGCGATTTCAACAACGAAAAAGGTCTCGCCGCGGCTGAAGCGGTTCAGGCCATGTGCAATCATCCCGCTTTCCTGCCCGGCGATCAGAACATCCTGACCGGCACCATCGGCGAAAATGTATGCGCCGGCGTGTGCGGAACATGGGTCGCCGACGCCGTGAAGGAACGCCTGGGCGACAACTATGCCGCGTGCAAGCTGCCCACCTTCACCTGCGGCGGTGAGCAGGTGCAGATGGGTTCCTTCGGCGGATGCAAGATCCTGGGCGTGAACACCCAGAGCGCGAACCCCGTTGAAGCGATGCAGCTGGCCGAGTTCCTGACCTGCGAGGCTTCTCAGCTCCGCCGCTTCGAAGTGCGCGGCTACGGACCTTCCAACAATGCCGTGGCCGCCGGTGAAGCTGTGGCTGCCGATCCCGCGCTGGCCGCGCTTGCCGCCCAGAGCGAATACGCGATCACCCAGCTGATCATCGGCGACTTCTGGACTCCCGCCACCGCTTTCGGCAATGAGCTGATCGCGAATGAGCAGAACGACCTGCAGACCCTGCTGGATCAGTGGGTCGCCCAGACCGTTGCCCAGTAAAGCGTCAGAAAAATACCGGAAGGGCTGCCGAAATGCAGGCAGCCCTTTTCCGGATATTCAGGGGTGTGCGATGATGCGTTTGCCGCGAGAATTGTTCCGCACGGTGCGGAGCGGAAACTGGAGCGTGAAGCTTTCGTGCCTGATCATGGGCTTCGGCTGCATGGCCAACGGTCAGGTGGGGAAGGGGCTGCTGTATCTGGCGTTCCAGGTGCTGTCGATCCTGTTCGTCATCTGCTTCGGATGGCAGTATATCAGCCATTTCGGCACGCTGGGCGAGAACGCGCAGAAAAAGGTATGGGATGAAGCCGCGCAGATCTACCGGCGGGTGCCCGGGGACAACAGCATGCTGATCCTCCTTTTCAGCGTGCTGACCTTTGCCGTGATCCTGCTGGCTGTATGGGTATGGTGCATGAATATCCGCAGCGCGGGCAGGGCTTACCGGCTGCGCAGGGAAGGAAAGCCCGTTCCTTCGCTGCGCGAGGAGGCAAAAACGCTGCTCGACGGCAGGTTCCATGTCACGCTGCTGTCCGCGCCCATGGTGAGCCTGGTGCTGTTCACCGTGCTGCCCATCATTTTCATGATCCTGATCGCCTTTACCAACTTTGACTCCAATCATCAGCCGCCCGGAAACCTGTTTACCTGGACCGGGCTGCAGAATGTGACGGACATCTTCCTCGGCAGCGAGCTGAAAACGGCGACCTTCCGGGGCATCCTGCTGTGGACGGTGGTGTGGGCGGTCTTCGCCACGGTGACGAACTACATCTTCGGCATGCTGCTGGCGCTGCTGATCAACCATAAGTATGTGAAGCTGAAGAAGATGTGGCGTACCTGGTTCATCATCCCCATCGCGATCCCCCAGTTCGTGAGCCTGCTGCTGGTCTCCCGCGCGCTGGAGCCGACCGGCGCGATCAATGTGCTGCTGATGGAGCTGCATCTGACCGAAACGCCGCTGCCGTTCCTGACGGACCCGCTGCTGGCGCGGATCACCGTGATCGTGATCAATATGTGGATCGGCATCCCTTACACCATGATGACCTTCTCCGGCGTGCTGATGAACATCCCGGAGGAGCTGTACGAAAGCGCCGAGATCGACGGCGCGGGTCCCGTGCGCAGGTTCCTGAGCATCACGCTGCCGTACATGATCTTTGTGACCACCCCGGCGACGATCACGACCTTCGTGGGCAACATCAACAACTTCAACGTGATCTATCTGCTCACGGCCGGCGGGCCCGCGTCGCTGGACTACTATCAGGCGGGCAAGACGGACCTGCTGGTGACATGGCTGTATAAGCTGACGGTGGATCAGCATGACTATGCCCTCGCGTCCACTATCGGTATCTTCATCTTCATGATCGTATCCGTCTGCTCGCTGACGGTGTACAACAGGTCCAACGCGGTGAGGAAGGAGGATATGTTCCAGTGAAAAAGCATATCAGCCGCCGCAGGTTGCGCGTATCCATCGGGCTGCACACCGTGCTCACGGTGCTGTCCGTGCTGTGGATGCTGCCGGTTTTCTGGCTCGTGGTCTCCTCCCTGCGGAAGGAGCCGGGAGCGTATACGCCGTACCTCTGGCCGAAGGAATTCACATTTGACAACTATATCCGGCTGTTCACGGACACGACGCTGTTCAACTTTCCCCGCTGGTTCATGAACACCCTGTTCGTTGCCTGCTGCAGCTGCCTGATCACCACGATCCTGACATTGATGGTGGCCTATGTGTATTCCCGGCTGCGCTTCAAAAGCCGGCGCGCCATTATGAACATCACGCTGGTGCTGGGCATGTTTCCGGGCTTCATGAGCATGATCGCCATCTATCACTTCATGAAGGCGATCGGCCTGGACCAGACGCTGACGGCGCTGATCCTGGTGTACTCCGGCGGGGCCGCGCTGAACTACTATATCGCCAAGGGCTTCTTTGACACGATCCCAAAGTCGCTGGATGAAGCCGCGACGCTGGACGGCGCGACGAAAAACACGGTATTCTGGCGGATCATCCTTCCGAACTCGAAGCCGATCGTGGTCAACACGGCGATCAACGCTTTCATCGCGCCGTGGGTGGACTTCATCTTCGTTTCCGTGATCATGAAGGACAACTACAACAACTATACCGTGGCAAAAGGCCTGTATACCATGGTGGACAAGGCCAATATCTATCATTACTACACCGTGTTCTGCGCCGGGTCGGTCGTTGTGGCGATACCGATCGTGCTGCTGTTCATCAGACTTCAGAAATACTATGTGGCCGGCGTGACCGGCGGCGCGACGAAAGGATGATACCGATGCAATACGCTTCCGTTTACCACCGCCCGATGAGCGAATACGCGTTTCCGACAGACGAACGGCATCTGGTGTTCCGCCTGCGTACCGCGCGGGGCGACTTGAAGGCGGTGACCTTCTTCTACGCGGACCGGGCCGATATGTCCTCCGAGCTGCCGTTCACGCCGGCGCAGATGCCGCTTGTGAGGAGCGACATGCTGTATGACTGGTATGAATACACGCTGGAGACGGACTGGCAGCGCGTCGCGTACTACTTTCTGCTGGATGACGGCGCGGAAAAGTGCCGTTACGCCGGCGACCAGTTTGAAAAGATGAGCGCGCATATCGAGCGGGCGGAATACTTCCAGTATCCCTTCAATCACAAGGCGGACCTGTTCAGGGTGCCGGCATGGGCCGGGGACTGCGTTGTATACAACATTTTCCCGGACAGCTTTGCCGACGGAAAACGCGCGATCTCATGCCGCGGCAGGCGGATGGAATGGAACGGATATCCAAGCGTGAGCAAACACGGCGGCACTATTGCCGGCATACGGGAGAACCTGGACCACATCGCCGCGCTTGGCTGCGGCTGCATCTACCTGAACCCCGTGTTCGCCGCGGGTGCGTATCACAAATACGACCTTCTGGACTATGAGCATATCGACCCGTGCTTCGGTACGGATGAGGAATTCGCGGCGCTGGTGGAGGAGGCGCATGCCCTGGGCATCCGGGTGATCATTGACGGCGTGTTCAACCATATCAGCAGCAGCCACCATGCCTTCCGCGATGTGCTGGAGAAGGGGAAGGCCTCGCCGTATCACGGGTGGTTCTATGCGCTGCCGGATCCCCTTGTGCTGCCGGAAGAGAATGAGCAGCCGAAGTATGTGTGCTTCTCCTATGTGGCGAACATGCCGAAAACGGATACCTCCGATCCGTCCCTGAGGAAGTATTTCTGCGATATCGGCGCTTACTGGATCAACAGGTATCATGTGGACGGGTGGCGCCTCGATGTGGCGAATGAGCTGGACGACGGCTTCCTGCGGGCCTTCCGCGCGGCGGTGAAGGCGGCCGATCCCGACGCGCTGATCATCGGCGAGGTATGGGAAAACGCGGAGCACTATATGCACGGCGATATGCTGGATTCGGCGATGAATTACGATTTCCGCCGTTTCTGCACGCAGTTTTTCGCCGAGCGCGTCCTGACCGCGGAGGAATTCGACCTGCGCGTGAGCACGCTGCTGACGCGCTACAGGAGCCAGGCGGTGCGGACGCAGCTGAACCTGCTGGACGGCCATGACGTGAGCCGGTTCATCACCCTGTGCGGCGGGGACCGCGGCCGGATGGAGACGGCGGTGGTCTTCCAGATGACTTTCCCGGGCATGCCGTGCATCTTCTACGGGGATGAAAAGGGCATGGAGGGGCTGAGCGAGGAAGAGTACCGGCAGCCCATGGCCTGGAACAGCACCTCTGAAGCTGAGGAGATGTACCGCGGGCTGACCGCTCTGAGAAGGGAACACAGCGCGCTGAGAAGCGGAAGCTATCGCACGGATACCGCTGCCGGGCGGGTATACGCGTATACGCGCGCGGACGAGCATGAAACGGTCCATGTGGTCATCAACGCGGGGGACGCGCCCGTTCCATACGCGCCCGCCGGAAAGATCCTTCTGCAGAAGGGTCTTGAGCGTGATATACTTTTACCGGACGGTTACTGTATTGCGGGAGAGTGAGGAAAATGCCGGTCACGATCTATGATATCGCCGAAAAAGCCGGGGTCTCGATCTCAACGGTCTCAAAGGCGCTGAACGATCACTATTCCATTTCCGACGAGACGAAGCGGGAGATCCGGCGGATCGCCGATGAAATGGAATACAGGCCCAATGACCGGGCGCGGAATTTTGCGCGCCGGAAGAGCGGCATCGTGCTGTTTGTGACGGATCTGCACAGAAACGTGGCTTTTGAGAACCCGCACATGTTTGAGATCATGACCGGGATCTCGCAGTATCTGGATGAAAAGAACTGCTCCCTGCTGATGAAGCATGTTACGGCAAAGGACGCGCCGTATGCCGTGAGCGACATGATGGCGCGGGAACAGGCGGATGCCGTGATCATTCACGCGGCGATCCTCAGCAAGCCGCTGTGCCAGATGCTGATGCACGCACGGCTGCCGCATCTGGTGATCGGCAAGCCGGACTTTCCGACAACGATCTGCTGGATGGATGTGAACCACGAGCTGGCCGGCCAGAAGGCCGCGTCCTATCTGCTGGACAAGGGCTACAGGCGGATGGCTTTCCTGATGGGCAGCGAGGAGGATGACCATATCTCCATCAGCCGGAAAAACGGGATGCTGCAGGTGTTTGACGAGGAGGAGCTGACCTTCCGCACACTGTGCGGCGAGAGCACCTATGAGGCCGGCAGCCGGCAGACCGGGGAACTGCTGGCGGAAGACACCCGGCCGGAGGTGATCCTGTGCACCAATAACTATCTCGCCATGGGCTGTCTGCAGCGCCTGCGGCAGGAAAAGCTGCGGGTGCCGGAGGATATCGCGGTGATGACGTTTGACAATTACCCGTTTTCCATGATCACGGAACCGCAGCTGACCGCCGTTGAAGCCGATATGTATGACATGGGCGTGGAGGCCGCGCGGTTCATCCTGCGTAAGATCAAAAAGCCGGAGCTGCAGACGCAGTCATACTGCACGGTGCCGCGGCTGATCGAGCGCTCCTCAACTTGACAGGCTTTTCAGCCCGGAAGATAAACAAACAGCAGCCGGATCCTTTGCGGACCCGGCTGCTGCTGTGTGTGCAATGATGAAGCGCCGATGTATGATCAGCGGATCAGGGTGATGTTGCGGAAGATACTGACCAGCGTGTTGGCAACGGTGGACATGGTCTTGATGAAGATATCCAGCGCGACGCCGACAACGTCCTTGCGGGTATCGCCTACGGTATCGCCGGTCACGGCGGACTTGTGAGCCGCGGAGCCCTTGCCGTGGCCCTTCAGGGCGCCGGATTCGATATACTTCTTCGCGTTGTCGAACGCGCCGCCGGAGTTGCCCATGAAGATGGCTCTCGGGATGGCGACGACGGTGGCGCCGATCAGGAGGCCGCCGACGAATTCAACACCGAACACAAAGCCGCCCACAACGGGGATCAGCATGGCCAGCACGGAGGGGAACAGCATCTTGCGCAGCGCGCCCTGGGTGGCCATCTGGATCATGCGGTTGTAGTCCGGGCGGACCTTGCCTTCCAGCACGCCGGGGATGGACAGCAGCTTGTCGCCTTCGTCCGCCATGGCTTTGGCGGATTCGATGGTGTTGTCCGTCAGCACGGCGCTGAAGTATTCGACCAGCGCGCCGCCGATCACGGCACCGGCAACAACGGTGAAGCTGGCGATGTTCAGGATCATTTCCGCGTTCGCGGCGGTGTAGTTGCCGACGTAGGATACGATCAGGCTGACGGTGGCGAAGGCGGCGCTGCCGATGGCAAAGCCCTTGCCGATGGCGGCGGTGGTGTTGCCTACGGAGTCAAGCTTATCGGTGATGACGCGGACATTCTCGGGCAGGTGGCAGCTTTCGGCAAGACCGCCGGCGTTGTCGGCGATGGGGCCGAAGGCGTCAATGGAAACGGTGGCGCCGACGAAGGCGAGCATGCCCAGGGAAGCGACGGCGATGCCGTAGATGCCGCCGAGGCGACCGCTGACGAACAGCGCGATGCCGATCACCAGCACGGGCAGCAGGCAGCTGCGGCTGCCGATGGCGTCGCCCTTGGTGATGACGAAGGCGTCTCCTTCGGGAGCCATTTCGGCAAGCTTGCGGGTGGGCTTATAGTCGGTGGAGGTGTAGTATTCGGTAATGGAGCCGATGGCTACGCCGCTGGCCAGGCCGAGCACGGAGCAGATCCAGGGGCTGAGCCAGCCGGCCGCCCAGCCGTAGGTCTCAAACACGGAAGCGTCGATCTTGCCGAAGACCAGCAGGGACGCGAAGAAACCGAGGACCAGGGTCAGACCGGCGGAGATCCAGGTGGCCAGGTTCAGCTCATGGGAGGGATCGTCGCCCATCTTTTTCCTGTCGGCGAAAAGCATGCCGGCCAGGCAGCTGACCAGACCGCAGCCCGCGAGCACGATGGGGAAGAGGACGGTGGGGTTGAACATGTTCTCGATGCCGAATTTGCCGAACAGGATCACGCCGATCATGATCGTGGCGGACATGGTGGCGACAAAGCTTTCCAGCAGGTCGGAGCAGTTGCCGGCGATGTCGTTGACGTTGTCGCCGATGAAGTCCGCGATGACATTGGGCACGCGGCTGTCATCCTCGGGCAGGTCGTTGCGGATCTTCGCCAGGATATCGGCGGAGATGTCGGCAGCCTTGGTGTAGTTGCCGCCGGCAACGCGGTTGAACATGGCGACCAGGGAGCAGCCCAGGGAGTAGGTGGAAACACGCATCACGGAAGCGTTGATGCCGTCAAGGCGGGTCAGCAGACCGCTGCCGTCCGCCTGGCTGCTCACGCCGCCCCAGATCAGCAGCACGCCGACCAGACCGAGCATGCCGAAGGCCTGAACGCTCAGACCGGAGATGCTGCCGCCGCACAGGGCGACTTTGACGGTCTCGCCGATGGACATGCTTTCACGGGCTTTGTTCGCGGTGCGGACATTGGCGTAGGTGGCGCTCTTCATGCCCAGCACGCATACGCAGCTGCTCATGGCGGCGCCGATCAGGAAGGTGATGCCGCTCGTTTTTTCAACAAACAGCGCCAGAGCCAGCGCGATCAGCGCGACAACGATCGCGATCGTTTTGTATTCCGTTTTCATGAAGGCATTGGCGCCGGAACGGATGATGGCCGCCATATCGACCATTTCGGGGGTGCCTTCCGGCATTTTGCGGATACGGGTGTAATTCCACGCCACATAGGCGAGGGTCGCCGCGACGATGCACAGCACGGCGATGATCCAGGGCAGAGACATAGGGGGTCCTTCCTTTCAGTTTATGATCGGCGCATGTGTTTGCGCACATTACCGCTATTTATATGAATTATACGTTACATGCCTTTTTCCTGCTGATTTAACGAAAAAAATTTCAAAATTGGGAAAATAATTACCGTATAGTGCCTTTGTTGCCTTTTTGAAGTTGCCGTTGTATAATACCGGCATACCGTTCTGAGATCATGATATGTGCCCGCGGCTGATCGTTTTGAGTGACGCCGGGTACAAGTACCCGCCGCGGATACGGAACGGCGGCTTACGGTAAAAACGACTGAAAAAGCATACCATCATTAATAAGAGAGGGGAGATCCGGGATGCTGGATCCGAACATCGCCCGGGAGGTGCTGGCCTGTGCCGTGCGCACCGGCGGCGACTTTGCCGAGATCTTTATGGAGGACCGCGTCAATCACAACCTTCGCCTGAACACCGGGAAGATCGAGACGGTCAATTCCGGCCGCCTGCACGGCGCGGGCGTCCGCGTGTTCAGCGGGCTGAACGCCGTATATGTGCACACCAATGATACGAGCAGGGAGGGTCTGCTGGATGCCGCCGCCAAGGCAGCGGCCGCGGTACGGGGCGGCAGCGGCTGTGTGATCGCGCCGTTCATTACGGTGCATGCCGAACGGCCGGAGGAGATCCGCCTGCTGCCCACGGAAGTCAAGACCGCTCTGAAGGCGGACAAGCTCCGTGCTGCCGACAGCGCTGCCCGCGCCGTTTCTTCCGAGATCGTGCAGGTGGATGCCTACTATATGGACAGCGTGCAGGATGTGCTCATCTGCAACACTGAGGGCGTGTTCACCACCGACCGCCGCGTGTGGACCCGCGTGGGGATAACGGCCATCGCCGGCAACGGCACCGAGAATCAGACGGGCTTCAGCGGTCCCGGCGCGCATATGGGCTTTGAAGCCTATGACGGCGTGATCGATCCGGAGCAGGCCGCCCGTACCGCGGCCGAAGGCGCGGTGACCATGCTGCATGCCCCGGTGTGCCCCGGCGGCACGATGCCCGTTGTGATCGACAACGGCTTCGGCGGCGTGATCTTCCACGAAGCCTGCGGCCACAGCCTGGAGGCGACCAGCGTTGCCTACGGCCTGAGCGAATTCTGCGGCAAGCTGGGTCAGCAGGTGGCAAACCCCCGCGTGACGGCTATTGATGACGGCACGATCCCGGGCAACTGGGGCAGCCTGCATGTGGATGACGAGGGTACGCCCACGCGGAAGACCGTGCTGATCAAGGACGGCATCCTGACGAACTATATGATCGACAAGCTGGGCGGACGCCGCATGAACATGCCGGTGACCGGCTCCGGCCGCCGCCAGAGCTATGCTTTCGCGCCGACCTCCCGCATGCGCAATACCTACATTGCCGCCGGCAATGATGACAATGACGAGATCATCGCCACCATGGGCGACGGGCTTTATGCCAAACGGATGGGCGGCGGTTCGGTGAACCCCGCCACCGGCGAATTCAACTTTGCCGTGAATGAGGGCTACTGGGTGAAGGACGGAAAGATCGTGCATCCCGTGCGCGGCGCGAGCCTGATCGGCCGCGGCAGCCAGATCCTGACCAGGATCGACCGCGTGGGCAGGGACATGCGGATGGACCAGGGCATGTGCGGCTCCGTGAGCGGCAGCATCCCCACCAACGTAGGCCAGCCGATGATCCGCGTGACTGAGATCACCGTGGGCGGCAAGGGCTGAGAAAGGAGCATTCGCAATGATGGACGCGTTTATGGATAAGCTCCTGGCTGCCGCGAAAGCCGCCGGGATCGACACCGCCGAGGTGTTTTATGAAGAGAATGAGAGCTTCCGCGCTTCCGCCATGGACGGGGAGATCAACCAGTATCAGGTGAGCAGTTCCGCCGGGCTGGACCTGCGCGGCACGGTGAACGGGCGCATGGGCTATGCTTCCACGCAGGCCTTTGATGATGACGCCGTGATCCAGCTGATCGAGGGCGTGAAGGACTCCGCCGCGCTGACGGAGACCGATGAGCAGGATGAGATCTTTGCCGGGGAGGAGAGCTACCCGGTGCTGCCGGAGATCGAAAGCGATCTGGCGGATGTGCGCGCGGAGGATAAGCTGGCCGTGTGCCTGAACATGGAAAAGGCCGCCAAAGCCGTGGATGAGCGCGTCACCAGGGTGCAGGGCTCCCGCATGGTGACCGCGAGCGGTATGATCCGCCTGAAGAACAGCTTCGGCCTGGACCTGACCAGCCGGGACAGCCTCGGCTACGCGGTGCTTTCCGCCGTGGCGAAGGACGGGGATGACACCGCGACCGGCGCGCAGATCGCCGTGGCGCGCAATTTCAGCGAGATCGATCCGGAAAAGGTGGGCCGCGAGGGGGCGGAGGACGCGCTGTCCCAGCTGAATGCCTCACCGGTACCTTCCGGCAGCTACCGCGTGATCATCCGGTATGACGCCATGAGCGATCTGCTGCGGACCTTCTGCGGCATGTTCTCCGCGGAGGCGGCGCAGAAGAAGCTGTCGCTGCTGGCGGGCAGGGAAGGCACGAAGATCGCCTCCGATAAGGTCACGATCATGGATGACCCGCTGCTGCCGGGCGGCTTTGCCTCCTGCGCCTTTGACGGCGAAGGCTCCGCCTGCTTCACCAAGGCGGTGGTGGACGCCGGTGTGCTGACCACGCTGCTGCACTCCCGCAAGACGGCGAAAAAGCAGGGCGTCGCCACCACGGGAAACGCCAGCCGCGGATACTCTTCCCCGGTGCACGTCGCGCCCACCAACCTGTTTATCCGCCCCGGCGAAAAAACGCTGGATCAGCTGATGGAGGATGTGGGAAACGGCCTCCTGATCACCGAGGTCTCCGGCCTGCACGCGGGCGCGAACCCCGCCAGCGGCGATTTCTCGCTGCTGTCCAAGGGCTTTGTGATCGAAAACGGAAAGAAGGGTCGTCCTGTGAAGCAGATCACTGTGGCGGGCAACTTCTACAAACTGCTGGAGAATGTGCGTGAGGTCGCCTGTGACCTGAAGTTCGAGGGCAGCAGCATCGCGTCCCCGTCCCTGGACGCGGGCGAAATGGCGATCTCCGGCAAATAAAAAAACCGCGACTGAGATCCGGGTGAAAAGCCCCGGAGACATACAGAAACATATATACGGACCGCGAACGGATCATCAAAATGTTCGCGGTCTGTTTTTATGTCCGGAACCGGCCGGATCCCGTGAAACGGATACGGACCGTTTTACCCGGATGATCATCGGCGGTCCGCGTGAACATTGACGGATACAGCAGCTTTTACGGGTTTTTTACATACAAGATATAGATAAACCTGAAAAAATGTCATTTTATACAAAACTTCGACATATTGATTATGCACTGTTGCAAAATAATTACGAAATCCTAAAGCTATCATGAACAAACACGGAATCCATTGAACAAAAATACTAAATACAGTAGGATAGTGTGTCCCAAACTACATTGGGCTGATTTTTGCACGGAAAAAATCAGTTACATGTAACGAAACTATATTTTGTGGTATCGAAACAGCAACGAAATTGTTAAATTTTCCGCCCGGCACAATATCTTGGTATTTGACCTGATCGCGTTATTTCCGGAATATTCCGTTTTTCCGGGCACAGACCGGAAAAATCATTCTGACAGCGGAGGGAATCATGATGAAGAATTCTGCCCGTAGATCCATGCTGAAAACGGTAGCCGCGCTGATCTGCGCGCTGATGCTGCTGACGGGGGTCATTCCCGCCGGGGCTAAAACAACGGCGCCGACACAGAACCCCGATATCACCTACGGGGATCTGCTGGATATGGGGCTGGCGGAGATCACCTCATACGGCGTTGTCGCTGAGATCTATCATCAGAGCGGCCACGCCGAGACGAGCGTCGCCGCTACCACGGTGGATAAAAAGTCAGGCGACCCGTTCATGCCGACGGTGGACACGCTGAACGATCAGGGCGAGCTGATCATCACGCCCACCGTGACTGTAAACGGCGCGCATGATGCTTTCAGTACGCGGTTCGCGCTGTTCCGGAAAGACGGCAACGGCTACGCCCGCGTTACCGACCCGGTCACCGCGCAGTTCACGGCACAGGGCGGCTCCGAAACGATCACGCTTTCTCCGTTCTCCATTACTGACCAGACCGTGAAGATGGCCGGTGTCTATCTGATGGAGGTCGATTCCTCCGGCAACTATGTGCTGAACGGCGAGATCGGTGATCATGATTATACGGTGCAGTACGGCGATGAAGCCGGTGTGGATCCCCTGCCTGTGCAGAGCACACAGCTGATCAGCTATATCGGCAGCATTGATCTTTCCCAGGGACAGAACACCTCGGATGTCAAGCTGATGCAGGGCACCGCCTTTCCCGGTCAGCGTGTGGATTTCGGTCCCAATATCCATCTGTATGAAAAGAACGGTTCAACTTACACCAAGGTCGACGGAAGCACAACGCACGCCGTGAGCCAGCTGTATATCCGGGATGATACCTGGGCGTCAGGCGTATACAAGCAGTTCCTGAATGTGTCTTATGACGGCGCCGGAAAATTCAATTACGGAGGATATGAGATCCAGTTCGGCTTCGACAAGGGCTCTCCGGAAGGCGACCAGGATTACGCTGCTTATCTGCTTGACAGAGCCACCGCCATTTCGCAGATGCTGGCTGGCCCGGAAGTCACCGGCGCCACCTCGGACGGGAAGCCCGGCGGAACTCTGAAAAACGGCGTCAAAGTTGTAAGCCAGAACGCGAATGATGAATATTGGGGCAACGGTACCGTGGCCAGCTGGGAAGAGCTGGGCGGCAAATACGGCAACACGACGCTGACCTTCTATTGCGTGGAAGTCAAAAACGGCGCGATCGACCTGAAGGACCTTGATCCCACCCCGAACACGGAGATCCAGAATCAGGGCGTGCCGATCAGTGATAACGAATATATCGTTATCAACGTGATCTGCCCCTCCAGGGACGGAACGATCAACGGCTCCCAGGAACCGCTGAAGCTCAAGGATGAAAGCGGCAACACGATCAATCCGGGTCAGTGGCGTTCCGGCGGCGCTTCCGCTTACAGCCGGGTCATCTGGAACTATGTCTATCTGGCTCCGGACGGAACCTACCAGCCTTTTGAAGGGCATATCGTACATCAGAGAACGTCTCCCGGCCTGAACTTCGCGCCGAAAGCCACGGTGGATGTAAAGGACGTTGGCGACGCCGTTTCCTACGTCGTCAAGGAAGTGGAGAACTTCGGCGTTGAGCTGCACCAGACGCTGCATGAGCCTGTGTCCCGCAGCGTCAAGGCCCTGCTGTACAAGGGCGGCCTGATCGTGCTGAAGAAGGACAGCAACGGCGACGCGGTCGAAGGCGCTGTGTTCACCGTATATTCGGATGCCGCCTGCACGCAGGTGGCCTATACCTTCAACCCCACCGCGATCGGTGTCGATTCCGATCATCCGGATCTTGCCGCGGCGATGCTGAACCATATTGAGCCCGGCACATACTATGTAAAAGAGACCTCCGTTCCGGACGATTACGTCATGGACGAAACTGTATACACCGTTGAGATCGTATCGAGCGATACCCTGACCTATGTGAACGGCGGAACGCCCATTGTCAATGAAGTTGAAGGCGCGAGAGGATATATCGATATCATCAAGGCGGACAGCGCGAACAGCAGCACAAAGCTGGCCGGCGCGACCTTCGGTATCTACAAGGACTCGAACTGCACCCAGAAGGCCGGGGAGCTCGGCCCCACGGATGAAAACGGCTATGCCCTCAGCAAGGCGCTGGCGGAGGGCGACTATTACATCAAGGAGATCGTGGCGCCCGCGGGTTACGCGCTGAATGAGAATGCCAGGTATACCGTGACCGTGGTCGGCGACAGCACGGTACATGTCAACAACGGAAACCCTGTGCCGAATGACAAGGTCTACGGCGATATCGATGTGTACAAGGTGGACGCCGATAATACCAATACGAAGCTTGCCGGCGCTGAGTTCACCGTATACACGGACACGATGTGTACCGAGGTTTATGATACGCTGGGCCCCACCAATAGCAGCGGCTATGCCAAGCTGCAGCACCTCCCGGTCGGCTCGTACTGGGTCAAGGAAACAACGACGCCGCAGGGATACGCGCCTGACGGTACCGTATACACCGTGGTGGTGACGGAGAACGGACTGACGACTGTCAATACAAGCGTTGTTACAAACAGGGCCGGTCACGGACAGATCTGCCTGTATAAGGCGGCAGCCGAAGATGAAACGAAGATGCTGGAGGACGCGGTGTACTATATCTATACCGATCCGTCCTGCACCGACGAGTATCGGCTGGAAGTGCCGGGCATTACGAACGCCTTTGTCATGTACCGGTCCGATGAAACCGGATATGCCCACAGCCAGACGATCCCCTTCGGCACATACTATGTGAAGGAGCAGACGGCGCCCAACCACTATAAGGTAAGCAACGAGGTCTACACGGTCGAGGTCAATAATGAGACTGTGCCCGCGCAGATCATCGGTCCCGGCGCTGTGAACGCCGCGCTGCTGGATGAGTGGGAAGATAACCCGAAGGGTCAGATCAAAGTATACAAAGCCGACGCGGATAATCCCAATACAGCGCTGACCGGGGCTAAATTCGGCGTCTATTCGGATCCGGACTGCACGGAGCTTGTGACCACCATGACGACCTCAGGATCGACCGGTTATGCCAAAACGGACTGGATCCCGTTCGGGACGTACTATGTGCAGGAGATCACGCCGCCGAGCGGTTACGATCTTGATTTCACGATCTATGAGATCCCCGTGTACGATTCCGCCAACACGGCGCAGGTCATGGGTACCGGCCCCAGCAGCTCCAGACATCAGGTGCTGAACAAAAAGTCAGAAGGCAAGGGCAGGATCAGAGTCAGGAAAGAAGACACCGCGGTTTCGGGGAAGATGCTGGCGGGTGCCAAATTCAAGATCTACGCGGATGAGGATTGTACCGAATATGTAACAACGCTGGTCACGGGTGATGACGGAACCGCCTTGTCCGAATATCTGCCGATCGGCGAGTACTGGGTCAAGGAAGTAGAAGCGCCTGAAGGCTATTCGATCGATCGCACGACCCCTCAGAAGTTTACCCTGAAGCTTAGTTCTTCGGGCTCGGCTCAGACCTATTCATGGACATGGTACGATACCAAGGGCGCGACTGCCCGTATATACGCGCGGAAGGATCTGGCGGGAAAGACGGATACGGACGCTCAGTTCTCGTTCGAGTTATCTTCATATAGCAGCAGCTATCCGATGCCTGACGCGGATCAGCGGGTCATAACCGTTGCCGACGGTGAAACCGGTTCTTTCGGCAGGATCGACTTCACCGAAAGCGACCTGCATGGTCGGGAGAGCTATCCATACACATACACAGTCAGTGAGATCATTCCTGATGACAGCGATAAGGTTCCCAACGTACTGTATGATGAAGAAACATACGATGTGTTCATCGAACTGAAGAAAGTCGATGGCGAGCTGGTCGCGGAATGTATCGATTTTTACAAAGACGGATCTCACATCGGTTCGGAATCGGATCCCATCGTCATTACCAATACCTATGACGGCGGTCATATCAAAGTGACGAAGGCGGATCACAATGACAGTTCGATCCCGCTGGAAGGCGCTGTATTCAAAGTATATGACAACGAAGACTGCGAGGGTGAACCGGTCGCGAGTCTGACAACGGGAAGCGACGGTACCGCGCAGACGGAGGAGCCTCTGCCTTCCGGTCACTATTGGGTGCAGGAGCTCATAGCGCCGAGAGGTTATACCATTGATGAGCCGGATCCCGTTGAAGTAGTTGTGACAAAGGATGAGACCGCGGACGCGCCCGTTGTCCTTGACTTCACCGATACGGAGATGACGGCATCGGCATCCCTGAAGGTTCAGAAGACGCTCGGCAGCGGTCTGACCACGAGCGAGAAATTCACATTCAAACTGACCGCGAAGACCGAGGGCGCGCCGATGCCGGCCAATACCACCATCGAAGTGGCGGGCGGCGAGACCGGCGTCTTTGATGAGATCGATTTCAAGGGCACGGATCTGGGCACGGATACCAGCAAGGTATTTGAGTATGAGATCACGGAAGTGATGCCGGAAGATCCGACCTACGGTGTCGTGTATGACACGACCCCGAGAACCGTAAGCATCACGCTGCGTATCGTGAACAACAGGCTGAGGGCAATTCCCTCCACGAACAGCGCGGTGCCGGAGGTCATCAACACCTACGGAGAAGGCTATATCAAAGTCGTTAAGGCGGACGCGGACATCGCTGATACTTATCTGCCCGACGCCGAATTCGAGATCTACGATAATGAGGAATGCACGGGCGATCCTGTTGCCACACTGACCACGGGAGACGACGGCACCGCGATGTCCGAAGCGCTGCCGGTGGGCAACTACTGGATCGTTGAGACCTCGGCGCCCGAAGGCTATCAGATCGACAACGCGGAAGCTGTCAAGGTAACGGTGACAAAGGACCATACGGCTGCGCTGCCGCTTACCGAGACCTTCACGGATACCATGGCCGCGAGTGTACAGATGTACGCGAAGAAGGCCGTGACAGGTAAAAATGACAACACCACCGTATTTACATTCACTCTGTCCGCGGACGCTTCGGGTATCCCGATGCCCGAAGAGACAACGGTCGATGTGAAGAACGGCGAAACGAAGACCTTCGGCGAGATCACCTATACATACGCTGATCTGGACGGAGAGACTTCCAAAGAATTCGAATATACCATTCAGGAACTGATTCCGACCCAGGTACCCAAGGGCTGGACATATGACACGGAAGCGCACAAGGTGAAAGTGAAGCTGCAATACAGCAGCGGCGCCCTGACCGCGACGCTCGTATCCGCAGCGGACAACGAACCGCTGGGCACGGAAGCGGATCCCGTCATTGTAACAAATACATATGAAGCCAAAGGCGGCATTACCTTCACCGGTACCAAGACCATGGACGGCCGTGCTCTGACCGCGGATGACAAGTTCACCTTCACAGTGAAGGAAGGCACGGAGACTGTCGCGACAGGCGCGAACAACGGTACCGGCACGATCACCTTCACGAAGATCGAATACGATGAGGAAGATCTCGGAACCCACACCTACAAGATCACCGAAGACGCTACCACGATCGATGGCGTGACGAAGGACAGCACCGAGCTGACCGTGGTCGTGGAAGTGACCGACAACGGCGACGGCACGCTGAAGGCGGAGATCAGCACCACGAGTCCCGCTATCGCCTTCACGAACACCTATGAGGCTAAGGGCGACATCACCTTCACCGGTACCAAGGCCATGAGCGGCCGTGCTCTGACCGCGGATGACAAGTTCACCTTCACAGTGAAGGAAGGTACGGAGACTGTCGCGACAGGCGCGAACAACGGTACCGGCACGATCACCTTCACGA
>JAUNQH010000002.1:31375-32877 GCA_030536295.1 Clostridia bacterium | reverse complement strand
GAGTCCCGCTATCGCCTTCACGAACACCTATGAGGCTAAGGGCGACATCACCTTCGAAGGCGCCAAGG
The DNA here is from genome assembly GCA_030536295.1 of Clostridia bacterium. Taxonomy (GTDB): domain Bacteria; phylum Bacillota; class Clostridia; order Christensenellales; family Aristaeellaceae; genus Aristaeella. The sequence continues at coordinate 32,809 of JAUNQH010000002.1, read as the reverse complement.
CCCTTACCGGTCGTAAACTGACGAAAGATGACGTGTTCACCTTCACCGTGGTTGAGACCGGCAGAACAGGCGTCGCGGCGACCGGTGCCAGCGATGAGACCGGCGCGATCACCTTCGGCAAGATCGAATACTCGCTGGATGACCTGGGAACCCATACCTACACTATCGCTGAAGACGATACCTCTATCCCGGGCGTCACGAAGGACAGCACCGAGTTGACCGTGGTCGTGGAAGTCACCGACAACGGCGACGGCACGCTGACGGCGGAGATCGTGGACGGCGAGAGCGATGATATTACATACACAAATACATTCGCTGCCGAAGGCGATATCACGTTCAGCGGCACTAAAGCCCTGACCGGCCGTACCATGACTGCGGACGACAAGTTCACATTCACGGTGACGGAAGGTACGGAGACCGTTGCGACGGGCGCGAACAACGGAACCGGCACGATCACCTTCACGAAGATCGAATACGATGAGAAAGATCTCGGAACCCATACCTATACGATCACCGAAGATGACACAACCATTACCGGTGTGACAAAAGACAGTACGTCTCTGACCGTAACGGTAACCGTATCGGATAACGGCGACGGCACACTGAAGGCCGAGATCAGCAGTACCAGTCCGGCGATCTCCTTCACGAATACCTACGGCGCAGCCGGCGGCATTACTTTCGAAGGTGCCAAGACACTGACAGGCCGCACCATGGGATCTGATGACAAGTTCACATTCACGGTAAAGGAAGGCGGGAATGTCAAGGCAACCGGCGCGAACAACGGCACGGAAACCATCACATTCACCGAGATCGCGTATACCATGGCCGATCTCGGAACCCATACCTACAAGATCACCGAAGATGACACGACCCTCGGCGGCATGACAAAGGACGATACCGAGCTGACTGTGGTCGTGGAAGTCACCGATAACGGCGACGGCACGCTGAAGGCGGAGATCGTGGATACCGACAGCGATGATATCGAATTCACGAACGCCTACGAAGCCGAAGGCGACATCACCTTCACCGGCGCCAAGACGCTGACCGGCCGCACCATGACGGCGAACGACAAGTTCACCTTCTCCGTCATGAAGGACGGAGAGAAGGTCGCGTCCGGCGCGAACAACGGCACAGGTACCATCACCTTTGATAAGATCAGCTACACGCTGACCGATGCCGGAAAGACCTACACCTACACCATTACCGAAGATGACACGACCATCGGCGGCATCACGAAGGATGCGACAACGAAGACGGTCAAGGTGAAGATCACCGACAACGGTGACGGCACCCTGAAGACTGAGATCGTTGAAGAAAGCGATACCATCGCCTTCACGAACACCTATGAGGCTAAGGGCGACATCACCTTCACCGGCGCTAAGACCCTGACCGGCCGTACCATGACGGCGAACGACAAGTTCACCTTCTCCGTCA
>JAUNQH010000002.1:30028-31275 GCA_030536295.1 Clostridia bacterium | reverse complement strand
GCTGACCGATGCCGGAAAGACCTACACCTACACCATTACCGAAGATGACACGACCCTCGGCGGCATCACGAAGGATGCGAAAACGAAGACGGTCAAGGTGAAGATCACCGACAACGGCGACGGCACGCTGAAGACTGAGATCGTTGAAGGAAGCGACACCATCGCTTTCACGAACAACTATGCCGCGACGGGCAGCATCACGTTCGAAGGCGCCAAGGCCCTGACCGGACGCAGCCTGACCGAGGATGACGTATTCACCTTCACGGTGAAGGAAGACGGCTTCTCGCTTCCTGTTGCGACAGGATCCAGCGATGAGACCGGTACGATCACCTTCGACACGATCGAATATAACCTTGGCAATATCGGAACGCATACCTATTTGATCACGGAAGACGATACAAGTATTGCAGCCGTGACGAAGGATAACGCATCGAAGAAGGTCGTGGTTTCCGTAACGGACAACGGCGACGGTACGCTGAAGGCGGAGATCGTGGAAAAAGAAAGCGATGATATCGCCTTCACGAATACCTATACGGCGACCGGCAGCATCACCTTCACCGGCTCCAAGACCATCAACGGCCGCGACATGACGGCAAACGACAAGTTCACATTCACGGTCAAGGAAGGCGATAAGACTGTTGCAACCGGCGAGAACAAGGGCACCGGTACGATCACCTTCACCACGATCAGCTATACGCTGGACGATCTCGGAGAACATTCCTATACGGTGACCGAAGATGATACAAGCATCAGCGGCATCACGAAGGACGCGGCGGCACTGACCGTGATCGTAAACGTGACCGATAACGGCGACGGTACACTGAAGGCGGAGATCAGCCAGTCCAGTCCGGCGATCGCCTTTACAAACACGTACGGCGCGGCGGGCAGCATTACGCTCCAGGGCACGAAGTCCCTGACCGGACGCGCCCTGAACGCGGATGATAAGTTCACCTTTGCTGTAAAGGAAGGAACAACAGTGAGGGCGACCGGTACGAATGATGAGACCGGAAAGATCACCTTCAGCGCGATCCCATATACGATCAAGGATCTCGGACCGCATTACTATACGGTCACCGAAGATGATACATTGCTCGGCGGCATGACGAAGGACGACGCTGTACTGAACGTGATGGTCTATGTGACCGACAACGGCAACGGCACGCTGAAGGCGGAGATCGTTAAGTCCGAAAGTGACGATATCACCTTCAGCAACACCTATGAGGCCAAAGGCGATATCACCTTCACCG
>JAUNQH010000002.1:0-29928 GCA_030536295.1 Clostridia bacterium | reverse complement strand
GTACCAAGGCTCTGACCGGCCGCAGCCTGACCGCGGATGACGTGTTCACCTTCACCGTGGTTGAGGACGGCAGAACAGGCACCGCGGCGACCGGTACCAGCGATGAGACCGGCGCGATCACCTTCAGCAAGATCGAATACACGCTGGATGACCTCGGAACCCATACCTACACCATTGCCGAAGATGATACGACCCTCGGCGGCATGACAAAGGACAGTGCCGAACTGACGGTAGTCGTTGAAGTCACCGACAACCTCGACGGTACGCTGAAGGCGAAGATCGTGGATACCGAAAGTGACGATATCACCTTCACCAACACCTATGAGGCCAAAGGCGATATCACCTTCACCGGTACCAAGGCTCTGACCGGCCGCAGCCTGACCGCGGATGACGTGTTCACCTTCACGGTGACGGAAAACGGCAGCGAAGTGGCGTACGGCGCGAATGACGAGACCGGAGAGATCACCTTCAGCACCATTGAATATGATCTGGAAGATCTCGGCGAGCACACCTATATCATCACCGAAGACGATACGACCCTCGGCGGCGTGACAAAGGACAGCATTTCAAGAACCGTAAAGGTCAGCGTGACTGACAACGGCGACGGAACGCTGAAGACCGAGATCGCTGTCGGCGGTGACCCCATCGCCTTCACGAACACCTATGAGGCCAAAGGCGATATCACCTTCACCGGCACCAAGGCTCTGACCGGCCGCAGCCTGACCGCGGATGACGTATTCACCTTCACGGTGACGGAAAACGGCAGCGAAGTGGCGTACGGCGCGAATGACGAGACCGGAGAGATCACCTTCAGCACCATTGAATATGATCTGGAAGATCTCGGCGAGCACACCTATATCATCACCGAAGACGATACGACCCTCGGCGGCGTGACAAAGGACAGCATTTCAAGAACCGTAAAGGTCAGCGTGACTGACAACGGCGACGGAACGCTGAAGACCGAGATCGCTGTCGGCGGTGACCCCATTGCCTTCACCAACACCTACGAAGCGGTTGGCGATATCACCTTCGAAGGCACCAAGATCCTGACCGGCCGCAGCCTGACGGTTGATGACGTATTCACCTTCGCCGTGGTTGAGGATGGCAGAACAGGTATCGCGGCGACCGGCACCAGCGATGAGACCGGCGCGATCACCTTCGACAAGATCTGCTACACGCTGGATGACCTCGGAACGCATACCTACACCATTGCCGAAGACGATACGACCATCCCGGGCGTCACAAAGGACGATGCCGAACTGACGGTGGTCGTTGAAGTCACCGACAACGGAGACGGCACGCTGAAGGCGGAGATCGTGGACAGCGAGAGCGACGATATCACCTTCACCAATACCTACGAAGCCGAAGGCAGCATCACCCTGAAGGGCACCAAGGCCCTGACCGGCCGCGCCATGACTGAAGATGACGAATTCACCTTCACCGTGACGGAAGGCACGGAGATCCGGGCGACGGGCGTCAGCGACCAGACCGGTAAGATCGCCTTTACCGAAATGAAGTACACCGTCGAAGACATCGGAACGCATACCTACACCGTGACGGAAGACGATACGACGATCGACGGCGTCACAAAGGACATTTCCGAATTCACGGTCGTTGTGAAGGTGACCGATAACGGCGACGGCACGCTGAAGGCTGAGATCGTAACGGCCGAAAGTGATGAGCTCGCCTTTGAGAACACCTATGAGGCTGAGGGCGGCATCACCTTCGAAGGCGCCAAGATCCTCACCGGCCGTGACCTGACCGAAGACGATGTGTTCACCTTTACGGTGACGGAAAACGGCATTGAAGCCGCGACCGGCGTCAGCGACGAGACCGGTGTGATCACCTTCACGGATATCGAATACACGCTGGATGATATCGGAACCCACATCTATGAAGTGACTGAGGATATCACGAACCTGCCCGGCGTTACCGGCGATGACAGCATACTGACCGTGAAGGTCACTGTGACCGACAACGGCGACGGCACACTGAACGCGGAGATCGAATCGGACAGCGATGCCATTGAATTCACCAACACGTACGAGGCGAACGGTTCTGTTGAGCTCAAGGCCGCCAAGTATATGGATGAACGCGGACAGTCGCCCGCGGCCAATGAACAGTTCGAATTCATTCTGGAAGCGGAAGACGGAAGCAGCATCACCATCGGCAATGACGGCTCTGTTGTGGACTTCGGCACGATCGACTACACGCTGGCGGATCTCGGAACGCATACGTATACCATGCGCGAAAAGCAGATGGTTAACGGCGCGTGGGTGACCGATCCCTCCGTGTATGAAGTGATCGTGGATGTGACGGATAACGGAGACGGCACGCTGGATTGCGCCATGACCGTTACCAGAATCGACAGTGACGGCACAAAGACCGACCTGGAGGACGGCGATGAGATCATTTTCATCAATGACCGCAAGACCTCCATCAGTGTAACAAAGGAATGGCAGGGCACAGAGGGCGGAGAGATCACCCTGACGCTGTACGCGGACGGAAAGAAAGTGCCCGAGAGCGAATACGTCGTTGATCCCGAGACCGGACTCAAGGTGCGGAAGATCAATTACGTGCTGACCTGCAGCGGCCATGTGTACACCTTCAGCCGGCTGGCGCCGCGTAACGAGGACGGATCCGTGATCACCTATGCCGTGAAGGAAAAAGGCATGAGCGGCTATATGCGGATCTACCGGAACGTGGATATCTACAAGGATAAGACCGATTACGCGTATGACGGCGCTACGATCATCAACCGCGAAGTGAAGTCCTTCAGAGTGCAGAAGATCTGGACCGGCAGGGATGACCCCGCCAAACGGCCGGAGATCACACTGACCCTTTACTGCAACGGAGAACCCTATAACAGGAAGCCTTCCGGTCCCGACAAGGACGGCTGGTACACCTGGTATAACCTGCCTGTGACCGTGGACGGCAAAGACGCGGTATATTATGTGATCGAGACAGAGCTGCCCGGCTACAGAACCTCCTACGCCAATACGGGAACGCACGCGGATGTGACCGATAAGGCTTACGATTACGGTACGATCACCAATGAGAGCATCCCGAAGACCGGCGACACGCAGCACCCGGTCCTGTGGAGCATGCTCGCGCTGCTGGGTCTGACCGGAAGCGCGCTCCTTATCCGCGGAAAGAAGCGTACCGCGAAACACTGAAAAAGGATCCGGTGACCGGGCCGCCGGTCTCCGGGAAGTGAACAAAAACAGTATCGGGACCCGGTCCGGCGCCGCCGCGCGGGGCGGACCGGACGGAAACGGCAAAACACATGATCCCGGGAACCTTTGGGCAACAAAGGCTCCCGGGATCTGTTTGAGGTGAAGACCAATGAAATTGACGCAGGATATGGAACAGTATATTCAGCAGGAAGCGGAAACGCTGAAACAGCTGATACGCGACATTGCCGTGATACCGGCGCCCTCCCGCCATGAGGAGAAACGCGCGGAATGGGTCACCGGATGGTGGAACCGGAACGGGGAAGACGGCGCTTTCATTGACGAAGCGCTGAACGTGGTCCTGCCGGTGGGCGTAACGGAAGATAATGATCTTTACGTTTTCATGGCCCATACGGATGTGGTGTTCCCTGATACGGAGCCGCTGCCCTTCAGCGAGGACGAAACGACCTTTCACTGCCCCGGCGTCGGTGATGACACCGCCTGCCTGGCAGTGCTGCTGATGGCCGCGCGGTATTTTCTGAAGCGCCGGATGCCGCCGAAGACAGGGCTTCTGATCGTTGCCAACTCCTGTGAGGAAGGCCTGGGCAACCTGAAGGGCAGCCGGAAGATCGTGGATACCTGGGGCAGCCGGATCCGCGGCTTTGTGACTGTTGACGGGGAACTGGACCGGATCGTTGACCGCGCCGTGGGTTCCCACCGCTACCGCGTTTCCGTGCATACGGAAGGCGGGCACTCCTACGGCGCCTTCGGAAACCGGAACGCCATCGCGTGCCTGGCTTCGATGATCACGGCGCTGTATTCGGTGAAGGTTCCGGAAAGAGCCGGAACAAAAACGACCTATAATGTCGGCGGGATCAGCGGCGGCACCTCTGTAAACACCATCGCGCAGGACGCGGAAATGCTGTATGAGTACCGTTCCGATGACGCGGAATGTCTGGAACAGATGCATCGGATGTTTATGGGCGTTATCAGCGCCTGGCGCGGCATGGGCGTGCGGGTGGATGTGGAACAGATCGGCGACCGCCCCTGCGGCAGCATTGCGGGCAGGGAGGATTATGACCGGTTTATTGAGAAGATCCAGCAGGCGGCGGAAAGCAGCCTGGGGTTCAGGCTGAAACCGAGATCAAGCTCCACCGATGCCAACTATCCGCTTTCGCTGGGCATTCCGGCCGTGTGTATCGGCGGATGCCATTCTGTGCATACCCACTGCAGGGATGAATTTCTGTATCTTGATTCCCTGCAGAAGGGATTCCGGCTGCTGATGGCTGTGCTCGGCGAATATTTTGAAGTTACGGAAAACAGTTAAGATACCCGTGTCCGTGGGCCCTGCATCCGGCGGGCACGGATATCATATGCTGCCAAATGGGCGGCGGATGGTGAAATAACGGAGAATAGTAAAGAATAACGTAAGAATGATGGATATTAAGAAAACACGAACCTTTGTAAGATAATACCGGAATAAAGGAGTCTTGCATCTGATTCCGGAATATATCACGCGTTGACAGCGCGTGATTTTTTAACAGAGAGACAGAGGATGAACGGGATGAGAGAACTGTACGGCGGTGTTGATGTCGGCGGGACCAAGATCATGACGGGGCTCATTGACGGAGAGGGAAAGGTGCTTTCCTATGACGTCTTTCCGACGGAAGCCGGCGCGGACGGCGTACGTGAGTCCGTAAAGCGGATCGCCCGGCAGCTGGCGGAACAATGTGCCGCCGCGGGCACGGACATTTCCGCGCTGCGCGGCATCGGCCTGGGAAGCGCGGGGCCTGTGGATCCCGCCCTCGGAACGATCGAGAATCCCTACACGCTGCCCGGCTGGGAGCATTATCCGATCGTCGCGGAGCTTTCACGCCTGACAGGGTGCCCGTGCCGGCTGGATAATGACGCGAACGGCATGCTGATGGGCGAGGTGATGCGCCGGAACCTGTGGAACAGGAATGTGCTGATGATCACCTTCGGCACGGGGATCGGCACCGCGGTCTTCCGCAAAGGCGGTCTGTACCGCGCGAACGGGCGCTATCATCCGGAAATGGGGCATGTGATCGTTGCGGATGACGGTCCCGAATGCTACTGCGGGCACCGGGGCTGTTTTGAGAGCCTGTGCTCCGGCACGGCGATGAACCGGATGGCCGCGGAAAACGGATATGACGGATTCGCGGAGCTGTACACGGCATGGAAAACGGGTGCGGACGCGAAGGCGGAGAAATTGATGCGGAAGGCCCGCAGGCGGATCGCGAACGGGATCTATGACCTGATGATCGTGTTCAAGCCGGATGAGCTGGTGATCGGCGGCGGCTTCGGGCGCGCGTATTTTGATCTGATCCGTGAAATTGCGGAAAATGACCTGAAGGATCTTACGGACTTTGTTGTTCCCTTTGAGATCAGCTGTGCCGATGACAACGGGACTTCCGCCGTGATCGGCGCTGCCGGAATACTGAAAATATATCTGCGGGAGGAAGAAAAGTGCTGAAATTTCTGATGATCGGGGCCCATCCGGATGATATGGATCTGCGCTGCGGCGGGCTGGCCGTGCTGCTGAAGAACAGGGGCCATGAGGCGCGCTTTCTTTCCGTGACCAACGGAAACGCGGGCCATCAGTCCATGGATAAGGACGCGCTGCGCGAGCGGCGGCTGGGCGAGATGGAAAAAGCCGGCGCCGTATACGGCCTGCGCTATGACACGCTGGATGTGGATGACGGCTATCTGACGGCGGATATCCCGACGCGGGATAAGCTGCTGCGCTATATCCGCGCCTATGCCCCGGATGTGATCATCACGCACAGGACCTGCGATTATCATCCGGATCACCGCGCGACCGGGCAGCTGGTGAATGACTGCAGCTATCTGGTGGGCGTGCCGCTCGTTTGCCCGGATGTGCCCGCGCTGAGAAAAGCGCCGGTCATTATCGCCTGCGAGGATAAGTTTACCAGCCCGGCGCCTTTCCGGCCGGACATCGCCGTGTGCATCGATGAAGTGATCGCGCAGAAGGTGGATGGCGTGCTGCAGCATGTTTCCCAGTTTTATGAATGGCTGCCCTATGACGGGAAATGGGAGGATGTGCTGAACGTGACGGATCCGGAAACGGTGACCGCGAACCTCATCATCCGGCACCGGAAACGTTTTGCCGGTCCCGTGGAGAAATACCGCGGCGCCTTCCCGGAAGGCGCGGTCTACGGCGAGGTCTATCAGGTGGATGAATACGGTGGAGCCATGACGGATGAGATCCTGAAGGCCATGACCGGAAAGTAAGATCCATAAAACGCGGAAGGAGCATTGTTATGGCTGTTGATCTTGACCGTATAGCGACTGAACAGAGGAATCCGGAGACCGCCCGGATCGATGAGTTATCCACGCTGGATATGATCACCCTGATCAACCGGGAGGACCGGAAGGTCGCCGAAGCTGTGGGCGAGGTGCTTCCGGAGATCGCGGAAGCGGTGGACCTGATCGCGGAGAAGCTTTCCGCGGGCGGACGGCTGATCTATATCGGGTGCGGGACCTCCGGACGGCTGGGCATCCTTGACGCGAGCGAGTGCCCGCCGACCTATAATGTGTCGCCGGAAACGGTGCAGGGGCTGATCGCCGGCGGAAAGCAGGCGGTATTCAAGGCCGTGGAGGGCGCGGAGGACAGCCGTGAGCTGGCGGTGGAGGACCTGAAGCAGATCGCCTTTTCGGAGAAGGATGTGCTGTGCGGCCTGGCGGCGAGCGGCCGTACGCCCTATGTGCTCGGCGGCATGGCGTACGCGCGTGAGATCGGCGCGAAGGTGATCGCCGTGACCTGCTGCAAGGGTTCACCCGTTGACCGTGAGGCGGATATCGGCATCGCGCCGCAGCCCGGACCGGAGGTCATTACGGGCTCTACCCGGATGAAGAGCGGCACCGCGCAGAAGATGGTGCTGAATATGCTCTCCACGGGCGCGATGATCCGGATGGGAAAGGTATACGGAAATCTGATGGTGGATATGCAGGCCACCAATGAGAAGCTGGTGCGCAGATGCCAGCGCGTGGTGATGAGCGCGACCGGCGCGGGCGAGCAGGAAGCGGCTGCCGCGCTGGAACAGTGCGGATATCACTGCAAGACCGCCATTGTGATGATCCTGTGCGGTACGGACCGTGAAGGCGCGGCGGCGCTGCTTGAGCATGCCGGCGGCAGGATCGCGGCCGCGGTGGGAGGCAAGGCATGATCGCGGGGATCGACGGGGGCGGAACATCCACAAAGCTGGAGATCCGCCGTGAAGACAACACGGGAGCCGAACGGATGCAGTTCGGCCCCTTCAATATCGCCGCGGTCGGCGCGGAGGGCGTGCGCCGCGTGATCGGCGAGATCGCCGGCAAAACGGATGTGGCAGCCATCAGCCGCGTATGCGTCGGCGGCGCCGGCGCGAGCTTTGCCGGGCTGAAGGATCTGCTGGCGGAATGCCTGCACGAATACGGCTTTCAGGGAAAGATCCGCGTGTGCGGCGACAGCGAGATCGCGCTGCGCGGCGCGATGGACGGTCCGGGCGGGATCCTGATCGCCGGTACCGGCTCCATCGCGTGGGGTGTGAACGCCGAAGGCGAAACATACCGCGTCGGCGGATGGGGGCACCTGATCGACGACGCGGGCAGCGGCTATGCCATCGGCAGGGACGCGCTGCAGGCCGCCGTGCGCACACAGGACGGGCGGGATCACGCGGAAAAGCTGCGTGAACGCCTGCTGGCGCGGATCGGCGGCAAAGATAACTTTGATATCCTGCATTATGTGTATTATTCCGGCAGGGACAAATCGGCCGTGGCCGCGCTTGCCTCGGAGGTGTTGTCCCTCGCCGCGGAAGGAGATCCGGACGCGCTGCGGATCCTGAACAGAAACGCGGCCGGACTGGCTGACATGGCGCGTGCCCTGGCAAAGGGATTGAAAACGGAAAAGCCGCGCATCGCGATGATGGGCGGCCTGCTGGAAACGGACAATGTGTATTCCGCGCGCGTGCGGAATCTGCTGGAAGAGGTGTGCGAGCCCGTGCGCCCAGCGCATGACGCGCTGTGGGGCGCGGCGCAGCTGGCATGGGAAATGAAGGACTGAATGCACTGATCGGGAGGTAAAGGGCTATGCGGTATCCTGTACGCAGCGGCGCGGACTGCCTCGCTGAGACCGATGAGCTGACGGAAGGGCTCCGTGTCGGCCTGATGACGAACCCGACCGGTGTCGATCATGAACTGAGGAGCACAGTGGACCTGCTGAGGGCGAGATGCAGGCTGACCGCGCTTTTTGCCGTGGAGCACGGCATCCGCGGGGAGATACAGGCGGGGGAGACTGTTGACAGCTTTACCGACCCGGAAACGGGGATCCCGGTATACAGCGCTTACGGGAAAAACAGCCGCTTTTCGCCTGAAATGCTGGACGCGTTTGATGTGCTCGTGTTCGATATTCAGGATGTGGGGGCGCGCTTCTATACTTACCTCTATTCCCTTTCCTACGCGATGGAGGCCTGCGCGCGCGGCGGAAAGAGGCTGATCGTGCTGGACAGGATCAATCCGCTGGGCGGGCTGAAACGGACGGGACTGATCCTTGAAAAGGGGCTGAGCTCCTTTGTGGGCGATCATGAACTGCTGACGCAGTACGGCATGACCATCGGCGAGTACGCCCTGTATGTGAAGGATCACCTGAAGCTGGACCTGAGCCTTACGGTGATCCCGCTGCGCGGATGGGAGCGGCGCATGTATCTGGATGATACGGATCTGCCGTGGGTCGCGCCCAGCCCGAACTGCCCCGACCTTGACGCGGCCCTGTGCTATACGGGCACTTGTATCTTTGAAGGAACCAACTGCAGCGAGGGCCGGGGAACAACGCTGCCCTTCCGGGTGATCGGCGCGCCGTGGCTGGATGACGGCGAACTGGAAAAACGGATGCGGGAGATCGATACGCCCGGGATCCGGTTCCGCCGGACGAGCTTCCGCCCCACCTTCAGCAAGCACGCGGGCGAGCTTTGCCGCGGGGTCCAGATGCATATCACGGACCGGGAAAAATGCGATGTGTTCGCCGCGGGGCTGTATCTGCTGGATACGATCCGGCAGCTCAGCGGGGACCGGTTTGAGTTTATCCGCTGGCCGAATGACGCGCGGTATCCCTTTGACAAGCTGTTCGGAACATCTGATTACCGGACCGGGAAGTGCACGCCGGCGCGGCTGACCGCGCGGGCCGCGGCGGAGCGGGATGCGTTTGAAAAAAAGATCGCGCCTTATCTGCTGTACAGATAAAAAAAGCAGGGACGGAAGACTTCCGCCCCTTTTGCTTTACAACGTTTTTGACATCAGCGCGAAGCGCCGCACGATCCTGAAGCCCGCGCCCAGATAGATCTGCCGGGCGGGATTGTTCTCTCCCGTAAAGAGTGTGGAGAAGGACGCGCCTTCCGCGATGAACTCCTGCATCAGGGAGTGGAACAGCACCGATGCGATGCCGCGGCGCCTGTATTCCGGATCCGTGAAGATGCCGGTGAACCAGCCCCTTCCGCTGTCCTGCAGATCCACGGGACCGGTGAAGGCCACGATGTGCCCGTCCGCGCAGGCGGTCAGCAGGGGACGCGGTCCCGCGGGAACGCGGGTGCCGTTGGGAATGAACCGGGGGTCCGTGTTGGGCCGGCCTTCCTTCCAGCATGCCAGCTCGGAGCGGATCACGGCGCGCCAGTAATCGCTGCCGACCCTGTCGCACGCCCGGTCATAATCGAGATCCAGCGAAGCGTCATACCGCCCGGTATAGATGCCTTCCGAAAGCAGCCTCGCTTTTCTTTCCGCCATATCCGGCAGGGGAAGGTAGTCCTTCAGGTCAAGATACATGGCGGTCTCGACGCCTTTTGTATCAAAGCCGAGATGACCGAAGAATCCGTAACCGGGACATTCCGTATCCACGCCGGGCACGTTGTTGTGATCATGACCGCGGGTGCCCGGGATATGCCAGTCCAGATCCAGCGGTCCGCCGCTCAGGGAAACAGTGCTTTTTCCGCGCGCCTTCAGGCGGACGCGCATCTCAGCGGTCAGCGCCCTGCCGATGCCGCGGCCGCGGAACCGGGGCGCGACACAGACGCAGGGGAGATACCCCGGCGTGTTCGCGTTTGTCTCATGATCAAGAAAACGCTTCTGCGCGATGCCGATGGCAAAGCCGGCGATCTCTTCCCCTTCGGCGGCCGTCAGGATCAGCTCCCGGTCGATATCCGGGTTTTCCTCAAACTTGGCATGCCAATATTCCGGGGTCATTTCGAACCATACGACTTCCCCGGCGCGTACGGCGGCGTTCCAGATCTCCGCCAGGAACGGCAGGTCCTCCGGACAAACGGTTCGGATCGTCATTGCAGGTATCCTCCCGCTCTGATCAGTCAAGGATCAGCCTGCCGAAGTACTTCGGCTGATGGAAGTCCAGACGGCCGTCTTCAAGGGGCTCCGAGGGATTCCACAGCGCCCAGTGGGGAATGACGGTCTTGTTTCCGCATTTCTGGAAATTGGCGTGGAGGACCATGCCTTTTTTCAGCGGTTCCGCACCGAACTCCTTCTGCATGAAGTCCGGGGTGACGCGGTAGCGGATGGACCAGCCCTGTCCGGGCAGAATGGATGATACGGGCTCCATGCCCTCCGGCAGCACGCGGAACTCGACGCGGTCATTCCTTCCCGTGCCCTTGGACAGATAGACATACGGCGCGGGGGTGCATTCATAGTTGAAGTAGTAGTCCGGCCGGTCCGGGTTCGGCGCCATGAAGACCTCCAGGCAGCTGTCCTCCCAGGCGCGGCTGCAGGTGCCGACCTCTTCCATGCGCAGCTCGGTCTCCATGGCGTATTCCCAGATGTACAGACCGGTCTCGTTCCAGCCCATACGGCAGCCGCAGCGGACCCTGAAGGATTCCGGCGTCTGCATATAATAACCGATGTCCGCGTCCTCAAGTCCGGCGGGCAGGCTGAACAGGGCGCCCATGGGATCTTCCGCGACGCGGGAGAGATCCTTCATGTAATGTACGTGATATTCCTTTATCATAGCTGAACCTCCGATATTTTATTTCCGATCAGGCATAAAGCCCGTTCCATGGCATCCTTCCAGTAAGCCCAGGCGTGTGTTCCGTCCGGATGGATCTCCGTGAATACATCCGCCCGGGTGCTCAGCTTTTCCGCGAAGCCCAGCACCGCTTCCGGCGGCACATCCGTATCGGCGCCGCCGCCGAGCAGGATGAAGGAGACCGGGGATCTCTTTTCCGCGTAGCCGTCCAGCAGGCGGAGCGGATGATACCGGTCCCAGTTCTCCTGCAGGAAAGGCGTCTGATCGTTTCCGAACAGATGCCAGCTGCCGCGTACGGCGCTGCCTTCGGCCGGCACTTCCCACACGGCGGGGGAGATGCCGACGGCGGATGAAAACAGCTCCGGATACTTCAGCGCCAGACGCACGGCACCGTAGCCGCCCATGGAGATGCCGCCGATCACACGGCTTTTCGGCGCGGTGATGACGCGGTACTTCTTCTCAAGAAAGGGGATCAGATCGCGGATGATCGCGGTCTCCATCCGCAGGGACGGCCCGTCGATATAGTAGCTGTTGAACCCGTCCGGGAAAACAGCGATGAATTCCGGAAGCACGCCGGAGGACATGAGCCTGTCCAGCATGCCGGGCACATCGATCCGCTCCTGCAGGTTGGTGTGGTTTCCGTAAGCGCCGTGCAGCAGGATCATGAGCGGGCGGCGCCTGAAGCTGCCGGCGGGATCATCATACCCGTCCGGAAGCACGGCGGAGCAGTTCCAGTCAAGCCCCAGCACGGGGGACCACAGGGTAAAGGTCTCTTTCACGGTCAGTCCTCCATTGCCGAACGGATCTCCTCCGTCATCGGGGCGCCGTAATCGTCGATCTGATATACCTCACCCCATACGGTGTCCGGCGCGAAACGGTCCGGAAAACGACGCACGGGGCCTTTGAACAGCTCCAGCTCCTGAGAGATGAGACACGCTTCGGCTTCCGCCCGGCTTTTCGCTTCCAGCACGCCGGTCCAGTTTCCGTCATACGGGAGCCATTCGTAATACTGCGACTCGTGGCACAGCAGGCCTTCGATCTTCCCGCGCACAAAGGCCCCGATGTCCACCGCGATATCGGGCCGGAAGGGGTTCGAGGTCGCGCACTGGTCCTCAACGGACAGGATGACCGGCCGCTTTGCCGGCACGGGCGCGTCCGGGCAGAAGAGCGGTACACCGATCATATAGCTGCAGTCGCAAACGAGCTGCCCTACGGCGCGATGGTCCGGATGATAATCGCTGGTGCGGTGCGCCAGGATCACATCGGGCGAGAGCGCGCGGATATAGCGCGTCAGTTTTTCGCGGGTGGGAATGTCCGCCGTCAGATATCCGTCATCCAGATCCAGCGTGTCATAGCGGATATCATAGACTTCGGCGACGCGGCGCATCTCTTCCAGACGGCGGGCGCGCAGCGCGTCCCGGTCCATCCGGTGATGCCCCGCGTTTCCGTTGGTCACGGAGAGAAAAATGACCTCATGGCCTTTGGCGCGAAGCTTCAGCGTCAGGCCGCCGGTGCCCTCCTCCGGATCGTCCGGATGGGCGCCGATCATCAGAAAACGAAGCATATATCTTATCTCCTTGCCGTCGGCGGCTGTTATCCGAGCAGTCCGCATACGGCGCGGACCGCGTGGAGGGTCTGATCATAGCTGTAGACCGCGCAGGGGGCAAAGGGAACGTGCTTCAGGATATGCGGGGAATCCAGGCATACGAAGCACAGGCGCGGATTCATCTCATACACGGCTTTCAGGGCGGGCAGCAGCTCAAGGCATTCCTTTTCATTGACCACGGAGAAGACGACCGCGGGTGCCGTGCGGATCATGCTTTCCAGCGCGCTCAGATCCGGCTGCGCGTCGAATTCGACGGCGGTCCCCTTCAGCGCGTCGGCCGCGTAGGGACCGAAGGAATCAAAGAGGATATCGCCTTCCTCGACGCCGAGGCGGGCGTGGGATCTGCGGCTCAGGAACAGCGCGCCCTCCGGCAGCGGGAGCAGATGATCCGTATCCCGGGCCAGTTTGACGGCGGAGGCGGTCAGCGCGGCGGAAAACGCTTCATGGGCGGACCAGTCGCGCTCCGTCACATCCGCGGCGGGGCGCATGTCGCCCAGCGCCAGCTTGAAGGCGATGATCAGGCGGACGGATTCGTTGATCCTGCTCATGGAGAGCTCGCCGGAACGCGCGGCTTCGATCATGCGGCGCACGATCGGCGGCTGGACGTCCAGCCCGTCCGGATTCGCGTTATCGCCGCCGTTGCCGATGATCACCATGTCGCAGCCGGCTTCCGCGGCCAGCACGGCGCCGTTTTCCGCGCCGTAGGTGACCTTGATCGCGTTCATCAGGATATCATCGCTGACGATGATCCCCTTGAAGCCCAGCTGATCACGGCACAGATCCCGGAGGATCCGCTTCGAGATCGTGTTCGGAATGACATCCGGCTCCAGGCTGGGGTTGCAGGTGTGGGAGGACATAACGGAGCAGAGACCGTCCGCCATGCCGGCTTTGAAGGGGATCAGCGTCCCGTTCAGGATGCCTTCTGCGGTCTCGGTCTGCACGACGAATTCAAAATGGGTATCCCCGTGATTCCGTCCTGCGCCCGGGAAATGCTTCGCGCAGTCCATGACTCCGGCATCCCGCAGCCCGCGGGACATGGCGGTCGCGAACCGGGCGACATCCTCCGGCTTCGCGGCATAGGAACGGTTGCCGCAGAAAGGCTCGTCCTCCTCGAAGTTGCAGTCGTATACAGGCGCCAGGTCATGGCAGATGCCGAGGGCGCGCATTTCATTACCCATGATCCGGCCGGTCAGATACGCGTTTTCCGGATCACCGGTGGACCCGATGGACATGGCGCTGGGGAATACCGTGGCGCCGCGGCGGATGCGGGTCACGCGGCCGCCTTCCTGATCGATGGAGATCAGCGCCTGCAGCCCCGTGCGCGCCGTGATGACATCCTGCAGCTGACCGTTCAGGCGGGCGATCTGCGCCCTGTCCCTGCAGTTCTTGCCGAACAGGATGACATTGCCGATGGCGTTCTCCGTAAGGAAAACGCGTGTTCTCTCATCCATTTCGGTTACTTCGATACTGGCGATGCACATCTGACCGATCTTTTCTTCCAGGGATAAAGTATTCAGGATCTCTTCCGCTTTCTGCAGCGGCAGGCCGGAAACAGAAATCATATCGTTTTCTCCTTGTTCGATTGATGATATGCCGGAAACTCATTCCGGCTGACGGCTGCTATGATACCATGACAGCGGGACATCTTTGAATACACAAAAAATACATTCGTAATTTTTTTTATTTTTTCGTAAATTTGTTAATTCGTTTTTCGGCGATTAAACGATATCATGGACATAAAGGTTACCCATTGAGGTGATCAAAACGTTAATCAAGTAACAGGAGGTAAACCCATGAAGAAAGTTCTCAGTATCCTTCTCTGCCTGTCCCTGCTGGTTTCCGTGATCGGATTCGCCGCGGCGGACGAGCTGAAGGTCGTCACCATCGGCCTGAATCACTCCAGTGATCTGGACGGCGGCAAGTGGTACAGCTCCAACGAGCTCAAAGTGCTCCAGGAGCAGTACGGCATCAAGATCGAATATGTTTACTATGATTCCGAGCAGTACGCCAACCTGATCGCCGGCGGCGACTTCCCGGACATCATGACCGCGAACGACACCTATCTGCAGACCATCCGCGACAACAACTGGGCTCTGAACCTGGATGAATATCAGGATAAGCTGCCCCATGTCTTCTCCGAGACCTACACCCAGACCAACCAGCTGAGCCGTGACCTGCTCGGCGGCGAAGAGAAGAAACTGCTCTTCCTCTTCCCCGGCATCGGCCCGGAAAACACCAACGGCAACGATAATGACGGCTGGGGCATCAAGGTCCGCTGGGATCTGTACAAAGAACTGGGCTATCCGGAGATCAACACCGCTGATGACTGGATCCAGGTCATGAAGGACATGGTCGCCCTGTATCCCGAAACGGAATCCGGCGAAAAGGTATACGGCATCGGCACCTGGAACGCCTTCTCCCGTTTCTATCAGACCGGCTGCATGCTGGTTGAAGGCGGCAACCTGAATCCCTGGGTATACGGCGGCACCATGTACATGAGCGGCTGGGAAGACACCGTGCTGTACAACGGCTACACCAACACCGAACGCAGCGCCTACTGGACCGCGATGAAGTTCTTCAACAAGTGCTGGCGCGAAGGCCTCTTCGACGAGGATTCCTTCGTGATGACTTCCGATGAACTGAAAGCCAAGGTCCGCGCGGGCCGCTACGTCTCCGCTGTTCCCTACGAAGGCAAGGAACTCTACCCCGAAGTTTCCAAGGACGATCCCGAGACCCTGATGGCGATCGTTAATGTCGGCGCTCCCGCCGCGTTCGTTTTCGCCAACAAGCTGCAGCTGACCGGCAACGCGCCCTCCGACAACCTCTGGGTCAATGCCAAGTGCAAGGATCTGGATGCCACCCTGCAGGTGCTGGATTTCTTCAGCGATCCTGATACCATCCGCATGATGTACAACGGCATCAAGGGCGTTGACTGGGACTATGACGAAAACGGCAAGCCCTACATCACCGAGAAGGGCCTGAAGGATATCGCCGATTACGGCCGCAGCACTCCCGAATACTATGAGGCGACCGGCATCTACGGCCAGATCTGCGAATTCATTCGTTTCGTGGACACCGGCGTGCATCCGGACGGCTACACCTACAACCTGACCGAGACCTTCGATGTCCGCGCTCAGACCCTGAACAGCTGGCAGAAGGACTACTCCGAACACTACGGCGTCAGCTGCCCCTCCGAATATCTGGTGCAGACCGTTAAGGAAGGCAAGACCAATGACCTGAGCAATGACTACGGTCAGATGATCGCCCTGGCGTTCCCGACCACCCCCACCGATATCAAGATGATCATGGACGAATGCGCCAAGATCGCGCAGGAAGCGATGCCCGAACTGATCATGGCGAAGACCGATGAGGAATTCGAAGCGGTTCAGCAGCGCCTGTTCGAAGAGTGGGAAGAAGCCGGCGAGTCCGAAGCCTGGGCATGGGCCGAAAAGACCTTCAACGATGCCAAGGCCGGTATGCAGCCTGTCTTCGAAGAAGCTCACAACGCTTTCATGGAGACCCTCAAGTAATCTGACGACCGGTATTTTTCGGAGAGAGGGCAGCCTGCCTGTCCTCTCTCCTCCGTTTTTTTGAAATCTATCAATTGCTTTGCGAAAGCGAGGAGACCTGCTCATGACGACCGCTGCGCCTGTCACGATCGTACCGAGAAAGATCAAGAAGGACTGGAAGCTTTTCTGGATCATTCTGCCGCTGATCCTTCTGGTCTTTCTTTTCAGCTATGTCCCGCTGGCCGGCTGGGCGCTGTCTCTGGTGGACTATAAACCCGGTTATCCGCTTCTGAAAAACGAATGGATCGGCCTGAAGTATTTTCAGATGATCCTGACCAAATCAACGACCAAACGGGTGCTGAGGAACACCATTATTTTCTCCTCTCTGGATCTGCTGTGCATGCCGCTGCCGATGCTGCTGGCGATCCTGCTCAATGAAGTGCGGAGCGACCGCTTCCGCAAGATCGCGCAGGTGGTCACCACCCTGCCGCATTTTATTTCCTGGATCATTGTGTACAGTCTCGCGTTCGCGATCTTTTCCAGCGAGGGCCTGCTGAATCAGGTGCTGGCGATGATCAACGCGCCGGGGCAGAATGTACTGACTGACAAAAACGCGGTTTACTGGTTCCAGACCTGCATTACCATATGGAAGAGTCTCGGCTGGAATGCCATTATCTATATCGCGGCGATCGCCGGAATCGACCAGGAGCTGTATGAAGCGGCCCGCGTCGACGGAGCCGGAAGGCTTCGCTGCGCGATCCACATCACGCTGCCCGGCCTGCTTCCGACCTTTATCGTGCTGCTGCTTCTCCGTATCTCCAACTTCATCAATTCCGGCATCGACCAGTATTATGTGTTCCAGAACAATCTGGTGACCCGGAATATCGAGGTGCTGGACCTGTATGTGTATACGGTAGGTCTGAAACAGCAGAACTATTCCTATGCCATTGCCGCGGGCATCATGAAATCCTTCATCAGCATCGCGCTGCTCTTTATCGCCAACTTCACCGCGAAGAAGGTCCGCGGCGAGTCCATCGTTTAAGGGGGGAGAAGGCATGAAAAACACGAAAACTTCCCCGAAGAATCAGATCAGGGATACTACGAGCCGGAAGGTATTCAATGTGTGCAATATCATCCTGCTGGGCCTGCTGATGCTGCTGTGCGCTTTCCCGCTGTATTACATCATCGTGCAGTCCTTCTCCGGCTCCGTGGTTGCCGGCAAGGGGATCCTGCTGCCGTATAAGTTCACCTTCAGCAATTACAACGATGTGTTCCATCTGGAAGGTCTGCTTTCCGCTCTGGGCATTTCCGTGGCGCGTACCGTAGCCGGCACCGGCGTGACCGTGCTGTGCTGCATGCTGCTGGGATACCTGTTCACGAAGCCGGAGCTGCCCTTCCGGAAGTTCCTGTACCGGATGGTCACGATCACGATGTATGTTTCCGGCGGCCTGATCCCGACTTTCCTTGTGATGAAGTATTACGGCCTGCTGAACAGCTTCTGGGTATACATCCTGCCGTCCGCCGTCAGCGCGTATTACACGATCCTGATCAAGACCTATGTGGAGGGGCTGCCTTCCTCCGTTGAGGAGAGCGCGATGCTCGACGGCGCGGGAACGCTGACGATCTTCTTCCGGATCATCATCCCGATGAGCCTGCCGATCGTGGCGACGATCGCGGTATACGCCTCCGTGTATCAGTGGAACGCCTGGTTTGACAACCATATCTATACCTTCACGACGACGAGCCTGACCACCATGCAGTATAAGCTGTACAAGTATCTGTCCCAGGCGGAGCGCCTGGCGGAACAGATCGAGAAGAGCAGCAGCGAGATCCGTCAGGACAGCATGCTGACGCCGCAGAGCGTGCGCATGACGGTAACGGTGATCGCCGTGATCCCCGTGATGATGATCTATCCGTTCCTGCAGCGGTTCTTCATCAAAGGCATCAATATCGGCGCGGTCAAGGGCTGACCGGCTTTAACGAAAAAGACCGTCCGGCGGTATGCCGGATGGTCTTTTTACGCGCCGCGGAAGACGGTTTACAGGGTGATCCGCCCGAGCACCGCGGGATGAGACGCGCCCGTGACGGACGGTACATTGCCCGGGGAGGCAAAAACGGCTTCATTGGCCAGGATCGCGAACGCGACGGCTTCCTTCGCGTTCCCGTCCAGCCCCAGATCCTCATTGGTCATGACGCGGCAGCCGGGCAGCAGCTCGCGGAGACGATCCATCAGCGTGTTGTTCAGCGCGCCGCCGCCGCCGACGATCAGACGGTCCGGACGAACGGGCGCGAAACGGCGGATCGCGTCGGCAACGGTCTCCGCGGTGAAACAGGTGACGGTGGTGAGCAGGTCAGTGCCGGAAACGGAAAGCGCGTCTGCCTTCGCGTACAGCCGGCTCATGTATTCCGGGCCATAATACTCGCGGCCGGTGGTCTTGGGAGGTTCGCGCAGCAGATAGGGGTCCGACATCAGATGACGGAGCAGCCCTTCATGGCAGGTGCCGGAAGCGGCCATGCTCCCGTTTTCGTCATAGGTCCTCCGGCCGTTTGTGAGGCGGGAGATGACCGCGTCGATGATCATGTTGCCGGGACCGGTGTCAAAAGCCGATACATCCTGCAGTGACGCGCCCGCGGGCAGGATCGTCAGGTTGCCGATGCCGCCGATATTCTGGAGACCGGTGTTTTCCGTATCGCTCCTGTAGAGCAGGAATTCGGTATAGGGAACCAGCGGGGCGCCGAGCCCGCCCGCGGCGACATCCCGCACGCGGAAATCGCCGACGACCGGGCAGCCGAAGCGTTCCGCCAGGATCTGGTCGCCGCCGAGCTGAAGGGTCGAGCGGAAGGTATGCCCGAGGTATTCCCGCGGTTCGGGAATATGCCAGAAGGTCTGGCCGTGGTTTCCGATGAGATCCACATCTTCCGGCGCGATGCCGGCATTTCGGCAGAGCTGCTCTCCGGCGTCGGCGTACAGCGTTCCGAGCAGTACGGACATCCGGCAGAAATCCGCCGCGGACGCGGTTCCACCCCCGGCGAGGCGGAGGATCTCCGCGCGTACGGCAGGCGGAAACGGCACGGAAACGAACGCGATCTGCCGCACACGGGTGCCGGTGCCGTATCCGGTGATCTCGGTCAGAACGGCATCGATCCCGTCCACGGATGTACCGGACATAAACCCCATGACAAGGCGTGACGCCTTTTCGGTCAGTGCGGTGATCGGATGCGGCATGGCGGGATCCTCCTTCGGTTACGGATCATTCTTGCATCAGGATACGCGGGAAACAGACTTTTCAGACCGTCCGCCGGATACTGATCCGCCCGTATTATAGTACGGCGTTCGGGGAACGGTGTATTAACAGGATTACCGAAAACCTTTGAAAAATGATGAATGATACGGTATACTGATACCATGATCATCGATATCGGTCACAGCCGGAAACGGCTGTTTATTGCTGAAACAGGAGGAGATTCACGTCATGATTCCGGCGAAGGTCGTGATCGTGGAAGAGGATCCGTCCACGATCCGCACACTGGAAAATGAGATCGACTGGAAAAAACTCGGCTGCGAGCCTGTCGGTACCGCCTCTGACGGTGAGACCGGCAGGGAGCTGATCCTCAATGCAAAACCGGATATTTTGCTGACAGGTATCCATATTCCCGGGTTGGACGGCCTGAAGATGGCGGAAGATGCGCGGAAGACCCTGCCGGAGCTGATCGTGATCGTGCTTACGGAAAGCAGCCGCTTTGAGGATGCTCTCCGGGCGATCAGGCTCGGCGTTTTCGATTATCTGCAGAAGCCCGTATCCGTCGGTGAAACGGAAAATGCCCTCCGGCGCGCGCTGGAACAGCGGATGCATATCCGGTCGGATGCCGAAGCCGCCGCCAGGGCGGACAGGTATCTGGCCCGGGCGCAGCTGCTTTCGCTGCTGTCCAATATGAGCCATACCGGTCAGGATGTCAGCCGGATGATGGATGAAGCCGGCCTCAGCTGCGAGGCATATTATCTGATGATCTTCCAGCCGGAGGAAGGCGGAAGCGTACAGCAGCATTTTCTGGACGGGATCGGGAGCCTTGTTGCGGATGACCGGATCCCGGCGGTATCTGTGCTGCTGCATGACACGGTCGTGCTTTACATCCGCAGGCATGATAACACCGACGTATGGATGGATGAGGCGAAAACCATCTGCACCATGGCGCGCAGACGCGTCCGCACGGGGATGCATATCGGCATCAGCCGGCTGGAAACATCCAAGCACCGGATCCGCCAGAGCTATCAGGAAGCCAGACAGGCGCTTTATGAGAACGCGATGGATAACGGGCCGGCCGCGTGGGCCTTTTACGACGCGGATGCCGATCACGGCGGTCAGCTCTCGCAGATGAGAAACCGCGTGGAAAGACTGGCGGAACAGGCGGACCTGACGGATGAAAGTGCTGACGCGGCGGCAGCGGAGCTGCTGCGGCTCAGCGGCTCCCAATACGGACAGATGAGGGCGCTGGTCTCACTGTATGCCATGCTGCTGAGCAAGAAATATCCGTCCAATCAGTCCGCCGCGGTGGACAGGGCGCTGAGCCTTACCTGGTTCGTGAACAGTGAGGAGCAGATCGCTTCCGGACTGCGGCAGGTGTGTGCCGCGCTGCGGGAAGGGCAGGGTCCGGCGGAGGATCACTGCTCCCTGCTGACACGGAATGTGCTGGATTATATCCGCCTTCACGGCGCGGATAAACTGACGCTGAACGGGGTGGCGGATCGCTTTCATGTCAGCGCCAACTATCTGTCCGCGCTGGTGCGGAAGGAGACAGGCATTACTTTCCATAACCACATTATCAATGTGAAGCTGGATATTGCCCATACCATGCTGGCCGATCCGCGGATCCTGGTGGAGGAAGTCGCCTATGCCGTCGGCTACAGCAATTATGTCTCCTTCTATAATGTTTTCAAGCAAAAAGAGGGAATGACCCCGACCGAATACAGAAACAGGATCGCGCGGCTGTGACAGGCCGCGCGTTTTCATATCTGCGGAGGAGCGGACGGCGCTTCGCCGGAGACGATGCTGCCCAGAATAAAGAAGCAGGCGCATGTCCATGCTGTCCATTTCGCCGCGGGCGCGGGACGTCTGACGCGCGGCAGGAGGTTTTCCGGATCTTCCGGTTCGCGTGCCGTTTCCTGACGCACGTCCAGATAGCAGAAGCCCTTTTCCGTAAGCAGCTTCAGGGCGCGCGAAGCGATCCCGCGCGCGGTCTCATCCTCGCCCGCGAGCGTCAGCGCCATGCAGAACAGGGTGTTGAGCGTGACAACAGTGCCCTGCGGCGTCATCTGCTCCGTACCGTCCTCCATGCTTTCGGCGGTGATGCCGTAAGGAGACAGATATTCACGCTCGTTTGTGAGATGTGAAAGCATCCGGTCCATGATCTCCTTCGGCAGCCTGCTGCCGAGCATGACCGGCAGGAAAGCGAGCACGCATTTGCTGTTCACGATCTCGCCGGTTTTGACGAGCCGCGCCTGAAAACGATCGCCGTTCCAAAGCCGTTCCGTCATTTTCCGGATGATCTCACGGGAAATGCCGTACCATTCCTCTTCTTCGGCTCCTTTTCCGAGCAGTCCCGCCAGTTTCCCGCAGGCTTCCGCGGTCAGGGCGACAAAGGATGCGATGTCGGCAGCGTATAGCGGCACTCCCTTGCGGAAGACCGAACAGAATTCCCCGGGTGATTCATCCGCGTGGAAATACTGCGGCAGACCGCTTTGGTTCCGATCCCGGAAGGTGAGCCACCACCGGGCCGTGCGGGTCATTCCTGTGTAAAGCTGTTCGTATTCCCGCCCGGTCAGGGCGGATGTGTCGGACCTGTTCATCAGATACAGCATGGCCGGCCCCTGCAGCGCGGGTTTTGTGACACGCCACGTGCCGCCGATATCCCCGATGCTGTCCGGCAGCTGACCGACGCGGTCGGTGTAATCGAACATGTTCAGCAAAAGAGCCCAGGCAGCGTGAATATCATTTCCGGACGCCATGGCCTGAAAACTCTGCTGCCAGCTGAAAGCGCGGATCCATTGCGAACGGGTCATGTATACAACGGAGTTTGTGAGCCTTCCGGACGGACCGAGGGTATGGGTCCAGATGACCCAGGCCGCCTGAAGGGAACGCTCCCGGTATTTTTCCGGCAGAAGAGGAAATCGCTTTCTGAAAAGCCCGAAATCGGATTCCGCATCCCTGACGCAGTCATCAAAAGGCATATAGCGGGTTTGAACCGCGGCATCATCATAACTGTTTTCCAGCACAGCTTCAAACACGGAGCCCCCGGCAGAAACGCATTCCAGCCGATACTTATCCGCACTGTCCGGGCATGTACCGCAGTGCAGCGTGCCGCCTGCGGGCACAAACAGGACCCGGCCCGCCGTGGCGAAGACCGCCTCCCACGCGCCGTGTTCGCGGGAACGGAATCCGTCGGAAGGCTGCAGACGGACCTCCATGCGCAGACCGAAGCCTGTTCCCCGGATGTGAAGACGCCCTTCACGGTCAAAACAGCATTCCATGATGCCGGCGCATGTGCGGATGATCATCCGGCCCGGCTCGACCTCGTATTCAAAAGGCAGCTCCGTGCCGCCGAGCACCGGTGTCATACGGATAAGATGCAGACGCTGCGCCCACATTTCGGAGGAACGGGTGACGGAAATATAGAGATCGCGATCCTCATCATTTTCCATAATGCAGAGGAAACTGCCCCTGCGGCTGAACTGCGCTGAACGCAGATCGAATTCGCCGGTACTGCTGAGGAGAGGCTTCCGGCTGCTTTGTACGGGGTACAGCGGGCGGTGCATAAGATCATCCGGGCTGACTGCTGTTTCCGGAACAGCTTCCGCCGGCCATTCCGCTGCGGCGGACCGGAACGGCTTTTTATCGCTTTCCGACGGACCATTCCGGACTTCGGCGATATGACCCGTACCGGAGAATGATCTGCATTCATCAAATGGAAGATATGCGGTTTTGCGTTCACAGCCTGAGGATGCCATATGGACCGCGATATCCAGCAGGCCGTTCTGATCCGGCAGGATCGTGAGCAACAGCCGCCGTGTGCCGCCGTGCATCAGATCCCATTCATTATCCATGATCGCGGAGCCGTGCAGCGGGACAAAAAGGAATTCGCATGCGGCTTCGATATCGACCTGAAAAGTGCCGTCCTGACGGTCAACGGCCGCCTCATGATCCTGAAGCGGCGCGTAAAAACGCAGCCCGAAGCCCGTGCCGCGGATCCGCAGTGTTTCCGGATCTTCAAAGCAGCATTCCAGTGATCCTTTCCCGGTGAGGATCGTCAGGACGCTGTTCTCCGCGAAGACGGTGAAGGGCAGGCCGTTTTCCGGGGCGAACGGACGCATGAACAGGATCCCGTCCGGCGTCCTGCACCCCGCGGCGAACGGGCTGTCCTTCAGGGCATCATGATCTTTCAGATCCGGCGGCGCGCTGTCCGGATCGTCATCTGTCCGCCGGGGCTCCGTTCGAGGCAGATCAAAGAAGATCTGCTTTTCGGGTATTCTGTTTTCACTGTACGCGATCCTCTCCGCCATGAAAAACGGTGAACCGCTGCAGCAGAACCGTGCTGATGTAAGGTCACGGACCAAAATGATCGCCCCTTTGCCGGAGACGCCTGCCGAAGGCCGCGTTTTCCGTATACATTTCCGCTTTGCCCGGACTGTGAAAAACGCGTGGACCGGCGGCTGTTCCCTGCGGATATTCTATCATTTTCGTCTATATCGTTCAAGGATCCGCGGATATCGTTCCTTGTGATGATGCCGGGACCGGTATCTGCGGGTTGGAATTGAACCCGGGCGGCTATACGGATATAATAGACAGGAAAAGAGTGTATCGGGAAGGGATGACATATCATGCTGAACACGCGCGGCGGTTTACGTGTTTTGATCGCGATGGACTCGTTCAAGGGCAGCCTGACATCCATGGAGGCCGGAAACGCGGCAAAACAGGGCGTGCTGGCCGCCTGCCCGCAGGCGGAGGTGACCGTTCGCCCTGCCGCGGACGGCGGGGAAGGGACCACGGACGCGCTGTGCTTCGGTCATCAGACTGGGTACGAACGGATCACGGTGACGGGTCCGCTGGGTGAGCCTGCGGCATGCGGATACTATGTGATTCGTGAATCCGGCACGGCGATCATTGAAATGGCGGCGGCAGCGGGGCTGACGCTGGTGCCGGAAGAGCGCAGGGATCCGCTGTATACAACAACATACGGTGTGGGGGAAATGATCCTGGACGCGATCGGCAAGGGCTGCCGGCGGTTCATTGTCGGCATCGGCGGCAGCGCGACCAATGACGGCGGGGCAGGCATGCTGCAGGCACTGGGGTTCGATCTTTGCGATCGGGCGGGGAGACCGATCCGGTATGGCGCGGCCGGTCTGCGCGAGCTGGACCGGATCGGGACGGAACGGGTCCATCCCGCCCTGAAGGAATGTGTGTTCCGCGTGGCCTGCGATGTGACAAATCCGCTGTGCGGAAAGCAGGGGTGCAGCGCCGTGTTCGGACCGCAGAAAGGCGCGACGGATGAGATGACCGCGGATATGGACCGGTGGCTGCGGCGGTATGCCGGAAAAATGCGGGAAGTTTTTCCGCATGCGGATCCGGATATTCCGGGGGCGGGTGCTGCCGGGGGCATCGGGTTCGCGTTTGTGACCTGCCTGAACGCGCGGCTTGAGAAGGGATCGGAGATCGTACTCGCGGAGACCGGCCTGGAGAACGATGTGCGGAATGCCGATCTGGTGATCACCGGAGAAGGACGCATGGACGGACAGAGCATCATGGGCAAGACGCCCGTCGGTGTTGCCGCCCTGGCGAAGAAATACGGGAAACCGGTCATCGCGCTCTGCGGATGCGCGTCGGAGGACGCGGATAAGTGCTTCGATCACGGCATCGACGCGTATTTCCCCGTCCTGCGGGATATCTGCACGCGGGAAGAAGCCATGCGGCCCGGAAACGCGGCAGGAAATATCACCGGTACCGTGACCCGGATCTTCCGGCTGCTGAATGCCGTATCCGCTCAGGAACAGCCCGCGACGATGTGAATGGTCCGTTTTCCGGACGGATCTTCGGCGACGGAAAGATGAGAAAAGCAGGATATTTCCTTAATTTGGATAATATAAACAATATGGTCCGATCCGGAAGAAGAAAATAACGCGATGCGATGATCAAATGGAAGAGGGTTTATGACATGACTGACAATATATTCCGTATCAATCAGGTGGGCTACGCCGTTTCCCTGCCGAAGCGCGCGGCCGTGCTTCGCGAAGGAACGGTGACCGTTTCCGATGAGGCGGGCCGGGTCATCCGCAGGATCGACACAGGCGCGCTGCTCTTTGATGAATGCACCGGGGATATGGCGGCCGATGTGGATCTGGGCGATCTTCTGGCAGGCCGCTACACGCTGGAGCTGGATGGTGTCAGACGTGATATCACCGTCAGTGAAAGACCGTATTCGGCGCTGGTGCGGGCCCTGATCAAAGGCTTGTATTATCAGCGCTGCGGCACGGAACTCAAACCGGAGCACGCGGGCGCGTGGACGCATCCGGCCTGCCATACGGCACCGGCCCGGCTGTATACGGATCCGGATGTCCTGATGGATGTAAGGGGCGGCTGGCACGACGCGGGCGATTACGGGAAATATGTGGGTCCCGGCGCTGTTACCGCCGGTCATCTGCTTTACGCGTATCTGCTGTTCCCGGAAGCTTCCCTGAACGGGCTGAATATTCCGGAATCCGGAAACGGTGTGCCGGATATCCTGAACGAGGCGCGGTACGAGCTGGAGTGGATGCTGAAAATGCAGCGGGAGGACGGGGCCGTATATCACAAGCTCACCACAAAGCGCTTTGCCGCGTTTGTCATGCCGGAAGAAGACAGGGACACGGAATATGTGATGCCTGCCGGTCAGTGCGCGGCGGCCGCGTTTTCCGGCTGCATGGCACTCGCGTCCAGAGTGTGGAAACGGTATGACACCGGATTTTCAGCCCGGATGCTGGACGCCGCGATCCGCGCGCGGGACTGGTTGGAAAGGAATCCGGAGCTGATCCCCTGGAAGAACCCGGACGATGTGCATACCGGCGGATACGGGGATGACTGCGTGAACGATGAGCTCTTCTGGGCGGACTGCGAACTTTATGCCGCGACCGGAGATGAACGGTATGCCGCGGGTCTTGAAGCACGGGCGGGGCAGATCGATATCGCACAGATGGGCTGGCGCGATGTGGGCGGTCTGGGAGCCATGTGCTGTTTCTTTGAACTGGACGGGGAGCTTGATCCGGATCTTCTGAACAAACTCCGGGAACGCTTCCTGCGGGCGGCGGACCGGGCGGCGGATACGGCAGGACGATCCGTTTACGGTACGGCGCTGGGCAGCCGGGAATATATCTGGGGCAGCAATCTCACCGTGATGAGCCGGGCGATGCTCTTCATCTGTGCCTGGAAACTTACGGATGACCGGAAGTATCTGAATCAGGCTGCCGGGCAGCTGGATTACCTGCTGGGGCTGAACGCGCTGGATATCAGCTTTGTGACCGGATTCGGCACCGATCCGTTTATGCATCCCCATCACAGACCTTCCGCCGCGGACGGGATCGATGATCCTGTGCCCGGTCTGGTCTCCGGGGGTCCGAACAACCGCTATACCTACGGCATCACCAAAGAAAAACTGCCGCCGGATATTCCGCCGGCACGGTCCTATCTGGACGAAACGCCTTCCGCGGATACAAACGAGATCGCCATATACTGGAATTCGCCGGCGGTCTTTGTTGCCGCGTGTCTGGACACACTTTGATCTGAACCGGGAAGCGGATCGTGAAAACCACGATCTGCTTTTTTGTTTCTGAAACCGTGTAAAGTGTTTTTTCGTGCGGATGCACCGGAAACGCTTGACCGGCAATGCGATGTATACTATAATAAATACAAATGCTGATGTAAAAAATGTGCTGAAAACAAAACAAAAAAGGCAGGCGAACGATACAATGGCAGAAAAGAACCATTCTGAAACCGGCAATCGGAAGAATAAGACCGGACTGATCCTTATCAGCAGCGCTGTACTGGCCGCGGTGCTGGTGCTGCTGGCTGTTTTTGTTGTTGTGCCTGCCATCAGGTATAACAATGCGGAGAACGCGTTGAAAGAAGGCCGGTTTGAGGAATCCATCGCGGGTTTCTCCGATCTGAAGGAGTATCGGGACGCGCCGGAACGCGTGAAGGAAGCGACCTACGCGTATGCCGATGACCGTCAGCGGGCAGGGGATGGAGCGGCTGCCGGACTGTTTGCTTCCGTATCCGGATACCGCGACAGTGACGCGCGTTCTGTACAGGCAGAAGCGGAGCAGCTGTTTGATAAGGGTGAATATGCCGCGGCCTGTGAGCTGTATCTGAAACTCGGAGCGGATTACCAGAGCAGAGACGAAGGATTCAAGACCTTGTACAGCGAGGCGGAACGGCTGCTCGGTGAAGGCCTGTATGATGATTCCGCGGCCGCGTTTGCCGCGCTCGGCGCGTACACCGACGCGAAGGACCGGATCCCGGAAGTGACCTATGCCAAAGCGGAGCATCTGCGTGTAAGCGGTGATGCCGCCGGTGCCGAGGAGATCTTCCTCAGCCTGGAAGGGTATCGGGACAGCGCGAACAAAGCGGTGCAGGCGAAGGCGGACGGCTTGTTCCTTGAAGACCGTTATGCCGAAGCCTATGAAGTATACATCACTCTGGATGAGAACTATCAGACGCATGCCGGTGATTATCAGCAGCTGTATGACAATGCCGTGGAAAAGCTGGAAGCCGGGCTGTATGACGAGGCGATCGCCGGATTTGAGGCGCTGGGCAGCTATTCGGATGTGGAGCTGCGGATCACGGAGACCCGATACCGCAAGGCGGAAGCGCTGCGCGCAAACGGCGATACCGCCGCGGCCGCGGAGATCTTCCTGGATCTGGGCGGGTATCAGGACAGCGCGGACAAAGCGGTACAGGCGAAGGCCGACGGAATGTACAACGCGGGGGATCTTGCCGGCGCGTACGATATCTATACTTCTCTGGGCGAGAATTATCAGACAAACGCGGAAGGATACGCGGAACTTTATCGGAAGGCGGAAGAGCTTGCCGCTGCCGGTTCCTATGATGAATCAACCGCGATCTTCGGATCGCTGGGCGCGTACGGCAGCGCGAAGGACCGGATCCCGGAAGTGACCTATGATAAGGCTGATGCGCTGCGCATAAGCGGCGATACCGCCGCGGCTGAAGAGATCTTCCTGAGTTTGGGTGAGTATCGGGACAGCGCGGATAAAGCAGTGCAGGCGAAGGCTGACGGGATGTTCAACGCCGGGGACTATGCCGGCGCGTATGATATTTATACTTCTTTGGGCGAGGACTATCAGACCAACACGGAAAAATATGAAGCTCTTTACCAGCAAGCGGAGGAACTTGCTGTTTCAGGTTCCTATGATGAAGCCGCCGGGATCTTCGGCTCACTGGGCGCTTATTGCGACGCGAAGGACAGGATCCCCGAAGTGACCTATGATAAGGCGGAAGCGCTGCGTATAAACGGTGATACCGCCGCGGCTGAAGAGATCTTCCTGAGTTTGGGTGAGTATCAGGACAGCGCGGATAAGGCGGTGCAGGCGAAGGCGGATGGGCTGTTCCTCTCAGACTATTATGCCGAAGCCTACGAAGTGTATATTACTCTGGACGCGAACTACCAGACGCACGCTGAAGACTACCGGAAGCTGTATAATGATGCTGTGGCAAAGCTGGAAGCAGGATCGTATGATGACGCGATCACCGGATTTGAGGCGCTGGGCAGCTATTCGGATGTGGAATTGCGGATCACGGAGACCCGATACCGCAAGGCGGAAGCCCTGCGCGCAAACGACCATACCGCCGCGGCTGAAGAGATCTTCCTCAGCCTGGGTGAATATCTGAACAGCGCGGATAAAGCGATGCAGGCAAAGGCTGACGGAATGTACAACGCGGGGGACTTTGCCGGCGCGTATGATATCTATGCTTCTCTGGGTGAAGATTATCAGACAAACGCGGAAGAATATGCGTATCTTTATCAGGAGGCGGAGGAATTAGCCGCTTCCGGATCCTATGATAAAGCCGCAGCGGCTTTTGAAGCGCTGGGCGCGTACGGAACCGCAACGGAAAAGGTCTCCGAAGTGACCTATGAAAAGGCGGAAAAGCTTGCCGAAGCCGGATCCTGGGACGAGGCCGCCGCGATCTTTGAATCGCTGGGCGCGTACGGTGACGCGAAGGACCGGATCCCCGAAGTGACCTATGAAAAGGCGGAAGCGCTGCGTATAAGCGGTGATACCGCCGCGGCCGAGGAGATCTTCCAGAGCCTGGGCGAATATCAGGACAGCGCGGATAAAGCGGTGCAGGCGAAGGCTGACGGAATGTTCCTTGAGAACCGTTATGCCGAAGCCTATGAGGTCTATATCACCCTGGACGAAAACTATCAGACGCATGCCGATGATTATCAGCAGCTGTATGACAATGCCGTGGAAAAGCTGGAAGCCGGTCTGTATGACGAGGCGATCACCGGATTTGAGGCGCTGGGCAGCTATTCGGATGTGGAGCTGCGGATCACGGAGAC
>JAUNQH010000037.1 GCA_030536295.1 Clostridia bacterium | reverse complement strand
CAACGTGTGCGGTCACGCATGCCAGAGCCGGTAGGTAGCCCGGCCGTCCTGCTTGCCAGGGTAAGTAACCTGCCCCTCCGGGTTGTCCGTTCTTTGCTCATTTCAATCACGAAGGAGGGATTGTCATGGGCAAAGCAGCCGTATGCCTGACCGTGTACTTTGAAGATCCGTTCTGGGTCGGCGTGATCGAGAGATACGAAGAAAGCCGGCTCACGGTATGCAAAGTGACCTTTGGCTCCGAGCCGAAGGATCACGATGTGTACGCGTATCTTCTGGCGCACTGGTACGACCTTCGGTTCAGCCCCGCTGTGGCAGCTGCCGCAGATGAAAAGCGCCTGAATCCCAAACGGATGCAGCGTGAGGTTCGTAAGCAGGTCTCAGCTTCCGGGATCGGCACGAGATCACAGCAGGCGCTGAAGCTGCAGCAGGAGCAGAACAAACAGGAGCGGAAGACCCGAAGCCGGGCGGAAAAGCAGGCGGAGGCCGATCGGATGTTTGATCTGAAACAGCAAAAGAAACGCGAAAAGCATCGCGGACATTGATCCGCTGCTCCCGTGTTTCAGCCCGCGGCGTTATCCTGTACGGACAGCGCCGCTTTATTACTGCCTTTTCATCAGGATGCAAAGAAGATCATACAGGATCGATCGTCCTCGTCAGCTCATACTGCCAGGTATTGAAATACTTGTTCCGGAAACCTCTCGCATTCATATTGGCCGGGGCCTGCCGGCGCCGCTGTTTCCGTGCCCGCGCGTCCGTTCCTTCAATGAATCAGACATCACATATCCTCGGATCTTACCGCGATCATTATAACATGATCCATGAACGGCAGAAAGTATTTATATCATCAGAATAATCGCGGCGGACTCTGCCCGATCACGGCAGACTTCTGATAAAAAAACCGCGGTTTTGTCTTCTTGTGATATAATGATCCTGTACGTGGAAGCAGGCGCCCGGATGTGAAGCCTTGTATGCATACAGGGTGCGCATTTGCCTGTTGCCGGGGCGATGCGGTCCGTACAACGCGCTCACAGCAGCGGAGAATACGGCCGGCCGCAATATGATTTTCGTTCCGGCCCTTTCCCATGACCGGCTGAAGAGAACATGCGAAAAATACGCGGATCTGTTCAGCCCGCGCTGAACGAACCGCGGTCATGATGTTTCTGACAGCCTGATCCATATTTTCGGTCAAAGAAGGTCTTGACATGATCCAGGATATCGGTCCTTCCCATCTGGATAACAGCTTTCTGCCCGACGCGGCCGCCGCGGAAAATGATCACGTGATGCTGATCAAAGGCTCCGCGATCTGCGTTGCCGACGCCGGCGGCGTCTTCTTTCCGCGCCGCGGGGACTTTGGCAGCATCGAACTGACCTACCTGTTCTCAGTCGACGGGGAACGCTTTTTCCTCTGCCGCGATGAGGACGCTCCCTGTCCGGAAGGTTTTTCCATGCAGGACCTCCGGAAAGTGCGGGACAGCTATGACGGTCCGATGGTCCGGATGTTCGCCGCGTATACCGCGAAGCACCTGGCGGACTGGTACCGGGATAATCGTTTCTGCGGCAGGTGCGGCAGTTCTCTCCGCCCGTCGGATAAAGAGCGTGCCCTCGTCTGTTCCTGCGGATACACCGTTTATCCGCGCATCATGCCGGCCGTCATTGTCGGCGTTACCGACGGAGACCGTCTTCTGCTGACGCGGTACCGCACCGGATACGGTCATAACGCGCTGGTCGCGGGGTTTGTGGAGATCGGCGAGACCGCCGAGGAGACCGTGGCGCGGGAAGTGATGGAAGAGACCGGGCTGAAGGTCAAAAACATCCGGTATTATAAATCCCAGCCCTGGGGCATCGCGAACGATCTTCTTCTGGGGTATTTCTGCGATCTGGACGGAGACGGCACCGTGCGTATGGATCCGGATGAGCTCAGTTACGCCGAATGGGTCAGCAGAAAAGAGATCGAGCTGCAGCCCGGTCACTGGTCCCTGACCAACGAGATGATGGAACTGTTCAAGAATTCCTGAACGTGGCATAAGCCGCCGGGCGGCAAATTCCGCCCGCGTCATCTTTTTTTCTTCCCGAAGGCACTTGATCATCGCGCCGGTCACATACCGGTTCATGGTCTCACCCTCCCTGTCCCCATCAGCATACCATAAATACGGATCTGACGCACCCTACGGACGGCAGAACCGGATATATGTGTCAACATCCGGTAAAAAGAAGGTTTTCATCGCTGCACGATGATATACTTCAGTATACAGATGAATGGGCTTGCCGGAAAAGTGTACTCAATTTGTACTCAACTGAGATCACGGTGAGGAATCGTTGCGGGCCGGCAGTCTGCGGTTGCATGTCTGTATATACGGTGTGATCACCGCAGGACCTTTTTCCCCATAAAGTAATAGGTCGTGATCTCATATCCGGCGGCGCCGTACATTTTATCCAATCCGGAATAGGTATAGCTCAGACAGGCTTCAGACATGCCGTGAGTCTTGAGAAGAGAAGTCCCTGTACGAACCAGCAGGGTGCCGATGCCTTTATGCGTTTCTTTGGATGAAACGCAAGTACAGCCAACGGATCCCATCCCCTCTCCTTCGGTTTCAAAAGATACGATCAGACAGCCTGCGATCTTTCCATCCTTTTCCGCGACCAGCACCCTGCTTTTACCCGGTCCGTAGAACGCCGGGTTTTTATAGTACCGGGAAAAGGACTCTTCCTGGTATTGACAGGCATCATCCGCGCAGCTGATGACTTTTTCCAGATCCTCCGGTACCGCCCATCTGCAGCGGACATCATCCGCGCGTCCTTCGCCTGCTGCGGCATCCGGATCCGCGTTCGTCAAAGACATACACATATCAAAACAATTGCATTTCCCCCAGGAATGGACATATCCGCGCTTTTCAAAGAAATCCGCGGCTTCGTTATTCAGCTCCGGAAGCAGGTTTTCGTGAACGCTTTCCGTGTATTTTTTGATACATGGGACCCCCGGCAGCAGATAATCGGAACCGGCGCCGAGACTTACTGAATCAAATCCGTTTTTCCGGATCTGCGTCTCGCATTCTTCCAGAAGCCGGGTGCCGATGCCTTGTTTCCGAAAGGCCTGTTCAACAAACAGAAACAGGATCGTATTCCGATGGATGATGGCACAGGAAATGATCCGGTCATCAGGTCCCCGCCGGATGATCCATGTGTTTTCGGAATCGCCGATAATCGCGCGAATCGTATCGGGTTCCCGATGGACATAAGGGAAATTTGTTTTGAAAAGAGTATATATTTCTTCTGTATTCATATTACCGCCCTTGCCGATCGATCATGTATTGTCATTTTTGTTTTCCGCCTCCTTAAGCATATCACAGGCGGAAAGCCATTTCAAATACGGCGGATACGCGGCAGGATCAGATATATGTGTCAACATCCGGCAAAATAGAAGGTTTTCACCGCTGAATATGATATAATGTCAGAAGGACCCGCCGGAACGGGATCCCGGCAAACGGCCCGGAGGAGATGGAGATCATGAATATAACCTGCAGGGAAGAACGTTTATCCGCCGAAGCATATATTGATTTTCTGAAAAGAACGGATCTGGGGTCGCAATATCCCAGGGAAAGATTTGCCGAAAGGATCGGCAGGCTGGTAAAGAATGTTTCCATCAGTCTGGTCGCGCGCAATGAGGAGAATACGATCGTAGGCGTACTTTTCGGTCTGACGGATTTCTGCTACTGGCTTTATGTTACGGATCTTGGCGTCGACAGGGATTATGTGCATCACGGCATCGGCAGGACCCTTATGAAAACAGCGCATGAGCTCGCCGGCGGAGAAAAGGATATCGCGGTCTATCTTATCGCGAATGATAAAGCCGTCCCGTTTTATGAGAAGCTGGGAATGAAGGCGGCCGATGATGTGATGCAGTATAACAAGATCGAATGGACTGCGTTCACGGTGGAATAAGCGGGTGCAATAAAGATAAAGAATACCCGTTGTGCAGGTGAAAGCTGAAATAAGGAGGTCCGTGCAATGCCTGCGTCACGGAAACATTTTTACAGAATACTCTCGATCCTTTCGGCCCTGCTGCTTGCCTCATCCGCCATTCTGTACAGCGGCGCGGCCGCCCCGGCGGAAACAGCCGGCGGCAGCGCGGACAGCATCCCTGTGTCGGTGACCTATCAGAGCGTGGATACGAACGCGCTGAGGAGCTGGACCTTTACCTACAGCGATGCCTTTTTTTCGGGTCCCGCGTCTGAATACAGCCATGATCGCGCAAGGATCTCCCTGGGGCTGGCAATATCCGCTTTCCGGAATCGCTGGCTGCCGCTGGGGGAACATCAGACGGAAGGCGTCAGATTCCTGGAAGCGCTCGGCTTTCAGGATATCCGGCCGGAAGGATATGACACGGAGCCGACAGCCGACTCCATTTCCACGATCCTGGGCCGGAAAGAGATCGGCGGCGTTACGCTGATCGCGCTGGGGATCTGCGGAAGCGGATATACCAACGAGTGGATGAGCAATCTGCTGGTGGGAAACGAGCAGCGGCACACCGGCTTTGACCGGAGCGCGGCCATCGTGGAACAGCGGATCAGGGATTACCTTGCCGACACAGAGATCTCCGGTCCCGTACGGCTCTGGCTCTCCGGCTTCAGCAGGGCGGCAGCCGTAAGCAATATCACCGCTGCCGACATGACGGACAGCGGACTCTTCGAGGAAGTCTACAATATCTCCTTCGCGACCCCGCGAACGACCCGGGATAGCGGAGATCATCCGAACATCTTCAATATCATCGGCAAGAATGACCCCGTGCCGATGATCCCGCTCGCCGACTGGGGGTATGTCCGCTACGGTACGGACCTTTATACGCCGTCTCAGGAAGCGGACAGCCGTTATGCCGTGGCGGCGGGGATCGCCTCGGAGCAGGCGGAGCTGATCAACGGCAAACCGTTCCGCAACAACCCCGATATGAACGACCAGCTGCGGACTGTACTGGATTTTCTGCTGGCCGTGATGCCGGAGAGCGCGGATTATGAAAGAGACCTGCAGCAGGGCGTGATCGATGCCTGGGCAAACAAAGCGGACGGCGGCTTCATGGACGGCATTCTGGACGCTCTGGAGCATCTTCTGAACGAAGCGCCCGAAGATCGTGCCGCGCAGCTGGAAGAGATGATCAGCTATCTGGATGATATCGCGTCGGATTACCTGTCCGGTTCCAACGGGCAGATCGAGGCGGGCAGCTGGGACCCCACGGTCAGCCTCGCGGACAATATCATGCATGAGCACAATCCGGAGGTCTATCTGGAATGGATGTTCTCCTTCGATGATCCGGAGGACCTTTTCACGGAAAACACGGCTTATCTCCGCTTCACGGTATCCGGAGATGTGGTCGTGGCGGTCTGCGGTGAAAACGGGCTGGTCGGAACCAACCTGACAAAGCCGGAGGATCTGCCTGCAGCACTGAAAAGCGCGCTCATGGAAATTCCGGCGGATCCCGGCAAGGAATTCCATGAGATCCGTCAGGGGACCCAGACCACAGTCATTCTGCCGCGGGACGAGATCTATCTGATCACCGTTTATTCCAACAAATTTCAGGAGATCAGCTACGGCGGCGCCGCCTTTGATCCTGCCGTCAGCGTGAAGGGCGCGCTCGGACCGATCCATACCCTGCAGGCGGAAAAGGGCAGCATAAGCTATCTGCTGATAAATGACAGCACGCTTGATGATGCCCTCAATCTGGATGAGGACGCAAATGAGACCCTGACGACCTGGGACAGCGCGTTCCCCTATTCCCCGGGCATCCTGGTCCGTCTGGAGAAATCCAATTATTTCCACTTGACGCTTGTCGATCTTTTTTCGCTCGTCTTCCTTTTCGTTCTGTGTCTCGGCGCCCTGCTGACGATCTCCGTCATACTGGCATCGATCCGTCTGATCCGCCGCCGGAGCAGGGCGGAGCGCGCGACGGTCGCCTTTCACTCGGTGACCGCGCTGCTGCTTTTCCTGCTGGAGGAGACCGTGTACTGGTCGGTACCGGGTTATCCGGTCATAAAGGGGATCCTGAAAGGGCTCATCTCCCTCACGATCCTGATCCTTGCGCTGAAGGGCATCCGCCGCGGCGGTGTGCCGGAATCTTCCATGATCGTGCTGAGCCTGCTGATCCGCATTCCCGCGGATATTCTGATGTCCGCGAACCTGCTGTGGGGCATTCTCTGTCATACAGCCGCTGTACTCGTTCTTTGCGCCTGTCTTGTCAGAAAAAAGCAGCCTGCTCTGAAGCAGATCCTGATCTGGCTGATCCTCTGGGCTATCGTCGCGGTAGGTATATGGTTCTTCCGGGACAGCGGAAATGATCTCTTTGTACCGGCAGTCTTCTGCGGCGGGGCATCTCTCGCGCTGCTCGTTCTCGCGTTCCCGGAGCAGGGCGGCATACGCCGGGGCTCGATCGTCTTTTTCACCTCGATGCTGATGCTGATGTGTCATCATGTGTTCCCGGCAGTGACCGGACTCCGGTTCCTGGGTCTGGCCGTATACTATATCGGTGAGATCATCTTTGCCGTGACCGTCTGGGGCGGAAAGCGGTCAGACAAAACACGCCCCGAAAAGCCGCTGCTGACCGGGGAATGATCCGCGAAAAGCCGTCCGGAAACGGAACGCCGGTCCGGTATTTTGCTTATTCGGCAATACGGATATAAAGTAAAAAAATGACAAACAGGATCTGAGGAAGAATATCATGGGAAAAGTTAAACTGACAATAACAGAAAGCCGATGCCGATGCGGATATGTAAAAAGCGGCGACATATTTATTGTAGATGACCTGTGTCCTCCGCTATGCCATGAATTATGGAATTCTGTTTATCCTTCTGTATATGCTTTGAAAAACGGAGCCGTCCTGGATCACGGAACCGGCAAAGCAAAATGTTTTGATGCTGTGTGTCCTGATGAATGCAGAGTCCATGTTCATGGAGAAGCAGTTGAAGAGTAATGAATTACTCTCCGTCATAGCATGAACATACAAGGATACCCGGAGGTAGCATATGAAAAGAATGATCGTCTTGCTGCTGGCATGCCTGACAGTGATCTTCCTGTGCCCGGAAGCATGCGCGGAAAGATCGGAGTATGAGGCCATTGATTCCAATGATGACGGCGAGCAGATCTATTACCTGACGGTTGGACATTGTCCGGAGCTCTATGGGAATATCTGGGTCGGCGCGCCGGGTGATACGCTGAAGGGTTATCATCTGGATGGCAGACTTCCGGACGGCATGGATCTGGAGTGCGATGACAAAAGCATCATCCTGTCAGGGAAAGCGGAACAGACCGGAAAATACGCCTTTACCGTGACGGTTCAGGTCGAATCCCCGGCGGATGGACTGAGGACGACGGTGGAGAAACGTACCTGCTGTATCGTCGACAAGCCGATGAACGAAGTGCTCTTCATTACGGACGGGCATTTTTCACTGATCTCAGAGAACAATGCGGCACCGGAACCCGTAAGTCCTGCCGCCGGGATGCCGCCGGCCGGGCATTATGCCGGCACAGCAATGAATGTCCGTTACTCCCCGGGCAGCATGGAGATGCTTACCGACGGGGCAGATATGTCCCTTACGCTGAACGCGGACGGCACCGCTGTCCTGGATCTTGCCGGCAATGCCTGGCAGACGACCTGGGACGAAAACGGTATTGTCAGCGAATACGGAAGCCCCGGGGCCTTCAAATATGCCGACGGGCATCTTTCCTTCGGCTGGGAAGGCGGCGACGGCTATTATATCTATGAATTCGACTATACGGGCGAAACAGCGCCGGAAGAAAAAGTCATGAATTTTTTTGACGTTACGGCAGAACCGCCTTACTTTATCCATCGGGCCGAAGGTCTGCACTACGGCTTCACCGACGATTACCTGGAAGGCTGCAGCGTCTGGTGTGCCGTGAACGATTACTCGGTCTCCGCCGGGGCTTCTTCGACGCTGTCGCCCCAGGGAAAGTATTCCTATGAAGCCGCGAACATTATCAGCGGTGACAGAAACAACGCCTGGGTCGAGGGTGCGAAAGGCTACGGTATTGATGAATACATCGAGATCACCCGCAGCTATGAAGTCTCCGACGCGGAATACGGCGTGGATTTTACTGAGCTCTGCATTGTGAACGGCTATGCCCGTACGCCGGAGACCTGGGCAGCCAACAGCCGCGTAAAGGAGCTGAAATTCAGCTTCAACGGCGAATATGTGGACAGCCTCTTTCTGCAGGACATCATGGAGCCGCAATACTTCGACCTGACGCCCTACGGCCTGCACACCGATTCCGGCACGGACAGCGTCTGGCGCTTCGCGATCGTCTCGGTATATGAGGGTGACACATATCAGGATACGGCGATCACAGGCATCGAGGTCCGGTTCTGGACGCCGAACCACTGAGATGTTCACATTTTATCGCTGAAAGATGCAGATCCGTGGTTTCAGAACGGTGAACTATGGTAATATTCAGTGAACAGACAGATCGGTCTTTATTATTCGCCAGACAAGGATGTCCGTAAGGAAGACCGGGATCTGTCTGTATTATCAGTTGTTGCTGAGCAGCACAAGATCCTCGTATTCACCGCTGAATACATTCATATCGATACATGATTCCGGTCCGCTGTATCCCGGAAGCTTCGCCCTGTCGGTATATTGCCAGAATGTCCAGTTATTCCCGATCCACCATGATGCGGGAACATACACACTTCTTATCCAAACAGGATAATCGTCAAAATGCCCGGATATATATTCTCTGTAGGCCGATACGGTCGCATATATGATCGGTCGTTTCCCGTATGCGCTCTCAAGGCGGTCGAGTAGGCAGCCAAGTTCAGATATGACCAGATCCTTATTCGCGGGCTTCGTCCTTTTATAGCTGCCGTAGAATTCGATATCCACAACCGAAGGAAGCGAATCCTCCGTGTACGGTACAGTCGAAATGAAATTGTCAGCCTGGGTCCCGGCTTCACTGTCAAAGCTGAAAAAGTGATACGCGCCTGTGAGAATACCGTTTTCACGCGCGTTTGACCAGTTGACATCAAAGTAAGGATCCGTATAGGAGCTGCCCTCCGTAGCTTTGATAAAAGCAAATGATATCTCTTCATCATGCAGCACAGCCCAGTCGATCTGTCCCTGATATTCAGAGACATCAACACCGCGCACCGCGCAGCCGGATACGCATACACGGTTAAAAGCACGCCCCTGTATCAGTGCCGCACAGAAGATACATATCAGCAGGCAGATCAAAATCAACAGACGCCCGGTCCTTTTTTTCATGCTTCACCTCACCGCCAGATTCCTGTTTATCGGGATAATGATAACACGGAGAGTCAAACAGGTCCACATCGGAACTTAACAAGATCCTCCCGCGTGCTCATCCTTTCATGAGAGATATGAGTGATCCATTTTCAGCGGGGCCGGCAGGTCCTCATTTGAACACGCTGATCCCGCTCTTGGCTTTATATCACAGGTTTTCCGATATGAAAAACAAAGATACGGCAGCAATTGCATCATTGCTGCCGTATCTTTGTGGTGCGGGAAACAGGACTTGAACCTGCATGTCCTTAAGAACACATGAACCTGAATCATGCGCGTCTGCCAATTCCGCCATTCCCGCGTGCAGTGTTATGATACCCGTGTTTTTCATCTTTGTCAATAATCTTTTGTTAAGCATTGACTTTTGGTGTTTCCGGTCTTACAATCCCCGCATTGCGTTTTTTATCGGGAGGTCCGGTATGAAGAAGATCCTTGCTTTTCTGAAGAAAGAGCCGATGCTCACCGTCTCCGTGCTCGCCGCGGTCATCGCGCTGTTCATCACCCCGCCGACGCCCGCGCTCATCCGCGATATCGACTGGAAAACACTTGCCACCCTTTTCATGATGCTCACCGTGCTTGAAGGCTTCAAAAGCGAGGATATCTTCCTGCCCGTCATCCGTTTCGCGGGCCGTATGAAGACGCAGGCCGCCCTGTCGTTTTTTCTGGTGTTCGGCGTCTTCTTCTCCTCCATGTTCGTCACCAATGACGTCTCCCTCATCATCTTTGTGCCCCTGACGATCCTGCTTTTCCGCGCCGGCGGCAAAGAGCACTATATCCTGCCGGTCATTTCAATGGAAAATATCGCCGCGGTCCGCGGATCCATGCTGACGCCGTTCGGCAGCCCGCAGAACCTGTTTCTGTTCGCGCGTTCCGGGCATTCAGCCTGGACCTTCATGCTGCACATGCTGCCCCTGTGGGTCTTTTCCGGTCTGCTGCTGTGCGTGTTCATCCGTTTCCGCTACAGGAAGGATCCGCATGAGCCGATCACCGTCGGGAAAGAGGAACGGCAGTGGGATCCGGCGCGCGCGAAGCAGCGGATCTGCTATCTGGTCCTGTTTGCCCTGATCGTATGGACGATCGTCAGCCGCACGGCGCTCTGGCCGTATATCACGGCGGTCGTGGCCCTGACGGTGCTCATCTGCGACCGGAAGATCCTGCTGAAAACGGACTACGTGCTGCTTCTCACCTTCCTTTGCTTCTTTATTTTCTCATCCTCCGTATCCGCGAACGAGGCCATCTCCGGCTTCCTCACAAAGGCGGTCGCCGGGCGGGAATACTGGTGGGGCATCCTGCTCAGCCAGTTCATCTCAAATGTGCCCGCCGCCATTGTGCTGCATCCTTTTTCGACCAATCTTTCCGCCCTGCTGTACGGGGTGGACAGCGCCGGCCTGTGCACGCTGATCGGTTCGCTGGCTTCCGTGATCAATTACAGGATCTACGTGCGTGAATATCCCGGCCGCGGCGGCAGCTTCATCCGCGTCTTCACGCTGACCAGCCTCGCGTTTTTCGCCATCGTGGTGATCCCCGGCTGGCTCCTCTCCTTCTGGCGTTTCTGACCCTCTTTCCGGGGTGCCGGCGATTGTTTTCTCTGTGTCTTTACCGGTTGACACTCCCCTGTTCTTATGCTAAAATCCCCGTTAACCGAATATGAAAGACGATGACGGAGTTCATCCCCTCCCGTAGGGCACAGAGAACCGGCGGTTGCTGCGAGCCGGTGCCGAAAGCCGGGGTAACTGCCTCCCGAGTCCGCGCTGTGAACCTCCCCGTATGAAGCTGTAATGGCGCGCGTCCGGCCCCGTGAAAGGCCATGGACCTGTCAGGGTCCGAGAGCGGCTCCCGTAAGGGAGCAATCAGAGTGGTACCGCGATCTATATCGTCCCTGAAGCCGGAAGGCTTCAGGGCTTTTTCTTCAGGAAGGAGACTGATCCGATGGAAACCGTTCGCCTTTGCGACAGAACACTGCAGCAGGAAGACAAGGCACTTGCGCTCAGTTTTCGCGAAAAGATCGAGCTGAGCAAAATGATCGACCGTCTGGAAGTGGACGTTATTGAGCTTGCGCCCATCCGCCAGAAAAAGATCGACAGCCTGCTGATCAAAAGCATCGCCTCCGCCGTGACAAACGCGTCCCTGGCCGTGCCCGTGCCGCCGGTGCCCGATGACGCGGCGATCGCCTGGGCCGCCCTGAAAACGGCAAAGCATCCCCGGCTGCAGGTCTTCGCGCCCGTTTCCGGCGTGCAGATGGAATACCTGTATCATATGAAGCCCGCCGCGATGCTGAAGGCTGTCGCCGCGACGGTCGAAGCCTGTGCCGCGCTCACCCCGGATGTGGAGTTCGTCGCCGATGACGCCACGCGCAGCGACCCGGCTTTCCTGCGCGAGATCCTGAGCGCCGCGATCTGCGCGGGCGCGAAGACCGTTACCGTCCGCGATGCCGCCGGCGCGGTCCTTCCGGAAGAATTCGCCGCTTTTGTCGCCGCGCTCAGGAATGACCTGCCCGCGCTGAACGATGTGACCCTCGGCGTGGGCTGCTCCGACGCCCTGAGCCTTGCCTCCGCCTGCGCCGTCGCGGCGATCGGCGCGGGAGCAAGAGAGATCAAGGCCGCTTCCTGTCCGCTGGACTGTGTTTCCCTGGGCGATGTTGTGCGCATCCTTGCCGCCAAGGGCGAGCATTTCAACGTGCGCTGTTCCGTGAGGACCGAAGAGATCCGCCGCATCATTTCACAGATCAACGGCCTGTGCCGCGGCGGGAACGGCGGAAACACCCCCTTTGAAAACGGCGTGCACGATCACGGCAGCGGCGGTGTGCTCACCGTGCATGACAGCCGTGAAAGCGTGATCCGCGCGGCGGAGCGCCTCGGCTATGACCTGAGCGCCGAAGACGAGGAAAAGGTCTTTGCGGCCTTCCTGAACGCCGCCGGCAAAAAGGACGGGATCACCCTGCAGGAGCTGGACGCCATCGTGGCGGCGGAAGCCATGCAGGTCCCGCCGGTCTAT
Source organism: Clostridia bacterium (assembly GCA_030536295.1). GTDB lineage: Bacteria > Bacillota > Clostridia > Christensenellales > Aristaeellaceae > Aristaeella. The sequence continues at coordinate 11,524 of JAUNQH010000037.1, read as the reverse complement.
ACGGCCGTGAGCTATGTGATCAACACCGGCAGCGGCATCTCCTCCATGGCGCACATGAAGCTGAACTGCAAGGGACATGAACTGGAAGGCATCTCCGTCGGCGACGGCTCCATCGACGCGGCGTTCCTCGCGATCGAGCAGGCGGTCGGCCGCCATTTCGAGCTGGATGATTTTCAGATCCGCGCGATCTCCGAAGGCCGCGAGGCCATGGGCGAGACCATCGTCCGCCTCCGCAGCGACGGGCGCCTGTATTCAGGCCGCGGCATCTCCACGGATATCGTGGGCGCGAGCATCATGGCATATCTGAACGCGCTCAACAAGATCGCCTATGAGGAGGACGAAGCATGAACCTCTCCTTTTCAACACGCGGCTGGCAGTCCGTAAGCTGGGACCGGCAGATGGCCGACGCCGCCGAACAGCGTTTCGCGGGTATTGAGGTCTATGACCTCCCGCATGACGCGGGGCTGAACGGAAAAGGCTGTCCGTTTGACCCGTACCGGCAGAATGAAACGGCGCGGGCGCTGCGCGACAATCATCTGCGCATCCCCTGCTTCGATACGCCGGCCGACCTGAGCGCCCCGGACGCGGATACGGACGGGCTCACACGCCTGATCACCGCCGCGAAGGTCATGCAGGTGCCGTATGTATCCGTGTGCGCCCTGAATGACAGTGAAGACACCGTGCGCGCGCATCTGTCCAAACTGCTTGAGGCCGCGCGTGACAGCGGCGTCTGCCTGCTGTTGAAGACCACCGGCATCTACGCGGACACCGCCAGGCTCCGCGCGCTGATGGATGATTTCGCCTGTGATGAACTGGCCGCGCTGTGGGATATGCACCATCCGTACCGCGATTTCGGCGAGAAGCCGGATGCCACCATCCGCAACCTCGGCGCGTATGTCAAGCACGTTCACCTGCGCGACTCGGATGATGACGGCGCGTATGACCTCATCGGCGAGGGCACTCTGCCTGTGGAAGACATGATGCGCGCGCTGGGTTCGGTCGACTATGACGGATTCATCTCCCTGGAGTGGAAGCCCGTCTGGATGGAGGACCTGCAGGACCGCGACATCATCTTCGCGCATTTCGTGAACTATATGAACCGGTTCGAGGATCCCCGCGGCAAGAAGCGCTCCTTCTATTTCAATCATGACGGCACCGGCCGCTATGTGTGGAAAAAGGATGAACTGATCGACTGCACCTTCCCGCAGGTGCTGGACCGCATGGCGGAGGAGTTCCCCGATCAGTACGCCTTCCGCTATACCACCCTGGACTACACCCGCACCTATCAGGAATTCCGGGAGGACGTTGACACGTTTGCCCGCGCCCTGATCTCGCTGGGCGTACGTCCCGGCAGCAAGGTCGCCGTATGGGCGACCAACGTGCCCGCGTGGTATATCGCGTTCTGGGCGGCCACAAAGCTCGGCGCCGTGCTCGTCACCATGAACACGGCATACAAGATCCATGAGGCGGATTATCTGCTCCACCAGAGCGACACGCACACGCTGATCATGATCGAGTCCTGCCTGGACAGCAATTACCGCGCCATCATCAATGAGCTGTGCCCGGAGATCGCGCTGACAAAGCCCGGCGAACCGCTGCACTGCAAAAAGCTGCCGTTCCTGCGCAATGTGATCACCGTCGGCTTCACGATGCCCGGCTGCCTCAGTTTTGAGGAGACCATGCGCCGCGGCGAATCGGTCCCGTCCGAAAAGCTCGCCGCGCTCGCCGCCCGCGTAAAGCCGGACGATGTCTGCAATATGCAGTACACATCCGGAACCACGGGCTTCCCGAAGGGTGTGATGCTCACGCATTACAACGTTGTCAATGACGGCAAATGCATCGGTGACCGCATGGGGCTCTCCACGGCGGACAGGATGATGATCCAGGTGCCCATGTTCCACTGCTTCGGCATGGTGCTGGCCATGACCGCCAGCATGACGCACGGCGCGACGCTGTGCCCCCTGCCCTATTTCAGCGCGAAAAGCTCCCTCGCCTGCATCAATCAGGAGCGGATCACATGCTTCCACGGCGTGCCCACCATGTTCATCGCCATGTTCAACCATGAGGATTACCGCAAGACCGATTTCAGCCACATGCGCACGGGCATCATGGCCGGCTCAGGCTGCCCGCCCGAACTGATGCGGCGCGCGGCCCGGCCCGATGAGATGAACATGACCGGCATCGTCAGCGTATACGGGCAGACTGAATCGGCACCCGGCAGCACCATGTCCGCCTGGACGGATCCCCTGGCGCTGCGCACCGATACCGTCGGCTACGCTTTCCCGCATATCCAGTGCAAGATCATCGATCCCGAGACCGGCGCGGAGCTGCCGGACGGGCAGGACGGCGAATTCTGCTCCCGCGGCTACAACACCATGAAGGGCTACTATAAGATGCCGGACGCGACGCGCGCCGCCGTTGACAAAGACGGCTGGCTCCATTCCGGTGACCTCGCGCGCAGGAATCCGGACGGGACCTTTGTTATTACCGGCCGGCTGAAGGATATGATCATCCGCGGCGGCGAGAACATCTATCCCCGCGAGATCGAGGAATTCATCTATACCCATCCGGCCGTGAAGGATGTGCAGGTCATCGGTGTTCCGGACGCGCGCTACGGTGAGGAGATCATGGCATGCGTGATCCTGAAGGAGCCGGGAGCCGTCACGGTGGAAGAGCTGTCTGAATATATCCGCAGCCATATGGCGCGCCATAAGGTACCGAAGTATATCGAGTTCACCGACGCCTTCCCCATGAACGCGGCGGGCAAGGTGCTCAAGTATAAGATGCGTGAAGACGCCGCGAAGCGGCTCGGACTGGTCGGCGCCGCCGGCATAGACACCGCCGGGGGCAAAAAGGAATAAGGAGGCTGTATTCATGCTTACACTGGAACGCGCAAAGGAACTGAACGCGACCATGGTCTCTGAGGACCATCTGATCAAGCACGCGCTCAGCGTATCGGCCGCGATGGGCGCCATGGCGGATCATTTCGGCGGGGACCGGGAGCACTGGATGGCCATCGGCTATCTGCACGATTACGATTACGAAAAGTATCCCGAGGAGCACCTGCAGCACACACGCGAGCCGCTGCTCGCCGCCGGGCTGACCGAAGAGGAAGTCCGCGCGATCATGGCGCACGGATACGGCCTGTGCTCCGATACGGAGCCGGTGACCGAGCTTGAAAAGTCCCTGTACACCGTGGATGAGCTGACGGGGATCGTGCAGGCCTGCGCCCGGATGCGTCCCAACGGGATCACGGATCTGGAAGTGTCCAGCCTGATGAAGAAATTCAAGGACAAGAAGTTCGCGGCAAAGTGCGACCGCGAGCTCATCAAAGGCGGCTGTGAAATGCTCGGCATGGAGGTCCGCGATGTGGCGGCCCTCTGCATCGAGGGCATGAAGCAGTTCGCCGCGGAGCTCGATCTGCAGGGCACGGGCGTATGAGATCCTTCCGTCCCGGCCCCTGCGACGAAGCTTTCTATGAGGTCGTGCGCCGCGTTCCCGCGGGGCATGTATCCACTTACGGTCAGATCGCTTTTCTGGCCGGTCATCCGGGCGCGGCCCGCGCCGTCGGCAACGCGCTTCACCGTAATCCGGATCCGGACCGGACCCCCTGCTTCAGGGTCGTGGATGCTTCCGGCCGCCTGTCCGGCGCGTTTGCTTTCGGCGGTGCCGGTGAGCAGCAGCGCCGGCTGGAGGAAGACGGCATCGAGGTCCGGAACGGCCGCGTGGATCTTGACCGTTTCGGATGGCATCCGCTCGTTTCCGTAACAGCGGAACAGCATGAAACCACAGAAGAATGAAGTTTTTCCGCGGAATACGGTCTGCTTTTTCGGCAATGAAGGCAGACCGTTTTTGCTTGCCCTTATATGGCGAATCGGTTATAATATAGGTTGGTATATTGTGATGATCGGAGGATTTCATCCATGAAAATGACTTTCCGCTGGTACGGTTCCAAGACCGACCCGATCCCGCTGCGCTATGTGAAGCAGATCCCCGGCATGTCCGGTCTGATGGGCCTTCTGGACAACAAGGCCGCCGGTCTTGACTGGCCCGAGGAAGAGGTCCGCGCCTATATCGATGAAGTGCATGCCGCCGGTCTCGAATGCGAGGTCATTGAGAGCGTCAATGTGCATGAAGATATCAAAATGGGGCTTCCCTCCCGTGATGAATACATCGCCAACTATATCTCCACGATCCGCACACTGGCGAAATACGGGGTCAAGGTCATCATCTACAACTTCATGCCCGTGTTTGACTGGCTGCGCACGGATCTGGCCCGCGTGATCCCGGAGGACGGCAGCAACAGCCTGTACTTTGACGAGCGTGATCTGGGCGAGATGGGCCCGCTGGAGATCGTCCGCCGCACCGCCGAAAACAGCGGCGGCTTCACGCTTCCCGGCTGGGAGCCCGAGCGTCTCGCGCAGCTGGAAAAGACCCTGAAGCAGTATGAAGGCATGACGCCGGACATGCTCCGCGTCAATTTCAAATACTTTCTGGACGCGGTCATTCCCGTATGCGAGGAATGCGGTGTCCGCATGGCCTGCCATCCGGATGATCCCGCGTGGCCGATCTTCGGTCTGCCCCGCATCGCCCACAGTCAGGACGATTTTGACAGGATGTGCGCCCTGCATGACAGTCCCGCGAACACGGTCTGCCTGTGCACCGGTTCCCTCGGCTCCGATCCCGCCAACGATATTCCGTCCATCATCCGCCATTTCGGCGAAAAGGACCGCATCGGCGCCATGCACGTACGGAACATCAAGTTCCTTGGCGAGCATCATTTCCGTGAAGCCAGCCATCTGAGCGCGTCCGGCGATCTGGATATGTATGACATTATGAAGGCGATCTATGACACCTGCCCGGATACCTACATCCGCCCTGACCACGGCCGGATGATCTGGGATGAGAAGGGCCGTCCCGGCTACGGTCTGTATGACCGTGCGCTCGGCGCGGCGTATCTGAACGGCCTGTGGGAAGCCATCTGCCGTGAGAACGGAGGCAAATAAGATGATCCTGACAAATGAAGGTCTGAAAAACGCGGCCGCGTGGAAAGCCGCCGGGGTAAAACTGCCGGAATACGACCGTGATGAAATGATCCGCCGTACCATGGAAGCGCCGGTATGGATCCATTTCGGCGCCGGCAATATCTTCCGCGGTTTTGTGGCGGGCCTGCAGCAGCGCCTGCTGAATGAAGGTCTGTGCGACCGGGGCATCATCGCCGCGGAAACTTTTGATGACGAGATCATCGACAGGATCTACCGTCCTTTCGATTCCCTGACGCTGATGGTCTCCCTGAAGCCGGACGGAACGACGGACCGCGAGGTGATCTCTTCCCTTGCCTGCGGGCTGAAGGCCGCCCCCGCCTTTGAGGCGGACCGCCGCATACTGGATGATCTGTTCGTCTCGCCGGATCTGCAGATGGTCTCCTTCACCATCACGGAAAAGGGATATGCCCTGTATGACCTGAACGGCGATCTTTTCCCCGTTGTGGAAAAAGATATGGCGGAAGGTCCGGATCACGCCGCGCACGCCATGAGCATCGTCACCGCGCTCCTCCTCCGCAGGTTCGATTACTGCAAGGCGCCGGTCGCCATGGTCAGCATGGATAACTGCAGCCATAACGGCGAAAAGCTCCGCAAGGCCGTGATCGATATTGCCCGGGCATGGGTGAACAACGGGTTCGCGCCGGAGGATTTCCTGGATTATGTGACGGATGAGACGCAGGTCAGCTTCCCCTGGAGCATGATCGACAAGATCACCCCCCGCCCCGCCGACTCCGTGCTCGCGCAGCTGCGGGCGGACGGGTTTGAAGCCATGGAGCCCGTGCAGACCGCGAAGCACACCTACATCGCGCCGTTCGTCAATGCCGAGGTGCCGCAGTATCTGGTCATTGAGGACCGTTTCCCGAACGGGCGGCCTCCGCTTGAAAAAGCCGGCGTTTATATGACCGACCGCGGCACGGTGAACAGGACCGAGCGCATGAAGGTCACCACCTGCCTCAATCCGCTGCATACCGCGCTGGCGGTCTGCGGCTGTCTGCTGGGATACACACTGATCGCCGATGAGATGAAGGATCCCGATCTGAAGCGTCTCGTGGAGCGGATCGGCTATACGGAAGGGCTCCCGGTCGTCACCGACCCGGGCATCCTGAGTCCCGAAGCCTTCCTGCGCGAAGTGCTGGAGCAGCGCCTGCCCAATCCCTTCATGCCCGATACGCCCCAGCGCATCGCGTGCGATACCAGCCAGAAGGTACCGATCCGCTTCGGCGAGACCATCAAAAGCCGCATGCAGGACGGCAGCACGGATGTGCTCAAAGGCATCCCGCTGGCCATCGCCGCGTGGCTCCGCTATCTGCTGGCGATCGATGACAAAGGACATGAAATGGCCGTTTCGCCCGATCCCATGCTGAAGGACCTGCAGCAGCTGCTCTCGGATGTGCGTTTCGGCGACCCGGACAGCATCGGTGACACGCTCCGTCCGATCCTGAGCAATCCGGCGATCTTTGCCGCCGACCTTTACGAAGCGGGGCTGGCGGAACGCGTTGAGGAACTGTTCCGCGCGATGCTCGTCAAAGGCGGCGTACGCGCTTGTCTGCAAGCTATCTGACTGATGAAAGGAATAGATCGATATGAAACTTTGGGGCGGCAGATTCGATAAAGCCACAGACGGTCTGGTGGATGACTTCCATTCCAGTATCTCCTTTGATCAGCGCCTTTACGAGCAGGATATCACCGGCTCCATCGCCCACGCGACCATGCTCGGCGAGCAGGGCATCATTCCCGCCGGAGACGCGGAGAAGATCGTTGCCGGTCTGAAGGAGATCCTGGAGGACGCGCGTGCCGGAAAGATCGAATGGATGGTGGACGCGGAAGACATCCACATGAACGTGGAGACCCTGCTCACGCAGCGCATCGGCGAAGCCGGCAAGCGCCTGCATACCGGCCGCAGCCGGAATGACCAGGTCGCGCTGGATACCCGCATGTACGCGAAAGCCGCCTGCAGGGATACGGAAAACATGCTCAATGACCTGCTTGACGCGATCCTGACCATCGCGAAAAACAACCTGCACACCATCATGCCCGGCTACACCCATATGCAGAAAGCACAGCCCATCACGCTGGCGCACCATATGATGGCCTATGTGCAGATGTTCCTGCGGGACCGTGACCGTTTCCGCGCGGCGTATAAAGCGGCGGACGTCATGGTGCTGGGCTCCGGCGCGCTGGCCGGCACCACCTATCCGCTGAACAGGGAACGCGTCGCGGAGCTGCTGGATTTCAGCAGCATCAGCATGAACAGCCTGGACGGCGTCAGCGACAGGGACTACATGCTGGACTATCTGTCCGCCGCGTCGATCTGCATGATGCACCTGAGCCGTTTCTGCGAGGAGCTGATCTGGTGGAACACGAACGAATTCCGCTTTGTGGAGATGGATGACGCTTTCGCGACCGGTTCCAGCATCATGCCGCAGAAGAAGAATCCGGACGTGGCGGAGCTGATCCGCGGCAAGACCGGCCGGGTCTACGGCGACCTGATGGGGCTGCTCACCGTGATGAAGGGGCTTCCCCTCGCCTACAACAAGGATATGCAGGAAGACAAGGAAGCCTTCTTTGATGCCCGCGACACGCTGGTCAAGGGGCTGACCGTATTCACCGCCATGCTGCGCACCGTCACCTTCCGGAAGGATGTGATGGAAAAGGGCGCTTCGGGCGGATTCACCAACGCCACGGACTGCGCCGACTATCTTGTGAAAAAAGGCGTCCCCTTCCGCGACGCGCACAAGGTCGTCGGTGAGCTGGTCGCCCACTGTCTGAATGAAAACAAGGCGCTGCTGGATCTTTCGCTGGATGAGCTGCAGCAGTTCCATCCCGCCTTTGAGCAGGATGTATTCGGTGATCTGAGCATGATCGCCTGCGTCGAAAAGAGAAGGATCCCCGGCGCGCCCGCTCCCGATATGGTGGCGGCCGCCATTGCCGAAGCGGAAGAAAAACTGCGCAACTGAAGGAGCTGATCATCCTGATCGTACTTGGCATCGACCCCGGATATGCCCTGATGGGCTGGGGCGTCGTCGAAACGGACGGCAGCCGCATGCGTCTGATCGCCTACGGCTGCATTGAAACAAAGGCCGGTCAGCCCATGCAGCACCGGCTCCGCACGCTGCAGCTCGGCATCCGCGATCTTCTGAATATCTACCATCCGGATGATGTCGCGTTTGAGGAGCTGTTCTTCGCCCGCAATGTCACCACGGCGCTCATGGTCGGCGCCGCGCGCGGCGCGGCGATCATCTCCGCGACGGAATATACGGAAAACCTTTATGAATACACGCCCATGCAGATCAAGCAGGCTGTCACGGGCTACGGCAAGGCGGACAAGAAACAGATCCAGCAGATGGTGAAGCTGCTGCTTCACATGGATGAGATCCCGAAGCCGGATGACGCGGCGGACGCGATCGCGTGCGCCATTACGCACTGCCAGGCCGGCGTCTCCAAAGAACAGTTCAAAATGAAATGATCACGGAGGAAACTGATGTACGCTTTTATCGAAGGCGAGGTCTGTGAAAAGACCAACGGCTCCCTTGTGCTGCTGGCCGTCGGCGTTGGCTGGCAGATCTCCTGCTCCATGACGACGCTGCAGGCGGCTCCCGCGCTCGGGCAGACGATGCGGTGCTATACGTTCCTTTCCGTGCGCGAGGACGCGATGGAGCTGTTCGGCTTTGCCACAAAGGAAGAAAAGGAAATGTTCCTGCAGCTGACATCCGTCTCCGGCATCGGTCCGAAAACAGCCCTCGGGGTGCTCGGCAGCATGCCGCTGCGCGATCTGTCCCTCGCCATCCTGATGGGCGATGTGAACGCGCTTTCCCGCGCGCCGGGCATCGGCAAGAAGACCGCCCAGCGCATCGCGCTGGAGCTGAAGGATAAGATCACCCAGGCGGATGTTTCCGCCGCGGCCGACAGCGGCAGCGCCGGCGGGACCGCCGCGGTACTGCCCGTGACAGACAGCGTGATGGAAGCGGTCGAGGCGCTCACCGCGCTCGGCTACTCGTCATCGGAAGCACGCGGCGCGATCGCGAAGGTCAAGGATCAGAGCGACCGCCCCGAAGAACTGATCCGTCTGGCATTGCGCTCCATGGCGGGAATGTGAGGATAACATAACATGGATGACAGACTGATGAACGGTTCCTTTATGACGGAAGACAGCTCCGTGGAGCAGACTCTCCGGCCTAAAACACTGCGTGAATATGTCGGCCAGCAGGCGATCAGGGACAGCCTCGGCATCTATATCCAGGCGGCCCTCACCCGGCATGACGCGCTCGACCATATGCTGCTCTACGGACCTCCGGGACTCGGAAAAACAACGCTCGCGTGCATCGTGGCGGCTGAGATGGGACAGAGCATCCGGATCACCAGCGGACCGGCGATCGAGCGCCCCGGCGATCTCGCGTCCATTCTGAGCAATCTGAACGCGGGCGACGTGCTTTTCATCGACGAGATCCACCGCCTCTCCCGCCAGGTCGAGGAGGTGCTCTACCCCGCGATGGAGGACTATGCCATCGATATCATGATCGGCAAAGGTCCGACCGCGCGTTCCATCCGCGTTGATCTGCCGAAATTCACTCTGGTGGGCGCCACCACGCGCGCGGGGCAGCTTTCGGCGCCGCTGCGCGACCGTTTCGGCATGCTTTTCCGGCTTGAGATGTATACGCCCGCGGAGCTTGCCTCCATTATCGAGCGCAGCGCCGGCATATTGGGTGTGGACGCCGATCGTGACGGCATTCTTGAGATCGCCCGGCGCAGCCGCGGTACGCCGCGTATCGCCAACAGGATGCTCAAGCGTGTGCGCGACTACGCGCAGGTGCGCGGCGGCGGGCAGATCACCCGCGAAGTCGCGCGGGAAGCGCTGGCGATGCTGGATGTTGACGAGCTGGGGCTGGACCGCGTGGACAGGAACGTGCTCGGCTGCATGATGGATAAGTTCGGCGGCGGTCCCGTCGGGCTTGACACGCTTGCCGCCACCACCGGCGAGGACGCCGTGACCATTGAGGATGTGTATGAGCCGTACCTGATGCAGCTCGGTTTCATCATGCGCACCCCCCGGGGCCGCGTCTGCACGCCCGCGGCATGGCAGCATATGAACAGACAGATGCCGTCCTCCGGAACCGCCGAAACGCAGCTGAGGATGGATATCTGATCACGATTCGAGGCAATGACTGATGAAAACAAGCGATTTTGACTATTATCTTCCGCAGGAGCTGATCGCCCAGACGCCGGCGGAGCCCCGTGATCACAGCCGTCTGCTCGTCTATCACAGGAAGGACGGTTCGATCGAACATAAGCATTTCTATGACATCGTCGATTATCTGGGTCCGAACGATGCTCTGGTCATCAATGAGACCAAGGTCATCCCCGCCCGTCTGCTCGGGATCAAGGAGGAAACGGGCGTGCCGGTCGAGGTCCTTCTGCTCCGGCGGATCAATACCACTGACTGGGAGGCGCTCGTCCGTCCCGGACGCAGGCTGAAGCCGGGCACATTCTGCTCCTTCGGGGACGGCGCGCTGCGCTGCGAGATCCTGGGCAATGTTGAGGAGATCGGCGGCCGCGTCGTGCGCTTCTCCTTTGACGGCGTATTTGAGGAGATCCTGGACCGCCTCGGCGAGATGCCGCTGCCGCCCTATATCCATGAAAAGCTGGAGGACGCTTCCCGCTACCAGACCGTATACGCGAAGCAGGAAGGTTCCGCGGCCGCGCCGACCGCGGGGCTCCACTTCACGCCGGAACTGCTGGAACGCATCCGCGCGAAGGGCGTCACCGTTGTTCCGGTGCTGCTGCATGTCGGTCTGGGTACCTTCCGCCCGGTAAAGGAAGATGACGTGGATGACCATGTGATGCACAGCGAGTACTGTCAGGTCACGGAAGAAGCCGCGGATACGCTGAACCGGATCCGGCGCGAAGGCGGACGCATCGTCTGCGTCGGCACAACATCCGTGCGGACGCTGGAAACAATGGCCACGGAAGACGGGATCGTTCATGCCGGCGCGAAGGATACCGCCATTTTCATCAAACCCGGTGTAAAGATCAAGGCGGTCGACGCGCTGATCACCAACTTTCATCTTCCCCAGTCCACGCTGCTGATGCTGATCAGCACGCTTATGGGACGTGAAGAAGCGCTGGCCGCCTACCGCGTCGCCGTGGATGAAAAATACCGTTTTTTCTCTTTCGGGGACGCCATGTTCATTGAATGATCCATAAATCCCTTGTTTATGGACTGACCCCTTGACACACAAGGAAAAAGAGGCTACAATATACCAGTCTTACAAGTCTTCAAGGGCTTGATGCGGGACATGCAGGTGTAGCTCAATGGCAGAGCTCCAGCTTCCCAAGCTGGTCACGTGGGTTCGATTCCCATCACCTGCTCCAATCCGCATCAAAGACTTGAAAACAAGCATAACATGCTTCGTTGAAGCGACAAATTCAGGAGGGAAAACCAATGGCAAAGGGACATTATGAACGGACTAAGCCCCATGTAA
>JAUNQH010000036.1 GCA_030536295.1 Clostridia bacterium | reverse complement strand
GTGACGGCGTGGGCGTGGGTGTGGGCGTGGCGTTCGGGTCCGGCGTGGCCTGAGACTCGAACAGGGAAGCCGCGATCTCCGGAACGACCGGCGACGGACGGGCTGTTTCAAGCGGGACGAAATCCGTTGAAGCACCGTTGCTGCGCCCCTCGATCGCTTCCGCGGCCGGCTTGTAGCGCAGCACGATGACATATTCAAGGTGCGCGAAATCGACCAGCGGCTCGATCACGATATACTGCTTGTTGGATTCCATGCCGCGCGTGCTTTCGCGGATCGTGCCGATCGGGATCCCCTTGGGGAAACTCATACCGACGCCGGAAGTGACGACCGTGTCGCCCGGGCGCGGCAGATTCTCATCCGGCAGGTAGTACATACGGCACATGGCCTTTCCGTCCACGCCGAGGGTGCCGCGGACCGTGCCCTGGTCCCGGGAGGACTGGATCAGCGCGGCAATGGAAGCGTCCGAGTCGATAATGGAGCGGACGGTGCTGCGCGTGGGCTGCACGCTTTCCGTATAGCCTACGAGGGCTCCGTCGAACGTGACGGCCATATAGTCCTCTATGCCGTCATTGCTGCCCTTGCCGATGGTGAAGGTGGAGAAATAGTTGGAATCGCTCCGGCCGATGACCGTGCATACGATGGGGGACATATTCGCGTTCGCCTTGACCTCGTCGGCCATATCCTCATAGCGGGACAGCGTTTCCTGAAGCTCGTCGGCCAGCATGGCCTGATAGGTCAGACGCTCGTTTTCGGCCACGAGCTCATTGTAGGCGGATTCGATATTCGCGCGCAGCTTGAGCGTGCGGAAGTAATCGGCAAATGTTTCCGTGATCCCGGAGAAAACGGACTGGATCGGCGTGACGATACGGCCGATAAACGTTTCGGGCACCTGCAGGGCTTCGGTCTCGGGCATGATCCTCGCGAAAATGTAGGAAGCGATGCAAAGGACCAGGACCGCGGTGACCGCGATCAGGACCGCTATGCGAAGGAACGGATGCTCACGGCGCGCTTTGCGGCGCTTTTCATCATCCTCGCCGGTCTCGCCGAAGGTCGCGTAGACGACCGGGGACTCGCCGTCTTCCGTTCCGGTCTCCTGTGAAGCCACCCTTGATCCGAATTTGCCGAGCGCCTCGTCCGGTGTGTCCGAACCGGTATCCGCGGGATCGCTTCCGGGATCGCTCCCGTCCGGATCGTCATATATAAAGTCATCATAAACAGACGGCTCTTCTTCTTTTTTCTGTTCGTCGTGCTTGCGCAGCTTAGCCAGTTGAGGTCACCTCATTTCTGCCCGGACGGGGCTCAGTCGGTATATATCGCTTTCTGATCCTGCGGCATAAGCGTCATGATGTTTTCCGTCAGGTAGCCGATACCCGTGATCGTGCAGTCCGCGGGGTTCTGCGCCAGAATGACGGGGATCCCGAGCACTGAGGAAAAATAATTTTCCAGCGCGAAAAGGCAGGAGCCGGCTCCGGTGAGATGCACGCCGTTGCGCATGATATCCGCCGCGAGCTCCGGCGGCGTGCGCTCCAGCACCCATTTCAGGCTGTTGAGGATCGCGCCGCAGGCTTCCCGGATGGCTTCATACGCCTGCGTGGATGAAAAATCGACGATATCGGCGGATGTGTTCAGCCGGCTGATCCCGCGGACGGGAATGACGCGGGACTGCTCCAGCGGCATCGCGGACGCGAGATCCTTTTTGATGGATTCGGCGGTCTGACGGCCGATCATCAGGCTGCATTCCTGGCGGATATAATTCATGATCGCCTCGTCCATCCTGTCGCCGCCGACGGGGATGGACTGACCCACAACGGTCCCGCCGAGGGAGATCAGGGCAACATCCGTCGTGCCGGCCCCGATATCCGCCACCATGCTGCCGACGGGATCGTATACGGGGAGGCCGCAGCCAAGCGCGGCCGCGAAAGGCTTTTCGACAAGGATCACATGCTTCCCGCCGGCGCGGATCAGGGCCTCTGTCAGCGCCTTGCGCTGGACATCCGTGATGTTGCACGGCGTGGAGACGACGATGCGCGGCCTGATCAGCCTGCTGACGCCGATCGCCTTGCGGACAAAATAGCGGAGCATGATCTCGGCCGTGTCGAAATCGGAAAGCGTTCCGGCGCGGATCGGAAACACGGGAACAAGGGTCTCGGGCGTGCGCCCCATGAGAAAACGGGCCTCGTCGCCGACGGCAAGGACCTGCTGACGGTCAGCCGCGTTCAGCACCACGAGAGAGGGCTCATTGACCACGATGCCGCGGCCGCGGACATAAATGCTTGTATATGAAGTGCCGAGATCGATTCCGAGATCGGGCGCGATGATTGGCATGAGTTGACATCCTTTCTGAAACGGCATGCGCCGGATGTGATCATTTTCTGAAGAAGCCGGATTCCGCCAGCAGGCGGCATGTCAGGCACAGCGGGAGACCGATGATGCCGGACGGACTGCCGGAAACGGATTCGATCCATCGGGCGGCGAACCCCTGCATGGCATAGGCGCCGGCCTTGTCCATGGGCTCGCCCGTGCGGATATAGGCGCGGATCTCCTCATCCGTTACGGGACCGAAACGGACCTCGGATGTGTCAACACCCTCATAAACGGATCCGTCGGGGGAGATAACGCATACGCCCGTATGGACGTGATGCGCGCGGGAACGCAGCGCGGCGAGCATGCGGAACGCGTCTTCCGTGCCGGCAGGCTTGCCGAGAGGCGTATCGTCAAGCGCGACGAGCGTATCCGCCGCCAGCACCGTGCGGCCCGGATAAAGGGCGTGCGCCGCGGACGCTTTCCGGCGGCTGAGCACGGCGACCGCTTCACGCGCGCCGAGAGCGCATGTTTCATCCACATCGGCGGGCCTGACCTCAAACGGGATGCCGGCCTGTGTGAGCAATTCGCGTCTGCGGGGCGAACCGGACGCGAGGATCAGGGGAAGCTCTTCCATACATGACCTCCGGGTCCAAAACAGAACCAAAATACAGTTTATCACAAATCGACTATAATGGAAAGCATTTCACCGAGAATTCACGCGGAGGCACGCGGAGAACGTACGGAAACATAACGCCCGCATTGACAAAATCGTTATTTTTCACTAAACTATAAATTTGGTATAGTGTATTATCTGACGGAGGAATACGGTATGACGAAAGCATTGATTTCCGTGACAGGCCTGGATACGACCGGCATCATCGCGCGGGTGGCGACAAGGCTGGCCGAAATGAATATCAACATCCTTGATATCACACAGCCCATTCTCGGCGGATATATCACGATGATGATGGTCGTGGATCTGGACGGCGCGCACATGGAGTTCTCCGCGATCGACGAGGCGCTTCAGAGCGTGCGGGATGAGATGAATATGGCGATCCATATTCAGCGCATGGACATTTTTGACGCGATGCACCGCATCTGACAGACGGAGGGACGGGTATGATCGAAACCGGTGAGATCCTCCAGACCATGCGGATGATCCGTGAGGAAAACTTTGATATCAGAACCATCACGCTCGGCATCAACCTGCTGGACTGCTCCGATCCGGACGCGGACAGGTGCGCGCGGCGCGTGTATGACAAGATCTGCCGGATCGCGAAGGATCTTGTGAAAACGGGCGAGAACATCGAGCGCGAGTTCGGGATCCCGATCGTGAACAAGCGCATCTCCGTGACGCCTGTCAGCCTGATCTGCCAGGCGGATCCGCGCCCGATCGCGCGGGCGCTGGACCGCGCGGCCCAGGAGGTCGGCGTGAATTTCCTCGGCGGGTATTCGGCGCTCATGCACAAGGGCGCCACGCTGGCCGATGAACGGCTGCTTGCTTCCATTCCGGAAGTGCTGAGCGAAACGAAGCTGCTGTGCTCCAGCGTGAATGTGGCCTCGACCCGCGCGGGCATCAATATGAATGCCGTGCGTGAGATGGGCGGCATCATCAAAAAGACCGCGGAACTGACCGCCGACAGCGACGGGCTGGGCTGCGCGAAGCTGGTGGTGTTCGCCAATGCCGTGGAGGACAATCCTTTCATGGCGGGCGCCTTCTGCGGCGTGGGCGAACCGGAATGCGCCATCAACGTGGGCGTAAGCGGACCCGGTGTCGTAAAGCGCGCGCTGGAGGAAGTGAAGGGCGAACCCTTTGATGTCGTGGCTGAAACGATCAAGCGTACGGCGTTCAAGATCACGCGCGTCGGTCAGCTGGTGGCCAGGGAAGCCTCAAAGCGCATGAATATTCCTTTCGGCATCGTTGATCTGAGTCTCGCGCCGACGCCGGCGCGCGGCGACAGCGTGGCGCATATCCTGACCGAGATGGGTCTGGAAATGGCCGGCGCGCCCGGAACGACGGCGGCGCTGGCGCTGCTGAACGACGCCGTGAAGAAGGGCGGCGTGATGGCGAGCAACCATGTGGGCGGGCTGAGCGGCGCTTTCATTCCGGTAAGCGAGGATATCGGCATGATCGAAGCGGCGGCCGCGGGCGCGCTGACGCTGGAGAAGCTGGAAGCGATGACCTGCGTATGCTCTGTTGGCCTTGATATGATCGCGGTTCCCGGAGACACTTCCGCCGCCGCGATCTCCGGCATCATTGCCGACGAGGCGGCGATCGGCATGGTGAACAACAAGACAACGGCGGTGCGCGTGATCCCGGCGCCCGGCAAGAAGGCGGGCGACCGCGTTGAATTCGGCGGGCTGCTCGGCTTTGCCCCGGTGATGCCCGTGAACCCGTGCGCGAACGATGACTTTATCGGCCGCGGAGGCAGGATCCCGGCGCCGCTTCATTCACTGAGGAACTGACGTAAAGAAGGAAGATCGTATGAGCAATTTCGTGGATCAGGTACGGATCACGGCGAAAGCCGGCAACGGCGGCAACGGATCCATGTCATTCCACCGTGAGAAATATGTGATCAACGGCGGGCCGGACGGCGGGGACGGCGGCAGGGGCGGAGACGTGCTCGTGTACGCGGATACGAATATGCATACGCTGCTTGATTTCCGCTTCCGCAGCAAGTATACCGCCGAGAACGGCGGAGACGGCGCGCCGAACAGGCAGACCGGGAAAAACGGGGAGAACCTGCTGATCAAGGTGCCCGTGGGCACCGTGATCAGGGACGCGGATACGGACCGCGTGATCATGGACATGGATACGCCCGGGGAAACGCGCGTACTGCTGAAGGGCGGACGCGGAGGCTGGGGAAACACGCATTTCGCCACGCCCACGCGGCAGGCGCCCAATTTCGCCAAACCCGGCGTCAAGACGGAGATCCGCTCATTCAGGATGGAGCTGAAGACCATCGCCGATGTCGGCCTTGTGGGCTATCCGAACGTGGGCAAAAGCTCGATCCTGTCCGTTGTGACCAGCGCGAAGCCCAAGGTCGGAAATTACCATTTCACGACGCTGACCCCGAATCTGGGCATCGTGCGGCGCTACGGAAAGGATATCGTGCTGGCGGATATTCCCGGGCTGATCGAGGGCGCCGCGGAAGGCGCGGGCCTCGGACATGATTTCCTGCGCCATGTGGAGCGCACACGCCTGCTGCTGCATGTGGTGGACATATCGGGCAGCGAGGGCCGCGACCCCATTGACGATTTTGATCAGATCAATGATGAGCTGGCCAACTACGGCGACCTGGCGGACAGACCGCAGATCATCGTATGCAACAAGACGGACCTGCCGGGCGCTGAGGAGAACCTGAAGCGGATGCGGGCGCTGGCGGACGGAATGGGATATCCCGTGTTCGCGGTCAGCGCGGCGACCCATCAGGGCTTCGACGCGCTGCTGGATGAAACGGCAAAGCAGCTTGAATCCCTGCCGCCCATTCTCCATTACGATGAGGAGCCCGAGGAGAAGCCCGCTGTTACGGAAGACGGATTCCGCATCGTATTTGACGGAGCCGTGTATGAAGTGCGCGGGTCCGAGATGGAGCGGCTGATCGACAGCGTGAACTTCGACGACAACGAAAGCCTGAACTGGTTCCACCGCACGCTGCGGCGCAGCGGCGTGATCGACGCCCTGCGGAAAGCGGGCGCCGGGGAGGGTAGCACGGTACGGATCGCCGATATGGAATTTGACTTTGTGGATTAATGAAATAAGAGGTGTGGGAAAATGACGGGTAAACAGCGCGCGGTGCTGCGCTCCATGGCGAATACACTGGATACGATCCTTTATGTGGGTAAGGACGGCGTGACGGAAGGTACCGTACGCGAGGCGTATGACGCGCTGGAAGCGCGTGAACTGATCAAGTGCTGCGTGCAGCAGGGCGCGCCCGTGACCGCGAAGGAAGCGCTTGAGGATCTGTGCGGCAGGCTGGGCGCCGAACCGGTGCAGTGCATCGGAAGAAGATTCGTGATGTACCGGCAGAGCCGCGAAGACCCGAAGATCGTTCTTGAATAAGCCGACGCGGAGGCATATGTAAGATGACACATATCCGGGATTTGACAGGAAAACGGATCCATCTGATCGGCATCGGCGGCAGCAGCATGTCCGGCCTGGCGGAAATGCTGATCGACAAGGGATATGCCGTAAGCGGATCCGACCGGTCCGACGGCTATCTGCTGAATGACGTGCGCGCGAAAGGCGCGGCGGTGACGGTGGGGCATAAAGCGGAAAACGTGCACGGCGCGGATCTGGTGGTGTATTCCGCCGCGGTGAGCCGCGAAAATCCGGAGCGCGCGGAAGCCGAACGCCTCGGCATTCCGACCATGGAACGCGCGTATCTGCTCGGGCAGCTGATGGAAGGCTTCCCGCAGGCCGCCGGTATCTGCGGAACCCACGGAAAGACCACGACGACCTCTATGCTGAGCCAGATGCTGACGGAAAACGGAATGGATCCGGGTGTTCATATCGGCGGCGTGCTGGACGCGATCGGCGGCAGCGTGCGCGTGGGACACGGCGATATCTTCGTTACGGAGGCATGCGAGTTCAACCGCAGCTTCCTGCACATGCCGCCCACGCTTGCCGTGGTGCTGAACATCCAGGAGGACCATCTGGACTGCTATAAGGATATCGACGAGATCGAAAGCGTATTCGGCGAATATCTGCGCATGCTGCCGGAAGACGGCACCGCCGTCGGCAACGGCGATGATCCCCGCGTGAGGCGGCAGATCGAAAAGCTGGACCGGAACCGTATCTTCTTCGGCATGAGCGATACGAACGACTGGTATCCGGCGGACCTCAGGGAGGATGAACGCGGGTACGCGGATTTTGAACTGATGTGCCGCGGGAAACGGATCACCCATGTGCGGATGAATGTGCCCGGGATGTTCAACGTGATGAACGCGCTGGCGGCGCTTGCCGCGGCCGACGCGCTCGGACTGGCGCCGGAAAAGGCGGCTGAAACGCTTGCCGTGTTCACCGGGGCGCACCGCAGGTTTGAACTGACGGATACGGTGGACGGAACGGAGATCTTCACCGATTACGGACACAATCCCGTGGAAATGCGCAACGCGGTCTCCATCGCCAGAAAACGGTGCAAGGGCACATTGTGGGCCGTGATGCAGCCGCATACCTTCAGCCGCGTGCGGACGCTGTTCGATGAATATCTGACATGCACGGAAGAGGCGGATGTCACGCTGGTCACGGATATCTGCGCCGCGCGCGAAAAGGATCCCGGCGATCTGAACAGCGGCATGCTGGTGAAGGGCATGAAGGAACACGGCGTCAATGCCGTATGGACCCCGTCATTTGATGATACGGAGGCGTATCTGAGAACGCACTGGCAGCCCGGTGACCTGGTGCTTACGATGGGCTGCGGGGATATCAACCTGCTCAATGCCCAGATCCACAGGCATGAGCAGGAAAAAGGGAAGGTCTGAAACAGTATGCCGAACCGCAATACGCGCACGATCGACCTGTCGGTCCTGCGCAGGAATTTTCTCGCGATACGCGCGGCAGTGCCGGCGACCGCCGGGGTATGCGCGGTGGTGAAGGCGGACGCGTACGGACACGGCGCGGTGCAGACCGCGCGGACCCTGAGCGAAGCCGGCGCCGATATGCTGGCGGTCGCGGACGCGGGTGAGGGCGCCGAACTGAGGCTGGCCGGGATCAGAACGCCGATCCTGGTGCTCGGCGCGGTGTGTGAGGACAATGTGAGGACCGGTGTGACGCATGACCTGATACAGACCGTGTGCTCACCGGAAATGGTCTATCTGTGCGCGCGCGCCGCGGCGGAGACCGGGCGCAAGGCAAGGGTGCACCTGAAGATCGATACCGGCATGGGCCGGATCGGCGTGCGCGATGAAGCCGAACGGGATGATGTGCTGCGCGCGCTGGCCGCGAATCCCTCCGTCGTGCTTGAGGGCGCGTTCACGCATTTCGCGGACGCGGACGGTGACGATGACGGTATGGCGTACACGGACGGGCAGTATGAACGATTCCTGCGGCTGACGGCACCGCTTGAGGGCCGGGTGATACGCCACTGCGCCAATTCGGCGGCGATCCACCGCAGACCCGAATTCGCGCTTGACATGGTGCGCGCGGGCATTTCCCTGTACGGCTATCCGCCCGTGAAGACGGAAACGGAGCTTGAGCCGGCCATGACATGGACCGCCACCGTCAGTTATGTGAAGACCGTGCAGCCCGGTGAGAGCGTGAGCTACGGCAGGACCTACGTGACCGGACGTGAAACGCGGATCGCCACAGTGACCTGCGGCTATGGGGACGGGTATCACCGCGCGGCCTCCGGCAGCGCGGAAGTGCTGATCCGCGGGAAAAAGGCGAGGGTGATCGGCCGGATCTGTATGGACCAGATGATGGCGGATGTAACGGATATTCCCGGCGTGCGCGCGGGTGACGAGGTCATTCTGATCGGCAGAAGCGGTGACGAGCGTGTGACGGCGGAAGATATCGCGGCAAACGCGGGTACGATCGGATACGAGATCCTGCTGGGCGCGACCAACCGCGTGAGCCGGGTGTGGAAACCCTGAAAGTTTGAAAGGAAGAAATGAAATGGCAGCAGACACAAGGAAGACGAAACAGGCAACCGTGAGCAAACCGTACATGACAGGCAGCGCGGCTGACGGAACACTGCTGAAGAACGCACTTGCGTTTCTCGGCGTATGGGCGGTATGCGCTTTTATGTGCACGATCGCCTGTATGGTCGTACTGCCCGGAAGCGACGGCCTGCGGATCGCGTTTGACTGCATTATGGAGCTGATCGTCCTGATGCTGTTCTACAACAACGGGGCCAACAAGGGTACCGATGCCGTCGGCCGCGGCGAGATCATGTATCAGCGCCGGGAAAACGGCAAGCCCGTATCGGACGCGGAACAGGCATCCTGCTATCATCCGGCGAAAGGCTTCCTGACCGGTCTTGCCGGTACGCTGCCGCTGCTGATCCTTGCCGTTATGCTGGCAGTGCTCACGGAGCGCACCATGACGACGGCAGGCACGCTGCCCGCCTGGCTGAGCAGCTATCAGCACCGCAGCGAGGTCGGCGACGCGCTGAGCGCGTATACGCAGGTCGCGCCCGCGACATTTACGGACATCCTGCGGATGGTGGTGCGCATCCTGATCATGCCGGTCGTTTCCGCGATCGGCTCCGAAAACCGTGACGGCCTGCTGCTGGCCGAACGGCTGTCGCCGCTGGTGGTGCTTCTGCCCGCGATCGCGTACGGCATCGGCTATACGCGCGGTCCGGCGGCGCGTTCACAGGTCCATACGGCGATCGCGGAAGGAAAGAAAAAACTCCGGAAACGCCAGAAGAAAGAACACCGCGAACGCCGGCAGAATGTTGCCAGGGGACCGGAAAAACTGAACTGAGCGGACCGGGAGGAACGTTATGCGGATCATTGCGGGAACGGCGCGCTCGCGGCGGATCGAAGCGCCGGACGGAAAAAACACGCGGCCGACGCTTGACCGCGTGCGTGAGAATCTGTTCAACATGCTGCAGACACGCGTATACGGCGCGCGCGTGCTGGACCTTTTCGCCGGGAGCGGCGCGCTGTCGCTGGAAGCCCTGAGCCGCGGCGCGTCATTCGCGGTCATGAATGACATGGACGGGGCCGCGAACCGCGTTGAACGGAAAAATGCCGAAACGCTCGGCTTTTCGGACAGGACGCGCATTCTGAAGGGAGACTGGAAACAGACAGCCGCGCTGCTGCGCGGGGAAGGTGAACGGTTTGACCTGATCTTTCTTGATCCGCCGTATATGATGACGGATCTGCGGCCCGTAATGGAAGCGCTGCGTCCGCTGGCCGGCGCGGAAACGCTGGTGATCGCGGAGCATGAGGCGAAAGCCGAGCTGACCGTGCCGGATGATATGGAACGGACCAACGCCAGAAACTGGGGCTTCTGCGGCGTGTCCTTTTACCGCTTTCCAGAGGAGGAACACACATGAAGACCTGTGTATTTCCCGGAAGCTTCGATCCGGTGACGAACGGACATCTGGATCTGATCTCCCGGGCGGCGAAGCTTTTTGACCGGGTGACGGTGACGGTCATGATCAACCGCGCGAAGAAGGGACGCTTTTCGCCCGAAGAGCGTGTCCGGCTGCTGGAAAAGGCATGCGCGGAACTGGACAATGTGGTGATCGACCGGTGGGACGGCCTGCTGGCCGATTATATGAAGGCGCACGGCGAACGATGTGTGATCCGGGGCGTGCGCACATCATCCGAATATGAAGCGGAGAGCCTGTCCGCGGCGGCGAACGCCGTGCTGAATCCCGATATTGAAACACTGCTTATCTTCGCCTCGCCGGGAATGAGCAGCATTTCATCCTCAACGGTATGCGAGATCGCTTCCTTCGGAGGCGATATACGGCCGTTCGTGCCGGAAAGCACGGCCGATGAGATCACCGCGCGTCTGAAAAATTAATCTGCTTTTACAGAACCAAAGGAGGAAAACACATGGAATCCGAAATCACCACCCCCGGAAAATGCATAAGCGCCATTTCAGCCATGCAGAGCGAGATCAGCAACGCGCGCAAGACGCTGATGAACGCGGAAGGCTGCATCGTGAACCGCGTGTTTATGAAAGAGCAGCTGGACTTCCTGGAAAAAAACCTGCCGGATACGGTGCGTAAAGCAGCGCAGATCGTGGAAGAAGAAGAAAACATCCGCCGCGACATTCTGACCACGAAGGAAGAAGTTCTGACGTCCGCCAACAATCAGGCCATGCAGATCAAAGCGGAAGCCGACAGCTATGCCAGAAATGTGAAGGAACAGTCCGTCGCTGACGCGAACGCGCTTTCGGAGCGCGCGTCCAATGACGCGAACGCGTGTGTGGAAGCTGCCCGCGCCGAGGCCAAACGGATCATTGAAGAGGCGGAGAAAAAAGCCGCTGAGCTCGTGGAGGAAGAGAACATCGTAAGGCGCGCGCGTGTGGAAAGCGAGGAGCTGCGTGAAAAAGCACAGCAGGATGCCGCGACGCTGCGCAAGAACACACTTGAATATATGGACTCCCTGCTGGCTGAAACGGACCGGAGCATAAGCGATCTGCTTAACAATATCCGCCTGGAGCGCAGCGAGGTCCGGAACCGCATGTAAGCTCCGTTTCAGGGGCCGGGTGGGGGAATACTGGTCAAAATGCACAAAAGCAGACGAAAAACCGTATGAATGCTTGTTGAATTTGACCGTTTCATTTTTCACACGTTCAGTTTATAATATGATCATCAAACGGCATACATATGCCGAATAACCGGAGGTAAACGAAAATGGCAAGCGTATCCCTTCAGCACATCTATAAGGTTTACACGGGCGGCGTGACCGCGGTCAGCGACTTCACCCTGGATATCGAAGACAAAGAGTTTATCGTTCTGGTCGGTCCTTCCGGCTGCGGTAAGTCCACCACCCTGCGCATGGTCGCCGGTCTGGAAGAGATCTCCGACGGCGAGCTGTACATCGGCGACAAGCTGGTCAATGATGTGGCTCCCAAGGATCGCGACATCGCGATGGTGTTCCAGAACTACGCCCTGTATCCCCATATGACCGTGTATGACAACATGGCTTTCGGTCTGAAGCTGCGCAAGACCCCCAAGGAAGAGATCAAGCGCCGCGTGGAAGAAGCCGCCAAGATCCTGGACATCGCTCATCTGCTCAACCGTAAGCCGAAGGCTCTGTCCGGCGGTCAGCGTCAGCGTGTTGCTCTGGGCCGTGCCATCGTGCGTGAACCCAAGGTCTTCCTGTTCGACGAACCTCTGTCCAACCTGGACGCCAAGCTGCGTGTAGCGATGCGTACCGAGATCACCAAGCTGCATCAGCGCCTGCAGACCACCTTCATCTACGTTACCCATGACCAGACCGAAGCTATGACCATGGCTTCCCGTATCGTTGTCATGAAGGACGGCGTGATCCAGCAGGTGGATACTCCCCAGAACCTGTATGACTATCCGACCAACGAATTCGTTGCCGGATTCATCGGCAGCCCCCAGATGAACTTCTTCGACGTGACGCTGGCTAAGGAAGGCCAGGATGTTGTTGCCGTATTCGGCGATAACAAGATCGTCATTCCCGCCTCCAAGGTCGCGAAGTTCGTTGATGAGAGCTACATCGGCAAGGAAGTCGTGATGGGCATCCGTCCCGAGAACATCGATGACAGCGCTGAAGCTCTGGAAGCCAGCAACGGCACCAAGATCCGCGTTGACGTTGAAGTGACCGAGCTGATGGGTTCCGAGACCTACCTGTATCTGTCCACCACCGGCAAGGAAGGCAACATCATTGCCCGCGTTGATCCCCGCACCGCCAGCCGCGCCGGCGACAAGATCGAGGTCGCTTTCGATGCTTCCCGCCTGCACTTCTTCGACAAAGAGACCGAGAAGACCATCCTGGTCAAGTAATATTCCCGGACAAGCTTCACACAGGACCGCGAACGCGGTCCTGTTTTTTTGCATGGGGCGGACCGTTCTGAATGCGATGATGACTACTTGCCCGAAGGTCAAAAATGGGTTATAATCCTCTGTAGCATGATGAAAAAGGGCTCTTCACGGAAATAAGGGCAATCTGTTCGTCATTGCAGCAAAAAGATTTCGCGCCTGCGGGCGCGACCCGGGGGCTTTGCGATCGCCCCCGGGTCCCCTTCGCAGAATACCTTTACATAGCATGACTTTCCGCGAAGAATCTGAAAAAGGGAGGAAGCTGTATGTCCGGACTGCTGAACGCGCAGATCGACCGGCTTGCGGAGCTGCCCCGCGGAGCAGCGGGGCCGGATCGCGACGGCTTTTATCATCACGGCGGTCAGCTGCTTCTTCCGACGCGCGGCGGTGTGCTCCGCAGCATGACGGATACGCCTGACCGGAGGGACATCATGAAACTGCTGCGTCAGCTGCAGAACGCGGATTCCGTACAGCAGGCGAATGATAAGACCGGGGCGTGGCAGCGGATCCTTTCGGGGATCGCGCAGGGCAGCGAAGCCGCTGTGCTGGCGGAACGCTTTTCACTGGAGGACGGGTGCGAACGCCTGACCATGATCTTCCGGACCTGCGGGGCGGAAGGGCTGCCGCTGGCCGATCAGCTGCGTGCTGTAGCGCCGCTGGATGATGATGAATACATCGTCACGATCGATCCGGAAACGACCGTGCTGCTGAAAAAATGCGGCGCGGGAGAAACATCGGACGATCATATGCAGTTCGCGATGGCACTGCGGGAAACGCTGGAAAGCGAGACCGGGATACAGACCGTGATCGGGATCGGCACCAGCGGAAAGACAGCCTCGCGGATGGCGGAAAGCTGCGGTGAAGCACTGCAGGCGCTGCGTATCGGCAGAATGTATCACGACGGCGAGCTGGTATACTCGTATGAAAAACTGCTGCTGGAGAGAATACTGGCCGAGCTTCCCGCGTCCGCGGCCGCGAAATACCGGGAGAGTTTCTACACTCCCGCGGTCAGGAAACTGATGGACCGTGAAATGACGGAAACGGTGAATACCTTTTTCCGCCAGGATCTGAATATCGCGGACACCGCCAGACAGCTGTTTATTCACCGCAACACCCTGATCTACAGGCTGGATAAGATCATGCGTGTAACGGGGCTGGATCTCCGCAGATTCGATGATGCTGTATTATTCCGGATCCTGACGGAACTGCCGGATACGGAACGGAATTGAGAAAGGGGTTGTATGAAACCATGAAAAAGAGGATCCTGACGATCGTATGCCTGCTGACCGCGCTGTGTGTACTCAGCAGCTGTTCCATTTCCGAAAGCGTATTCGGACCTCTGTATACGTATCTTATGGCAAAACTGCAGACCGGAGAAACGGAAACGGAAGAGGCAGCACCGGTAAAGGCCGGATCAAGCTTCTTTGACAAAGTGCAGCAGCCGGATAACAGCAGTGATGAGAATGATGCTCCGGAACAGACGGCCGTTCCCGAACCGTCACCCGCGCCCGTGCTGCCTGATACGGTGACCATCTCACGTGAGCAGTATGAAAAGTATCAGAAGTTCGACAAGGTGATCGAACTGATGGAATACGCGGAGGCATATTTCTATCAGGAAGTGGATGAGACCGCGCTGCTGGACGGCGCGGCGCAGGGCCTGATGTCCGGACTGGATGATCCCTATTCCTTCTACTACAACCCGGAGGATTTTGAAAAACTGTGGGAGGATGATGAAGGAGAATACGCGGGCATCGGGATCCAGATCACATCCAACTATCTGACGCAGATCTGCACGATCTCGCGCGTGTTTGACAACGGCCCATCCAAGGAAGCCGGCGTGCAGAAGGGCGATATCCTGTACAAGGTGGAAGATCTGTTTGTGACAGCCAATAATGTACAGGACGCGGTGGACATCATGCGCGGCACGCCCGGAACCGATGTGACCGTAACGTTCCTGCGTGACGGGCAGGAAATGACATATGTGCTGACGCGCGCGCAGATCCAGGTGAACCAGATCGAAAGCATGATGCTGGATGACGGGATCGGATATATCGCGCTGTATGAGTTTTCCGGAAAGTGCGCGAGTGAGTTCGCCGCGCACATGGAAAAACTGGCGGAGCAGGATCTGAAGGGACTTATTATCGACCTGCGTGACAATCCCGGCGGATGGGTGGATGACGCCTGCTCCATCGGCGATCTGTTCCTGGATAAGGGCGATCTGTGCTATCTGGTGTACAATGACGGCAGCGAGGAACATTGCTACAGAACAAAGAACGGCAAGTATGACCTGAAGCTGACCCTTCTTGTGAATGAAAGCAGCGCCTCCTCCTCAGAGATCCTGACCGGCGCGCTGCGTGACCGCGCGGATGCCGTGGTCGTGGGCGTGAAGACATACGGTAAGGGTATCGTACAGAGCGTGCTGCCCGTCGGAAATGACGGATCCGGCTGCCAGATCACGATCGCACAGTATTTCACCCCCAATGGCACGGCGGTGCATAAGATCGGCATCACGCCTGATGTGATCGCCGAACTGCCGGAGGGCGACAACGGTATGTACACATTCGGCGATCTTGCCGATCCGCAGCTGCAGAAGGCGCTGGAGGTCATGAAGCAGCAGCTGGACGGAACGTGGGTCCGTCCGGAGATCACGGAAGAAACCGCGGAAGAGGCGCCTGCCGCGTAAGACGATTCAGAATATACAACGGAAGCCGGTCGGGATGACCGGCTTTCGTTGACTTTGCCCCCGCTGTATGATATGATGCTCATGTCGGGAAGACCCGGACTCAGGCCCGCGGGTGAGAGAAAGGGACCCGGCGCGATAAGACCCGGTTGAGCACGGAGGGATGCCGAAGTGCAGGACAGGAAGGGGGACGTATATGCGTATATCATTGTATGGAACATAGCTTTTTGCTATGTTCCTTTTTTGCGCGCTCCGGGGCCGGCCCGGATACATCAGGCGGAAGATCAATGAGGTGAAAACATGGAGGATATCAGACTCGGATTTATCGGCATTGTGGTATCAAGCCGTGAGAAGATCAGTGAAGTGAACCGTATTCTGAGCCTTTTCGGCGATATGATCCGGGGACGGATCGGTGTTCCGGATCATGAGAGCGGAACCGCCGTGATCGGCCTGATCGTGGAGGGCAGCAATGACCGCGTGGGCGCGCTGACGGGAAAACTGGGCAATCTGGATGGGATCACCGTAAAAAGCGCCATGACAAATGCAAAAACAAAGGAGAAATAACGATGAAACGTATCGCGATATTGATCGCTGTGCTTATGCTTGCCGTTTCCTGTGCCGCGGCGGGGGAGACCGTGAACGTATACGCGCTGCAGGGACCGACCGGCATCGGCATGACCGGCGTGATGGAAGGCAACGAAGGCAGCTATGATTTTACACTGGCCGGCGCGCCGGACGCGGTGACCGCCGCGATCCTTTCGGGCAGCGCGGATATCGCCGCCGTGCCCACGAACCTGGCCGCGGTGCTTTACAACAAGACCAACGGCGGAATCAGGATGCTGGCGGTGAATACGCTGGGCGTGCTGTATATCCTGGAAAACGGTGAGGAGATCACCTGCGCGGAGGATCTTGCGGGAAAGACGATCTACGCCACGGGACAGGGCTCCACCCCGGAGTATGTGCTGAACTATGTGCTGGAAAGCAGCGGTATCAGGGACAGCGTGACGGTGGAGTATGTGGGTGAGCACGCGGCACTGGCCGCGCTGGCCGCGGAAGGGAAGGCGGATATCGTGATGCTGCCGGAGCCCTATGTGACCAACCTGATGATGAAAAAGGATGATCTCCGCATCGCGCTCGATATGACGGAACTGTTCAACAACGCCGCGGCGGCAAACGGCACGCCGGCCATTCTGTCCATGGGCTGCGTGATCGCCCGTACGGAGTTTGTTGAAAACGAACCGGAAAGCGTACAGGCTTTCCTGAAAGCGTATGAGCAGAGCGCGGCGCAGGTCAACGCGGATCCGGCCGCGGCGGCGCGGCTGGCTGAAAAACACGGCGTGATGCCGAACGCCGGCGTTGCCGAAATGGCCATTCCGAACTGTCATATCGTGTATATTACCGGCGAGGAGATGAAAAACAGCATCATGCCCTTCCTGCAGGTGCTGTGCGACGCGGATCCGAGATCGGTGGGCGGCAAAATGCCTGATGAGGACATGTTTTATCTGAAGTGACGCGGCAGAACGCAAATGCCGGTCTCCTCCGGCGATCCGGAGATGCATCCGGATCGCCCGGACACCGGTTGAAGGACAGGCGATCTGCCGGACCGGACGGAAAGAAGATGGTTTTCAAAATGAAGAAGATACTCAGGGCCGCCGGTCCGGCGGTCTTCTGGATCGCGGTATGGGAAGCCGTTTCCCTGATCGTGAACAGCAGCATACTGCTTCCCGGACCGGCCGATGTTGTCAGGAAGCTGGTCATGATCGGGGAAGCCGCTTTCTGGCGGACGGTGGGCATGTCGCTGCTGCGTACACTGGAGGCTTATCTGATCGGTGTGACGGCCGGCGGATCGCTGGCGGTGCTGTGCAGCCTGAGCAAAACGGCAGACAGTCTCATACGGCCGGCACTGCGGGCTGTGCGTGCCACGCCGGTCGCCAGTTTCATCATTCTCGCGCTGGTGTGGATCGGTTCATCCGGCGTGCCGGTGCTGGCGGGCGCGCTGATGGTGGTTCCCGTGGTGTTTTCCAGCACGCGGGAAGGCATCGCGTCCGCGGATCCGCTTTTGCTCGAAATGGCGCGGGTTTTTGATTTCGGTATGGTAAAAACCTGGACGCGGGTGATCCTGCCGTCCGCGGCCGATGCTTTCACGGCGGCATGCGAGACCTGCGTCGGTCTGTGCTTCAAGGCAACGATCGCCGCCGAGGTGATCGGTGTGCCGAAGAATGCCGTGGGGACGAATCTGTACAGCTCGAAGATCTATCTTGAAACGGACTCGCTGCTGGCATGGACTTTTGTCGTTATTTTAATGAGCCTCGGTCTGGAAAAGATCATGAAGCTGACAGCGAAAAAGGTGAGGAAACATGCGCATCATGCTTGAACATGTGTCGAAGACATTCGGGGATGAATGTATACTGAAGGATGTATCCCTGTCATTTGAGGATCACGGGAGGTACTGCGTGACAGGACGGAGCGGCCGGGGCAAAACAACGCTGCTGCGTCTCATCGGCGGGCTGGAGACGCCTGATACGGGAACGGTAGCGATCGCGCCGGGCACGCGGTTTTCATGGCAGTTTCAGGAGGATCGCCTGCTTCCGCGCATGAAGGCGGCGGATCAGCTGGCGCTTACGGCCGGCGGCCGCGAGCGCGCGCTGGAGCTGATGGAAGCGGCCGGACTGAAAGACGCGCGGGAAAAATATCCGGCACAGATGTCGGGCGGGATGAAGCGCCGGCTGAGCCTGCTGCGCGCCCTGGCGTTCGACTCCGACGTGCTGCTGCTGGATGAGCCCCTGCGTGAGCTGGACGCGGAAACAACGGATCTGATGCTTTCACTGATCGGGCGCATGCTCGGAGAACGGACACTGATCATGGTGACGCACCAGCCGGAGGAAGCGCGCGCGCTGGGATGCGCGCAGATCGGAATGGATGGCTGAAGACGGCTCCGGTATTCATGGGACGATCGAATACACGGGAAAAACACAATAATACGAACATCCCGTGTATACTGAATATACAAAAATTCAGGAGGTTTGTCACATGAAGAAGATCATCGCATTGCTTATCGCCGCCGTACTGGTGCTGACACTTGCCGGCTGCGCCAAGAAAACGGATACCGCGGAGACGGCCGCGACCGAAGCTCCCAAGACCGAAAAAGCCAAGTTTGTGAACATGGTCACCGGCGGCACCGCCGGCACATATTACGCGCTGGGCGCCGATCTGTGCAACATGCTGACCAAGACCGTCGGCAGCATTGACGTGAGCCCCTCCGTCGGCAACGGTTCCGCTTCCAATATCCGCGAGATCAGCGCCGGAAACGCGGATCTGGCCTTCTCACAGGCGGACGTCGCGATCTACGCGTGGAAAGGCATTGAGACCTTCGCGAATGAGCAGACACAGAGCTTCGGCGTGATCGGTGTGCTCTATCCCGAAGTCGTTCAGGCCGCCTATTGTGATGAGACCGGCATCGAGACCGTGAAGGACTTCGCGGGCCGCAGCATCTCCATCGGCGCCGCCGGTTCCGGCGTATATCAGAGCGTTGTGGATGTGCTGACCGTCAGCGATATGAAGCTGGAGGACATCACCCCCAACTACCTGAGCTTCGCGGAATCCGCCGATGCTATCAAGAACAACCAGATCGACGCCGCGTTCATCACGGCCGGCATTCCCAATTCCGCGATCCAGGATCTGGCTTCCGTACGCGATATTGAACTGCTGAACCTGGATGACGCCGCTGTTGAAAAACTGTGCGCCGAAAAGCCCTACACGCCCTATACCATCGCCGCGGGCACCTATCAGGGCCAGAGCAGGGACGCGAAGACCGTGGCCATCAACAGCGTGCTGCTGGCCTCCCGCGAGATGAGCGAAGACGATGTGTACGCCATCACCAAGGCGATCTATGAAAACACTTCCGAACTGACGCATGCTTCCGCCGCGTTCATCAAGATCGAGACCGCTCTTGACGGTATTGATACCGAAATGCTGCATCCCGGCGCGCTGAAGTACTATCAGGAAAAAGGTCTGATCAAGTGATCCGCGTTCTGAAAGTGACAGTATACGACCTTCCTTCCGTATGGGAGGAAGGCCTTTCCGGTTAATGAACAGAGTCAGGAGTTTTGCAAATGTCAGAAACCAGGAACAACCTCGGTATTGATTTTGAGACAGTGGACGAGGCTGAAGTACAGAAGGTCATGGAAAAGTATGACCGTGATTCCGCGGTCAGAACGTTTTCAGACTATCGCCGCTGGATCATCGGCGCGTTATGCATTCTGTTTTCGGTCATGCAGCTGTATGCCGGCTTTACGGGCAAGATCCCGAATACGCAGCTGCGTCCGCTGCATCTCGGATTTGTGATGACGATCGGTTATCTTCTGTATCCCGCGACAAAAAAAGCAAGCAGAAAGAAGATCCCGTGGTATGACATCATTCTGGCCCTGCTGTCCCTCGGGTGCTGCCTGTATATCGGACTGCAGCATATTGAGCTGGCGAACCGGTACGGCAAGGTGTTTGCTCCGGGGCAGGAAGGGTATATACAGTATGTTGCCGATCTGGCCGTCGGCGGTCTGCTGATCGTATTGCTGGTGGAACTGTGCCGCCGCGTGGTCGGCATCCCGATCCTGTGCGTGGCAGGATTCTTTGTGATCTACGGTCTGTTTG
The DNA here is from genome assembly GCA_030536295.1 of Clostridia bacterium. Lineage (GTDB taxonomy): Bacteria > Bacillota > Clostridia > Christensenellales > Aristaeellaceae > Aristaeella. Next base: position 3,742 of record JAUNQH010000036.1, on the reverse strand, counting down.
CCAATTATTTCCCGGGCTTTATGGCGCGCAAGGCGATCAAGCCGACGAAGATCATCACAACGCTCGTTTATTCCACCGAAGGCATTATGGGCACACCGCTGGGCGCGAGCGCGAGCTTTATCTTCCTGTTTGTGCTGTTCGGCGCGTTCCTTGAAAGCACACGGGTCGGTGAGTTTTTCATTGATCTGAGCAACGCGGTCGCCGGCCATAAGCGCGGCGGTCCCGCCAAAGTGGCCGTGATCACGTCCGCGTTTGAAGGCACCGTATCCGGTTCATCCGTGGCAAACACGGTCGGCTCCGGTTCGTTCACCATTCCGATGATGAAAAAACTGGGCTACAAGCCTGAGTTCGCGGGCGCCGTGGAAGCTTCCGCGTCGACCGGCGGACAGATCATGCCGCCCGTGATGGGAGCGGCCGCGTTCCTGATGGCGGAATCCGTCGGCGTGAGCTATACGGAGGTCGTCAAGGCCGCCATCGTTCCCGCGCTGCTGTATTTTGTGGGCGTGTATATCATTGTTGAACTGGAAGCGCGGAAGTGCGGGCTTGTCGGTCTGAAAAAGGAGAACATGCCGAAGCTGAAGCGCATCATGATCGACCGCGGTTATCTTTTCGTTCCGCTGGTCGTGATCATCTATTTCCTGAGCGCGGGCTATACACCCATTTACGGCGCGCTCGTCGGCATCGTCACATCCGCGTTGTGCGGCCTTGTACGCCGCTTCCACAGCTGGTACATGAAGAAACGGAAAAACGTTGAACTGTATGAGGATGTGGACCATGACCCGAAACAGGCGCTGGTGAATACCGGCAGGGATATCGTGAAGAGCCTTGAAAACGGCGCGCGCAACGTGGTCAGCGTGGCTGTCGCGTGCGCTGTGGCGGGCATCGTTGTGGGTATGATCACGATGACCGGTCTCGGCCAGAAGCTGGGCAACGGCTTGGTCGATCTGGCCGGCGGAAGCAAGCTGCTGACGCTGATGCTGACAATGCTGGCTTCCATCATCCTTGGCATGGGCGTGCCGACAACAGCCAATTATCTGATCACATCCACCGTTATGGCGCCCGCCGTGATGAAGGTCATGGGCTGCGATATGCTGACCGCGCATATGTTTACCTTCTACTTCGGTATCGTCGCGGATATCACGCCTCCCGTGGCGCTGGCCTCCATGGCCGGCGCGGCCATCGCGAAGAGCAACCCGATGAAAACGGGCCTGTGCAGCGTAAAGCTGGCGATGGCGGCCTTCCTGGTGCCGTACATCTTTGTTTTCAACCAGAAGATGCTGATGATCGGCGCGCAGTGGTATGAAGTGCTGATCATCACCTGCACCGCGATCATCGGCATGATCGGCGTGGGTGTGGCGGTCGAGGGTTACGGATCGCGCCACGCGCATCCGATCCAGCGCATCCTCTTTGCCGTGGGCGGTATCCTGCTGGTCGATGCCGGAACGGTGACCGATATCATCGGTATCGTGATCATCGCGCTGTGCTTCCTGTGGCAGTGGGCGGAAAACAAAAAGTTCGGCGGACGCCTGGAGCCCGCGGACGAGTTCTACAGGGACAAGGATAAGGGATACGCGCTGAAAGAGTCCTTTGTGAATATCGCGAAACTGTTCGGAAAAGCCGAATAACGCATGCTCCCGGAGATCGGACGGTCTCCGGGATTTCTTTTGTTTTTTGGGCGGTGAGAGCGGTCTTTTCTGTGTACTTTGATTGACTTTGCGTTTGTACACTGTATACAATTACGTGACGGCAAGAATGACGCCGCATAACAGAAACCGCGGAGGTGCGCCTTATGACACTGACGTACAAGATCCTTGAAAAACATTTGCTGAGCGGAAAGCTGATCCCGGGCGAGGAGATCTCCATCCGTATTGACCAGACACTGACGCAGGACTCCACCGGAACCATGGCCTATCTTCAGTTTGAAGCAATGGGCATCGGCCGTGTGAAGACCATGAAGAGCGTGGCCTATATCGACCATAACACACTGCAGACAGGCTTTGAGAACGCGGATGATCACCAGTACATCCAGACCGTGGCGAAAAAGCACGGCATCTATTGCTCAAAGCCCGGTAACGGTATCTGCCATCAGGTACAGGTGGAACGCTTCGGTGTGCCGGGGCTGACACTGCTGGGCAGCGACAGCCATACGCCGACCGGCGGCGGCATCGGCATGCTGGCGATCGGGGCCGGCGGTCTGGATGTGGCCGTTGCCATGGGCGGCGGCGCGTATTATCTGACCTGCCCGAAGGTCGTGGGCATCAAACTGAACGGAAAGCTGCCGTACGGTGTGGCCGCGAAGGATATCATCCTGGAGGTGCTCCGCCGGCTGACCGTGAAGGGCGGCGTCGGCAAGGTGATGGAATACATCGGTGACGGCGTTGCCACGCTGACCGTGCCGGAACGCGCCACGATCGCGAACATGGGCGCGGAGCTGGGCGCCACCACATCCGTGTTCCCGAGCGATGAGGCGACGCGCGCGTTCCTGAAGGCGCAGGGCCGCGAGCAGGACTTCACGCCGCTGACAGCCGATGAAGACGCGGTATATGACGAGCTGGTTGAGATCGACCTGGATCAGCTGGTGCCGATGGTGGCGCAGCCCCATATGCCCGATAATGTGGACACGGTTGAAAACATCGGTCCCATCAAGGTAGACCAGGTGTTTATCGGCAGCTGCACCAACTCCAGCTATCAGGACATGATGCGCGTGGCCAGGATCCTGAAAGGGAAGACAGTGCACCCGGATGTGTCACTGGTGATCGGCCCCGGCAGCAAGCAGGTGCTGACCATGCTGGCGCGGAACGGCGCGCTGGCCGATATGCTCGGCGCCGGCGCGCGTATTCTGGAAAGCGCCTGCGGTCCCTGCATCGGCATGGGTCAGAGCCCGAAGACCAACGCGGTCTCTGTGCGTACAAACAACCGGAATTTCTATGCCCGCAGCGGGACCAAGAGCGCCGGTATCTATCTTACGAGCTGCGAGACGGCGGCTGTAACGGCATTGACCGGTGTGCTGACGGATCCGCGCTGCCTGGATATCGACCTTGAAGTCACGCAGCCTGAAAAGTTTGAGGTGAATGACAATCTGGTGATCCCGCCGGTCGAACCCGGCGCCGAGGATACCGTTGAAGTCGTCCGCGGTCCCAACATCAAACCGTTCCCCATGGGCAAAGCGCTTGAGGATAACGTGACAGGCAAGGTGCTGCTGAAAATGGAGGACAATATCACGACCGACCATATCATGCCCAGCAACGCGAAACTGCTGCCGTACCGCAGCAATGTGCCGCATCTGAGCGATTACTGCCTGACGCCCGTTGATGAGACTTTCCCGGCGCGCGCCAAACAGGAAGGCGGCGGCATTCTGGTGGCGGGGCAGAACTACGGCCAGGGCTCCAGCCGTGAGCACGCGGCGCTCGTGCCGCTGTACCTCGGGATCCGCGCGGTCGCGGCGAAGAGCTTCGCGCGTATTCATCAGGCCAATCTGATCAATAACGGGATCCTGCCGCTGACATTTGAAAACGAGGCGGATTATGACCGGATCGACCGGGATGATGTGCTGACGCTGCCGGACGCGCGGGCAAGGATCGCCGCCGGATCGGAGAAACTGATCCTGCGCAATGACACAAAGAACGAAGAATACACAGTGCTCCTGCCGCTGACCGAAAGGCAGAAGGGCATGATACTGGCGGGCGGACTGATCAACTATACCCGTGAGAACAATTAACAGAAAAAGGCAGCCGCGGATCAT
>JAUNQH010000075.1:4187-6332 GCA_030536295.1 Clostridia bacterium | reverse complement strand
AGATCACCGATAAAGGCTACAACACCGCTACGCTGACCATCTCGGCAAAAGCGGCTAAGAACGGCTATCAGTACCGCTGCGTCATCACCGACGCGAACGGCAACAAGGTCACCTCCAAGGCGGCGACCCTGACAGTGCAGTAACACAACAGAATAAACGATCAGGCCGGGCGGCGTAATTGCCGCCCGGCCTTTTGAAAAGGAGACAGGGGACGGTTCTGTGTCTCCTGCCGCGGCGGGATCCGCGAGGAACGGCATTCCCCTTCGCGCAAATACAGCCCGCCGGACAATGACCGTCCGGCGGGCTGTGCATGATTTGTGTCATCTTTCAAGCAAAAAGGTCGCGGCTTCATCTGCCGCGTGGATGATCCAGGCCAGCGGGAAATCCTGATAGGCGTTGCTCACATCGCGCATGACGGAGGGGCTCGCGTCCGCGAAACCCATATGGCAGTTGATCGCCACGGCCTCGGCAGGCCTGAGCTGCATAAAGTACTGCACCTGATATACGGACTTGGAACCGTGGCCGCCGAAATGCAGGGATTCATTGATCACGTAAACAGGCACCTGCTTCCATTCGCCGTCGATCTTCTGGTTGCGCGTCTCCGTTTTATACAGCTTGCATTTGCATACATCGTGAAACAGCGCCGCGATCGCCAGGGATTCATCATCGATGGCCGCGTCGGTCAGGGCTCTCAGCTTCAGCGCGTAATCATACACATCCAGAGAATGCTGACAGAGCCCGCCTTTATAGGCGCCGTGGAATTTTGTACTGGCCGGGGCCGTGAAGAAATCCGCCGAGCACAGCCACTTGAGCAATTCGTCCAGACCGGGCCGGTGTATGACCGACTGGCATATATCCAGGAATCGCTGTTTCTGTTCTTCAAGATCGAGTTCCATAAAAGCACCTCCATGGGAGACGGCTGTCCGTCTCCTCCTTTTTCGTCCCGGGGTTTTTATCTTTCATAAAGGGCGCTCCGGACAAACGGCGTCCGGCATATGATCCTTCCGCGTAATTAATATATGCCCGGGCGGGGAGCCTGTCAATAGAAGAGGAAAAAGGGATGATACCGATCTGACACATTCCGGTTGTGCGGATCCGCGGAATATGGTAAAATAACAAAAAACAGATGAAACCTGATGACCGGAGGCACGATATGGCAGCCATATCCTATAAACAGACAAGTCACGCCATTCTGAAGATCCTGAAAAAGTACACGGACGAGGAGCACCGGCTGAAGCAGCAGGATATCATTGATCTTGTGGAGCAGGAGACCGGGCAGATCCACGCGCGCAAAAGCATCCGCAAGGACCTGCAGGAGCTGCTGGACGCCGGTTATCCCGTTCGTTACGCCAGAGGCTGGTATTATGAACATGAGTTCTGCCCGGCGGAGCTGAATCTGATCGTTGACAGCCTGCGCACGGCGTCCGGCATCACCGCGAGCCAGCGGGATGAGCTGATCCGCAAGGTCTCGTGTCTCGGCGGCGACTGGTACGCGAAGGATGAGAACAACGAGCAGCTGCGCCCCGTGAACCCGCAGTTCCTCTATTCCCTGGATGTTCTGCATGAGGCCGTGAAACAGGGCAGAAAAGTGCTTTTCTACTACGGCAATTACGATATCGACAAGCAGCTTCATTACCGCTGCCGGGAGGACGGGAATCCCAGGGATTATCTGATCAATCCCTATCATGTGCTGACCACCAACGGCCGGTATTACCTGATCTGCAATGTGGACAAGTATGACACCATCGCGCATTTCCGCATTGAGCGGATCATGGATATTCAGATGACCGATCAGCCGGTGAAGCCGCTGCAGCAGGTCAGCGGCTGCGAAAAGGGCATCGATATCCAGCGCTATGTCAACGATCACCCGTATATGTACAGCGGCAAGCCGGAGAAGCACACCTTCCTGGCCAAAGCCGAGGCGCTCAACGATATCCTGGACTGGTTCGGCATGGAAACGGACATTGAACAGGCGGACGAAGACGTGATCCGCGCGACCGTATGCGCCGATGATGTATCGTTTGAATACTGGTGCCGCAGATACATGGAGCATCTGGATGTGTGAGGTTGTCAGTGGGGACGGTTGCAGTTGTAAACATTTTAAAAGTTGTGAACACGTACCCGGCCCACAGTAAAACCCCTATG
>JAUNQH010000075.1:0-4177 GCA_030536295.1 Clostridia bacterium | reverse complement strand
TGGTGTCCGGGGGGGACGGGTCATTTTCACAACTTTTACAACTTTGTCAACCGCAACCGTCCCCACTGACAACCCTATTTGCGGCCATAGCCGAAGCGGAAGCGGATGGCGTTTTCCGGGCACACGGCGCGGCACCGGCCGCAGCGGATGCATTCGGCGGAGTTGGGATGCCTGCACGGGTCCACGTCCATGGGGCATTCCAGGGCGCACTTACCGCAGCGGACGCACTTTTCCCCGTCCACCTCCAGGTGCCAGGCGCTGATCCTGTTGAGCATGCCGTAAATGGCGCCCAGCGGACAGGCGACCTTGCAGAAGAACCGGCAGATGAACATGCAGCCGGTCAGGGTCACCGCCAGGATGCCGATCTTCCACCAGAACAGCGGACCCGCCAGCTGACGCAGGCTTTCGTTTGCCAGCAGGAGAGGGATCCCGCCCTCAAGCGTTCCGACAGGGCACACATACTCGCAGAAGGCCGGCTTTCCCGCGCCGGCGTAATCCGTCATAAAGACCGGCACGATAAACACCAGGCCGATCAGCAGCAGATATTTGATACAGGTGAATACTTTCGGCAGATGCAGTTTTTTGACGGGGATCTTGTGGAGCAGCTCCTGAATGAGGCCGAACGGGCAGAGGAAGCCGCAGATCCAGCGCCCCATCAGGACGCCGAAAGCCAGGATGATGCCGACCGCGTAGAAGCTGAAGCTGAAGTCCATATTGCCGTTCACGGCCTGCAGCGCGCCGATGGGGCAGGAGAATCTTGCCGCCGGGCAGGAATAGCAGTTCATCCCGGGGATGCAGAATCTCTTCCATTCGCCCTTGTTGATGACGCCTTTGAGGAGGTTGCCCGGATCGGAGTTGGTAAACCCGAAGGCCACGATCTGAAACAGCTTCCTGCGCGCCGCCTGCATGAACGGCCTGTCACGGCGCTTCTCCCGTAAACGATCTTTCAGACGCGTGCTGATCACCCCAATCCGATGCACTGATAGCAGATGTTGACCGCGTTGTTCAGCACGATCCGCCACTCTTCGCGCGCGTATTCGGGCGCGGTACCGTATATAATGAAGCCCGCCGCGATGAGCAGCACGGCGATCCAGCAGATGTTCCGCAGAACGGGATGTCTTTTTTTCATGATCGCGCGTTCCTTCCGTGTCTTCTGTCAGAGGCTGATCCCGCGGTGACCGGAGGATCACCTGGCGAGCAGCTCATCAACGGTCTCCCTGTATTTGTCCGTATATGCGCCCAGCACCGGCTCACCGATGAGATTGCCGCTGCTGTCCAGGAAGAAGGTCGTCGGCGTGCCGACGATCATTCCGGTCAGGGGCGCCAGTGTATCATTGTTCAGCAGGTTCACAAAATCCGCGCCGGCCAGCTCCAGGATCTTCCGGGCCAGGGTGAAAGTTCTGTCATCCGGCGACCATACATCGGTGAGCAGACCGATCACCTGCACGTTTTCGGGCAGCCCGCTGATCCAGGCCGCGATCTCTGGCATTTCCGCGATGCAGGGACCGCAATCGGTGCCCCATATATGCAGCACGGTCACATCCGCCCGGGCGAAGATCGAAGCGTCCACAGGGCTGCCGTCCATATCGGCGGTGCTGAGACAGGCCGGGAACCCGGGGATCGTTTCCGCGGAAACGGGAGACAGCGCGCCGGCTGTGAAAAGGACCGCCAGCAGGATCGCGAGCATTTTTTTCATGATCATCTTTCCTTTTTGCTCCGGATCATCGCGGAACGACTGGGAGACCGGCGCCGCGAAAGCAGGATATTCCTGTAAAAGTATACTATCATCCGATATGTTTCAAATCAAGCGGAATATCCGCGAAACGGCGCCGTTCCTTTATTTATCAGAGAGTACAGGATATATACATGTCAGTTATTGACATTCTGATACCAAAAAGTACAACATGGACCTGTATTTGTTGTTTTACGGACCGGACCGACCTGGGAGCTTGAAAGGGAGATATTCTGATGAAAAAATTTGCGGTGATCCTATGTGTACTGCTGTCGGTGCTTTGTGTTTCCGCTGCACTGGCGGACGTCGATCTTGAGAATGACATCAAAGATCCTGAGTTCCGGTACTATCTGTCGCTGAAGGACTGGAACAGAGACGGTATCCTGGACGACGGAGATCTTCATTCTTTCAGCTGGATCGAGCTCCGCGGCGACGAATGGGACATCAGCTCCCTGGAGGGGATCAAGCTGCTGCCCTATCTGACCAAGCTGGAGCTTTACGAAATGAGCAGCCTGACGGCGCTGGATCTGAGCGGCTGCACCTCTTTGAATGAGCTGTTGATCGAGGATTGCGGGGTGACCTCTCTCGATCTGTCCGGGGATACTGCTCTCACAAGTGCGAAGGTCAGCGGCTGCAAGCTGAAAAGTCTGAATGTCACGGGCTGCACCGCTCTCAGAAAGCTGGTGTGCAACAACGGTCTGCTGAAAACGCTCGATGTTACATCCTGCACCGATCTGAACGTTTTGGACTGCTGGGATAATGATATATCAAAGCTTGATATTACGAAATGTACCGGTCTTGATCTGCTGGAAAGCTGGTTCGGTACACAGGGCTCGGATGCCCGGGGGATCAAGCATGTGATCGATATCACCGCGACCGCCGAACAGGCGGCAAGTCAATGGGCGAAAGAGCAGACCATGGTCAGGGTCAATGGTGTATGCCTTTATCCGGAGGTCAGGAGTGCAACGGCGATCTATAAGCGCTGGGACAATGAACTGTATCTCAGCGCGGAGGTCGATGCCGGAAGTGGTCTGCGGTGTGAATGGAAGATGTTCACATCAGCCGGAAATTCAATTGCCCTGTGGAATGGGGCAGAACACACGATCACGCGTTTCGAAGGGGATCTCGTGGATTGGCTGAGAGAAGGCGAAGTGTATCTCGTGGTGCGGGATGAGACCGGAGAGAACATGGTGCCCGCGAAGGTCATGGGATTCGGCCCGAAGATCATAAAGGAACCGGATGACATGAAGGTCGCCGCGGGCAAAGAAGCGGTCTTTACTGTCGAAGCGGAAGGTGACGGAGAACTGCACTATCAGTGGGAAGTGAGCAGCGACTGGGGAATGAACTGGTCTGAATGTACCGGAAACGGCGCTGATACCGCGAGCCTGACGGTGAAAGCGGAAGGTTCCATGAACAACTGGATATATCAGTGTTGGATCCAGGATGACTATGATGCGGTCGTCTGCATGTATTGTGTGCTGTCGGTGACGCCCGGCATTATCGAACAGCCCGAGGCGGTGATCGCGGCCGCCGGTGAGACCGTCTCCTTCAGTGTCAAGGCGGACGGCGGTTCAGACCTTACCTGGCAGTGGCAGGTGAGCAAGGACGGAGGCGAGACCTGGAGCAAGTGCTCAGAGAGCGGCGCGAAGACCGCGACCATCAGCCTTACGCCCTCGCTGAGCTACAGCGGCCGTGCCTATCGCTGCGTGGTCAAGGATCCGTACGGAGGGAGCGCCACATCCGAAGCCGCGACGCTGACGGTGCACAAAGCCCTGAAGATCTCGACCCAGCCCGCGGACGTGGCTGCCGATGCCGGCACCAACGCGAAGTTCACCGTGAAGGCGGCAGGCGATGATCTGAAGTATCTGTGGCAGATGAGCAAGGACGAGGGCGTGACCTGGGCGAAGACCACGGCGGCCGGATATAACACCGCGACGCTCACCATCCCGGCTACCCTGACCAAAAACGGATACCGGTATCAGTGCGTCATCACGGACGCGTATGGCGGCAGCGTCACATCAGACGCGGTAACGCTGACGGTGCGCAAAGCCCTGAAGATCTCGACCCAGCCCGCGGACGTGACTGCCGACACCGGCACCAACGCGACGTTCACCGTGAAGGCGGCGGGCGACGGGCTCACTTACCAGTGGCAGGTCCTGAAGACCGCTGACGGCACCTGGGCAAAGACGAGCGAGACCGGCAGCACCGCGGCGAAGCTCACCATCGCGGTGACCGCGGCAAAGAACGGCTGGCAGTACCGCTGTGTTGTCAAGGATCAGTACGGCAGGAAGGTCACATCCGAAGCGGCTGCGCTGACGGTGCGGACGGCCCTGAAGATCACGGCCCAGCCCGCGAACGCGACGGCCGCGGCCGGCACGGACGCGAAGTTTACCGTGAAGGCGGCGGGCGACGGGCTCACTTACCAGTGGCAGGTCCTGAAGACCG
>JAUNQH010000035.1 GCA_030536295.1 Clostridia bacterium | reverse complement strand
CTCTGCCTGAGATGGTCTCCTGACAAAAAAACTCCGTAACAACTTGACACGGACCGCCTGCTGACACACATTGTGCGTCGGGGCGGAAACTGTTATAATGACGGCAAATACCGGAAACGGAAGGCGTGATCATTTCCGCGGGAATACGAGGATCGCGGCACGGGAAAATGCCCCGCGCGGTATCCGTGCCGGACATATCAGGGGGAATGGATATGATCGACTGCACAGTGAATATCACGAACGGCGTTCTGCGTATCACGGCGGGAGGACGGCTGGATTCCGCCGCCGCGCCGGAGCTGATCGCCGCGTTTTCCGCCGCGGTGAAGGACTACGGCGGCCGGGAGGCTGTGCTGGATCTGGAAAACTGTGAATACATCACCAGCGCCTGCCTGCGCGCGGTGCTTATTTTGCTCAATAACGTGCCGGGGCTCAGGATCACCGGGGCCCGGAGCGAGGTCTACGATATACTCGAGGTGACCGGCTTTACCGAAATGCTCCCGGTGGAAAGGGCGCTGAAGCGCGTGAGCGTGGAGGGCTGTGAAATGATCGGCAGCGGCGCGCAGAGCCGCGTGTACCGTCTGAGCCCCGACACCGTGGTAAAGGTGTACAGGCCGGGCTGGGAACCGGATTTCATCATGAGATCGCGGGAGCTGGCCCGCCGGGCCTTCGTACTGGGAGTCCCGACGGCTATCCCGCTGGATGTGGTCCGGGTGGGGGACGGCCTGGGCATCCTGTATGAGCTGCTGAAGGCGGAATCGCTGAGCGATCTGCTGGCCTCCGGGAAAAAGAGCCCGGAGGAGTGCGGAGACATCTGTGCCGGGCTGATGAAGCGCCTGCACGGGATCCGGGCCGGTGAAAAGGATGTGCCCGCCGCGAAGGACCGGTTCGTCAGCATCGCCCGCTCCGCCTCGCGCCTCCTTGAAAAACACCGCGTGGATAAGCTGGTCTCCATGATCGAAGCGGTGCCGGAGACCGACACCCTGATCCATGGGGATCTGCACATCAACAACATCATGATGCAGGACGGGGAACCCATGCTGATCGATCTGGACTCCCTGCGCCGCGGGCATCCCGTTCTTGAGCTGTCAGGGCTGGCGTTGTCCTATAACTGCTATTCCATGTTCGATCCGGAGAATACCGTTTCCTTCTTCGGGGTACGGCAGGAGATCATCGACAGGCTGTGGAACAGGACCCTTCATGTCTATCTGGACACGGAGGATGAAAAGCGCGTTGAGGAAGTAAGGAACAAGAGCCTGATCATCGCCCTGACGGTGCTGATCTGCCGCGCGGCCAGGGACGGAATTCCCACCGACCGGCAGACGCTGTGCAGCTTCAACGAATGTGTCCGGCTGCTCGGCGAGCTGCTGGACAGGACGGACACACTGGAATTCTGATCAAAACCTTTTAAACCTGTTACACCTATTCCACCTCTTGATCACACCTGCCGCGGCGCCCGGGGTACAACGGCTGCAGAACACAAAGACGATCACAATAAGGCAGGATCATACAGGAGCGGGGGACAGGATATCCCGTCCGGCTCCCCCGGCGGAGGAAACAAATGAAAAAACACGTGATATATCTGCTTGCTGTTCTTGTTTCACTTCTGCTGTGCGGCACATGCCGCGCGGAAGCTCCCGGCAGCGCTCCGGAACCGGAACACAGTACAGAAACAAAGTTTGAATATACGGTCGAAGATGATTATGACGATAACGGGAACCCTCAGAAGTCCGTTACGATCATCGGCGGTACCGCGGCTTCCGATCTCGTGATCCCGGCGTACATTGACGGAATGCCGGTAAGGGAGATCAAAACGGAGGCGTTCCGGGGCGATCTGAATATCCGGACGCTTTCTTTCAAAGGTTCAAATCTGAGGTGGATCGGTGAGCGGGCCTTTGACGGGTGCCTGAACCTCACCGAAGTCCGCCTGCCCGGATCGCTGTACAGCGGGAATGTTCAGCGGAACGCGTTCCGGGGCATCGGCGCGGAAGAAGTTCTGTTTGCCGACGGCACGCCGGCAGGTCCGGATATATTCAGCCGGCCGGAAGGCGGCTTCTGCTGGACCCCGGCCGGAAACGGCGGCGCGGTCTGTACGGGCGTGAGCGGTACCGCGGCTTCCGATCTCGTGATCCCGGACAGGCTCGGCGGGCTTCCGGTGACCGGGATCGGGGCATACGCGTTTAACGAACAGTCAACGATCAGTTCTGTTACGCTTCCGGATTCCGTGACATCGCTCGGGGAGTGCGCTTTCGGCAACTGTACGCGGCTGGCGGAGATCCGCGGCGGAGATCTTACGGATGTTTCACCGGATGCCCTTTATAACTGCGCGTGTCTGACCCGGGCGGACGGGCTGGACCTTCACGCGTATCTGAATGTTGATCATGACCGGCAAACAAACGGAATGGATCAGGTGACCGACAGCACCGGTGTATGGCGGTACTATGTTGATCGCGAGGGATATGCCGTACTGACCGGTTTCGCGGATGATACCGTACGGACGAAGTGCGTGATCCCGGATACACTTGACGGGCATCCGGTCGGTCGGATCAGTTCCTTTGCTTTTGAGAAAGAGGCGTTCACATCCGTCACCTTCCCGGCTGACCTGTACGCCATCGGTTATTACGCGTTTTACAATGCCGGGATGACATCGCTGACATTCCCTCCGGATCTGCTCCGTGTGGAATCGTACGCGTTCTGTGATTGCGGAAGTCTGAAAAAACTGGTATATCCCGCCTCTGTGATCTGCTGGGGAGCTGATGTCTTCAGAGACTGCGATTCGATCAGTTCCCTGAAGATCGAAGACGGTGCCGCTGTTTTGCCGGACAGAGTATTCCTTGGCTGCGCGCGATTGAAGTCTGTCACGATCCCTGATTCCGTACGCGTTATCGGAAACAGCGCTTTTTCCATGACCGGCCTGACGAAGATCACGCTGCCGGGCACTGTTGAAAAAACAGGAACGAATGTTTTCAGCAGCTGCCGATCCCTTTCGTCCGTCACGATCCGGGAAGGTATCACGGAGATCGGAGAGAATATGTTTTACGGCACCGCGTTAACGGCCGTGACGCTTCCGGAATCGGCGCGCGTTATCGGAAACAGCGCATTCCAGGGCTGTGCCAGGCTGACGAAGGTGACGCTGAACGAAGGGCTGGAGACGATCGGCAGCCGCGCTTTCAGCGGCTGCCCGATCACGCGGATCACGATCCCGGCAAGTGTGAAAACGGTTTGTGACAGAGCCTTTGTGGACGCCTCCCGGTCATCGCTCAGTGTAACTGTTTCCGGCCCGCGTACACAGTTCGGTTCCTGTGTTTTTAATACTTCGGCCTACGGGGACCGCGATCCCTATGAGACCGGAGAAACGGAGACAAAGATCACGATGCAGCTTTCGACATGCACCGGAAGCCCCGCGGATATCCTCTATCAGTACAATGTCAGGAAGACGTATCGTTCCCGCGGACCGGAAGCAACAGTGACAGCGCCCGTGTGTAAAGTGCTGACGGCGGACCTTATCGACCCGGAAACGGAGATCGAAACACTGATCATTCCGGAAGGGGTCGAGGAACTGTCGGACGGATTTATGGCCAATAACCGCTTGCTGACAAAAGTGATCCTTCCGGCTTCCCTGAAACGGATCGGAAGCGAGGCGTTCGCATCCTGTGTCCATTTGACGGATGCGGTCCTTCCGGCCGGCCTGGAGTACATCGGCGATCGGGCTTTCCGCGGCTGCGCGTCCCTGCAGAAGATCACTGTGCCGGACATGGTCACCGGGCTCGGCACGGGCGTGTTCGCCGACTGTACATCGCTGATGACTGTCACCCTGCCGAAGGGGATCACAGAGATCCCGGAGCGCTTTTTCAGCGGAGCCGGGCTCAAACAGTACAAGATCCCCCAAACGGTGCAGCGGATCGGGGAATACGCGTTTGCGGATTGTTCCGGCCTGACTTCTGTCACACTGACGAATAAGCTTACCATGATCCCGGAATACTGTTTCGCGGGTTCCGCTGTTTCGCGGATCACGATCCCGGATTCGGTCGAAGAGATCGGCGGATACGCGTTTTATAAATGCAAAGAGCTGAAAACAGTCACTTTACCGAAGAACCTGAAGGAGATCAGTGAAAGCTGCTTCCGCGAAACGGCGCTGTCAAAGGTCGTGATCCCGGATCCGGTCGGGAAGATCGGCGAATACGCGTTTGATGGGTGCAAAGAGCTGAAAACAGTCACTTTACCGAAGAGTCTGAAGGAGCTCGGTGAATGCTGCTTCAGCGGTTCGGCGCTTGTGAAGATCGTGATCCCGGATTCCGTTGAGGTCATCGGTGAACGTGTTTTCTCGGGATGTACAAAAATGAAGGACATCACTTTGCCGAAGGGGATCCGGGTCATTCCGGCATATTGTTTTGCCAGTACGGGGATCACAGGCATCAAGCTGCCGGATTCCGTCAAAACGATCTCCGACGGGGCCTTTTACGGGTGTGACCATATGCAGAGGATCGATCTTCCGGAGGGACTTGAGACCATCGGCGAATCGGCGTTTGCCTGCTGGGTCTCTATGGGCAACAGGGACATTTGCTTCGGGAAGCTCACAGGCATTACTGTCCCGTCCACCGTCACGCGTATCGGCAGGGAGGCTTTCGCGGGACAGGAAAAAGCCAAAAAGGTCACCATCCTGAACCCGGATACGGAGATCGGGCAGGATGCTTTCCTCTGTGTTCCCGGATATCAGGGGAAATGACCCACCGTCAGGCATACGGCGCGGTTGCCTTCGGCAGTTCGCTACGGGAATGTTATCCACAGAAAAATCCACAGAATTATCCACATAGTTATACACATTTTTCGGTTCCGACGCGCGGATCACTGCCGGAACTCATACCGCCGCCGGACCGGTGAAAATGCCTGGAATGCAGTAATTACAAGGGCTACAGGGCATCTGGAGACTGATCCGGCGCGCGGGCTGATCATACGACCGTATACGACCGTTATATAATATAAATAAAAAGAAAAAGAAAAATAAAAATATAATATATGATCATCATATGATCAGATATACAGACTGATGATCTGCTTTCCACCTTTCCACCTTTTCCACCCCTGTTTGCAGGTATATACAGCGTGCGCGCAATATATATTGAGCGTCTACGCGTATATATATACATAGAAAGGTGGAAAAGTGGAAAACATACTCTGTATTCTTTTATTTTCAACGCGTACAGCGATTCCACCCCCGGGTGGAATTCCGGTGGAATACGGTGGAATCTTTCAGCCCGGAATTGTATTCCGACAGGTTCAAAGTGAGACCGGGAAGCCTTTTTAGAAAATAAAACAGCGAGAAAAAGCCGGATGGTGGGGAACTTTCCCAATGCCCGGCTTTTGTTCTGCTTCCCGCGCGTTACCCTCACGGATGCGGGGAAGGCTGTATTCACTTATGATACAGATATGACGCATTGCCTCTTCCGGCAACGTATTCCTGTTGTATACAGTGCCGGAGTATGATAAAATCAACGAAACCCTCATAAACCTTATAAACCTTTTACACCTATTACGGATATTGACCACTTCAGTGGGTAAATGACCCACCGTCAGGCATACGGCGCGTTATCTGAACAAAACCACGGAAATGAGTTAAATCAACGATCGCAGCCATTATTGCCAGTACTGTTTTCTATCGGTGACCCACCTGACCCACTTGACCCACCGGTTTTTGTACATATATAGCGATCGCGCGCTATATAGTACGGACAGCTACGCGTATAGAATGACAAAAATAAGTGGGTCAAGTGGGTCAGATACTCTCTGTTCGTTTATTATCAACGGTTTCCGGTGACCCACTTGTCTGATTTTATGTGGGTCGCAGGTGGGTCTGGTGGGTCAGGTGAAGCAAACCGGGATATTATAGGGATTGGAATAAAACATATTGACCACTATGACGGTAAGATTATCCACCATCAGACATACGGCGCGGTTCACCGTCGGAATTTGTGAAAATGAGGAAAATCAACGCTCGCAGAAATGGTCACTGAGACAACGTACTCCTCTTATCCACCTTATCCACCCTATCCACCCCTATTTGCAAATCTATATAGCAGCCGCGCGATATATAACGCGATCATGACTTGCATATATATGACCATAAGGGGTGGATAAGGTGGATAACATGCTTGTAGTCCTTTATTATCAACGGATCCCGCTTATCCACCCCTGGGTGGATTTAGGGTGGATAAGGTGGATTGATGCATCCGGGAATTGTATTCTGACTGGATTGATATGAGGTCGGAGAAATAAGTTTTGGCATACTACGCATATATGTGTCACAACTGACCCATAATGTTTTTGAATGACTGATTTTCCTCGACAACCAATGTATGTTGTGGTATATTATCCTTGCATGTTTAGTATGAAATAAAGAACCTCAAGATCTTTTCGGAGGAGAAAAGGATGCAAGATTCTTTTCCTGCTCATATCCGATGTGATGACAAAGGAAACGTCCTTGTCCAAAGCGTGAGCGATCATCTGCGAAATACAGCGAGGAGCGCGTCTTCGCTTGCGGAAGAGACGGGTTTGAGCTCGACGCTGAAACTGGCAGGTTTACTTCATGATATGGGAAAATACAGTGATGATTTCAAAGAATATATCACGAAAGCTTTTCGTAAAGAAAAAGTGGTACGTGGTTCTGTTAATCATACTTTTGCCGGAGTTCAGTATCTCCTGAATGAGCATCACGCACAACTTTCCCCGAACGTATTGCCTTGTGAGATCATCGCGTATGCTTGTGGAGCACATCATGGCCTGTTCGATTGTGTTAAAGATGACGGAACAAATGAATTTGAACGCAGAAGGTTGGATGACACGATCCCTATGCAAGAGTGCAGGGAACGGTTCAACCAATACTGCGCGTCTGATGAAGAAATGGATCTGCTCTATATTCAGGCTTGTGATGAAATAAACGGCGTATTGAAAGAAATCAAATCTATTGGCAAGGATAGAAGCACTTGCTATTTTCTGACAGGGATGCTAACAAGGTTAATTTGTTCCTTTTTGATAGAAGGAGATCGCAGGGATACGGCTTCATTTATGAATGATGCGGTATTTTCCGAACCGGTATCGGTCAAAAAATGGGAAGAGCTGAGTGAAAAAGTTGATCTTAAGATCAACAGATTAAGTGAAACCGCCCCGAAAAATGGAATAAATCATTGCAGGGAAACCATTTCTCAAACGTGCAAAGAGGCTGCATCACTTCCGTCCGGTATCTTTCGCTTGAACGTACCGACAGGCGCCGGTAAAACACTCAGTTCTCTTCGATACGCACTTAATCATGCAGCCAGACACGGAAAACGACGGATCATCTTTACCACTCCATTGTTGTCAATACTTGAACAGAATGCGGATGTTATCAAGAACACAATAGAGGATGATGAAATTATTCTGGAGCATCATTCCAATCTTGTTATTGAAAATGAAACGGAGGATGTTGTCAAAAGCCACGAACTTCTTGTAGAGACCTGGGATTCTCCCATTATCATTACAACATTGGTCCAGCTGTTGAATACTATGTTTTCGGGAACGACTTCTTCGATCAGGCGTTTCCGTTCATTGTGCAATAGTGTAGTAGTCATTGACGAGGTCCAGACGGTACCACGCAAAATGCTGTCCCTGTTTAATCTGGCGATTTCTTTTTTAGCAAAGTGCTGTCACACAACATTTGTTCTTTGCTCGGCTACGCAGCCATTACTTGAAGAAGCGCACAGACCGATTCTGACGCATATTACCGATATGGTCCCGTGGGAGAAAGAACTGTGGGAACCTTTCCATCGAACAGATATTGTAGATGAGCATGGTATATGGTAATATCTCAGCTGTGTTGGAATTCATCAAAAACAGTGGTGTAATTTCTGCCCAACCGAACGCAATTCCAGCAACATCAGTTTCGGATGAAACAGTGCGACCTTTTGTTCCGCTCAAAAACGTGAATTATGACGAAGTAACAACGATTGAGAACCTCATGAAGAAATACAGCGGAAAGATTGAAGGTCCGGTTATTGTCATTCGCCGTGGTCAGTATCGATTGGGTCAAAGCGCATGGCATGAAGACCCGCGTTGTTTTACTGACCAGTTTCGCGGAATTCAGATATGCTGAACGCGCGGTCTCCGCGCATGTGTACGCGTATCTGCTTAAACCTGTTTCGGATGAAAAACTGCTGCAGGTGTTCAGCGAGCTGACGAGCGCGGTAAGCAGCGAAAATACGGCAAACGCTACTGGAAAGGATCAACCGGTTACTCAGGCGGTCGATCACTTTGCGCCATCCCGCAAAAGCCCTGAAGAGCTTATTCCCGAAATACAGGAGTATATAAAAGCGCATCTTTCCGAATGCTCCAGAGATATCCTGTCAAGCCGGTTTTATCTTTCTCCGGATTATCTTTCAAGGATCTTCCGCCGGGTCAGCGGCATTTCCCTGATCGATTTTATTCAGCAGGAACGAATGAAGAAAGCAAAGGCTCTTCTTGAGGAACGCAACGGGTTATCGATCGGCGAAATTGCTGAAATAACGGGTTACGATTCTTTCGCGCATTTTTCAAAGCAGTTCCGGAAGCACACCGGTGTCAGTCCCAACAAATACAGAAAAGACAGACTGAAGTAACGTTGTCAGAGGGACGGTTCCGATCGACAACTTTTCCCGCGGAATGGAATGCTATAAATGAAAAAGCGCCGCTGGATCGGCGCTCATACAGGTCCGTGCCGGATCATGCCGGTACGGCCTTTTTCATTTTTCTCCAGATCATGATATACATGGCCATAAAACTGATGGTTCCGCCGGTCAGCTGGCTCAGGCATTCTGCCCAGAAGACCCCGTTGACTCCGAGGCCGATTCCGGGAAGCAGCAGCGTAAGCGGTGTAACAAGGATCACCTTTCTGATCAGGGAGAAGAACAACGCCTGCACAGGTCTGTTCAGGGCAACAAATGTCATTTGCCCGGCCAGATGAAGCGCCATAAATGGAAAGGCTCCGAAATAGATACGCGCGCACGAAGCAGTAAGACTGATCAAAGCGGAATCATTGGTAAAGATACGGATCAGCGGCCCCGGCAAAAACATCATGACCATCCAGATAAAACCGTTTATGCACAGACCGCCGACCAGCATGAAGCGGATGCTTTCGGATACTCTTTTATACAGCTTCGCTCCGTAATTGTAGCTCATTACACTCTGCGCGCCGGTCGTAATGCCGTTTATCGGAAGGCTCAGGATCTCGCGCAGGGAATTGATCAGGCTCATGGCGCTGATATATACCGTGCTGAGCGCGCCGCCCCAGCTCTTCAGCATGATGTTCACGGCTGCCTGGGTGATGCTGTTCGTCATTTTAAAGGTAAAACCGGTGAAGCCGAGCTTGAAGATGCTGCTTAACTGGGAACGGTCGATCATCAGTCTTCTGAGCTTTATATGTGCTTTTTTGCCGCGAAGGAACATGACGACCCAAAGCGCGCTGACTGTCTGGGCGATGATCGTGGCCAGGGCTGCTCCGCGGATCCCCATTCCCATGGTAAAGATCATAAGAGGATCGAGGATCAGGTTGATGACAGCTCCGATGATCACTGTGATCATGCCGATCTTCGGATATCCCTGCGCGTTGATGAATGAATTCATGCCCAGACTGATCAGCACGGGAATCGTACCAACCACATAGATACGGAAATATCCGAGCGCTTCCGGAAGCGTGTCGCTGTCCGCGCCGAGCAGCAGCAGTGCCTCCGGCGCGAAAATATAAAGCACGAAGGTCAGAATAATGCCGATGAGGAGCAGAACGGTAAATGATGTTTCCAGGATCCGTTCCGCTTTCAGATCATCCTTCTCCCCGCGGGCAATGGTCGACATGGTCGTTCCGCCGGTGCTGCAGAGATTGGCAAAGGCGCCGATCAGCGTGATCAGCGGAAAACAGAGACCGATACCGGTCAGCGCGAGGGTGCCGCCGTTTTCCAGATGACCTATATATATCCTGTCCACGATACTGTACAGGACATGGACCAGTTCGGCCAGCATAACGGGGAAGCCCAGCCTCAGGCTTATGCGCCATACATTGCCTTTTGAAAAATCCCCTTCCGGTTTCATGATGGGTATTCCTTTCCGCGTTCGGCCGGATGACATCAGATCCCGGCAGCGCCGCTCTCCCTTGCCGCGCGGGCAACGGCTTCGGCAACGGCTGATCCCACCCGTTTATCAAAAGCCTTTGGAATGATATAGTCTTCACTCAGTTCTTCCGGGCGGACCAGCCCCGCGATGGCATAGGACGCCGCCATTTTCATATCTTCATTGATCTGTGACGCGCGTACATCGAGGGCGCCTCTGAAGATGCCCGGAAAGGCAAGTACGTTGTTGATCTGGTTCGGGTAGTCGCTCCGGCCGGTTCCCACAACTGCCGCGCCCGCATGCTTTGCCGCCTCCGGAAGGATCTCCGGGGTCGGGTTGGCCATCGGGAAAACGCACGCGCCGGGCGCCATGGACGCGATCATTTCTTCCGTAACGGTTCCCGGGACGGAAACACCGATAAATACATCCGCGCCTTTCAGCGCGTCCTTCAGTGTGCCTGTGATGTGCTCCCTGTTGGTCAGATGGCTGAGCTCCTCATGTGAAGCGTTCAGTCCGGGCATTCCTTCGCAGATGATGCCGAAACGGTCCGCCATGATGAGATTCCTGACACCGAGATTCAGAAGATGTTTTCCGATCGCTGTTCCGGCTGATCCCGCGCCGTTGATCACGACCTTCACGGCGCCGATCTCCTTATGTACGACACGGAGCGCGTTGAGCATGGCGGCCGCGACGACCACGGCCGTACCATGCTGGTCATCGTGAAACACGGGAATATCGCAGATCTCCTTCAGCTTGCGTTCGACTTCGAAGCATCTTGGCGCGGCAATGTCTTCCAGATTGATGCCGCCGAAACTGCCGCTGATCAGATAGATCGTTTTGACCAGCTCATCGACATTCGTTGTACGGACGCAGATCGGAAAAGCGTCAACACCGCCGAATTCCTTGAAAAGGCAACATTTACCTTCCATGACCGGCATGCCGGCTTCCGGACCTATGTTGCCGAGACCGAGAACGGCGGAGCCGTCCGTGATCACAGCTACCGTATTGCTGCGCCGTGTAAGCAGCCATGACTTTCCGGGATCTTTCTGGATCTCCAGGCAGGGCTCGGCGACCCCGGGGGTATAAGCCAGACTCAGCTCTTCCGAGTTTGTGACAGGCACCCTGGAAACAACTTCGATCTTTCCGTTCCATTCATAATGCTTCCGCAGCGCTTCCTGCCTGATATCCATGAGTTATGATGCTCCTTCCGTTTTGACTGTGTCTGTCAGAAATGAATGATGCCGCCGGCGCCGATCAGCTCCCGCTGCAGTTCGGTGATATCCAGATCGTTGACATCGAGATCCTTTTCAATGGATAATGCCGCGGCTGTACCTGCCGCTTCCCCGGAGACCGCGCTGGGCGCGATCAGACGCGAAACTTCGCATGCCATTCCGACGGAGCTGATCGTCCGCCCCGCGGTGAGCATATTGCGGAATCCCTTTGCCTTCATGGTCCGATAAGGAATCTCGATAAAAAATCCGTCATCACGGAAGGTCCAGGCACAGCCGACCGAATCCTCGTGCCGCTTGTTTTTATCTTTCTCGCTCAACGTATAGTCTGTATCAAGATAACGGGTCGTTCTGTACTGCGCCTGCGCGGGGACCTGAAGAACCATTTCCTTCGTTTTATCCATGTTTTTGAGATGCTCTGTCAGATAGGCCCTTCCGCGCATAATGAACTTCGTGACTTCCTCGCCCGAATCCACGGTGTATCTGCGAACACCCGGCGGGTTCATGATCCCGTCGCGGTCTGTGCCGAGCATGTTGATCTTCAGAAGCTGCTGAATATCCCCGCTGTCACAGCATTTTTTCAGCCGGTCGAGATTCGTGGATAAAGCCCAGAATGACAGCCAGTTAAGACCGTCTTTGCAAGGCGCGCCGGCTCTTTTGAAAAGATCCAGGTCACCGGTCGTATCGATCAGCTGCTTACAGCCGTAATAGCATCTTCCGCCTTTGTTTTCCACAGAGATGCCCTTACAGACACCGTTTTCCATAAACACATCGGAACAGATCGTATCAAAGAGCAGCGTTACGCCTTCATTGATCATGATCTCATCAAGCGCGCAGATAAAGCTGGGCATAAATCATCCCTTTGCGGTTATTCTGATTTTAATGATATGCAGAGTTACTTTGGCAAACAATATCATCTTTCGGATGAACGATAATGAAAATCAGTATTGCCGTAGCACGGAATTTGGGATATAATATCTCACCTCATTTTTCGGAAAAACTGAATATTCCGGCTTGATCATCCGAAAACACAGGAAATACACTCGGTCCGGACCGGCTGGTCCCCGATCGTCACGGGATGCTTTTTCAAAATTCGTTCATCTGCTTGAAAAAAAGCGGAAAAATTCTATTTTTTTACCTTTTTTTACAGTTTCAGCGGTTTGACATGCCGCCGATATATGAATATGCTCTACAAAAAAAGATCGGAGGTGCATATTTTGAGAATCACGGATATCAAAACCGAGGTATCCGTTTTTGACCGTGCTCTGCATGAATTTCATGAACAGCTCATGGAAGGCCAGCATCCGGCCCTGGAAGAAGCGGCCGTCTTCGGTGTTGCTGCCGAGAATGAAGGAATCCGCGGTCCTTTCCATGGCGGCGTATACGTCAAAGGCGCGCTCAAACTGATCCGCCTTCGGCAGTGTGCGGATCAGCGGGATCGGGCACAGCGAGAGCGCGCCGGGCATCACGGCCTCCACATTCGGCTCCGTGTCGTTGAAGGAGTTCAGGATCGCGAAGAGCTCAAAGGAGGCCATCTTCATCTTCAGGTCCTCACGGCTTTCGTCGGCGGTCAGCCCGCCGCGGATGTTCTGCAGGTGGATCACCGCGGCCACCTTCGGGATGCTCTCCTCATCCAGGATGTTGAACTGCAGGCTCACCCGCGAGGAAGCGGCGCTTTCCAGAAAGTCGCAGGCATAGCCGGCGGCCACGCCCAGCTTTGCTTCCAGGGGGTCGATCTTACCGGCGTTCAGCTTCTTTTCCGCCGCGGCGTACATTTCATTCAGTTTTTTCAGTGTGTACTGCATATGTGTGATCTCCATTGATGGCGCGAACATTGTGTCTTTTATTTTTGGTCCGTTCATGATAGTATCAGAAAAAGCGGAGATCATCAATGACCGGAAGGGGGATATTTATGAAAACATGGCTCGAAGCGACCCGGGAAGATGTGATCATTGAACCGTTTCCCGGGGTCTGCATGACAAATGACAACATGATCAACAAGTTGAACTGGACATCCTGGCTTCCGCACATGGGCGAATTGCTCAGCGGAGACGTCAATCAGTTCGCGAATACGACCCGCGAGCATTTCGAGGATCTTACGTTCCTGATCCATAATGAAATGGTCCGCGCGTCAACGGGAGCCTACCCGGAGTTTGAGGATGCGCAGGCATATATGAAAACACAGGAAGCGCGGGATACGATCGATAAACTGACGGAAGTGACGGTCCAATTGACGAGAGAGAACTGGCCCGCGTTCAGGAAGCTGATCTGTGAAGAAGTCGGTCTTGATCCGGACGATTTTCAGATCGATCTCGAAAGTGCCGATGGCGATGATCCTTTTTGACGACCCTGGACGATCCCGAAAGGCTTCCCCCGCGAGGAGGAAGCCTTTTTTGACGGAATGCGAAGCGAAAAGTTGTCAGTCGGAACCGTACCTGCTGTCACGTCAGGATGGTTGATGATACGCGCCGGCGCGCTATTGCGCATTTGAGGTCTTCGTGTTATCCTAACTGCAGATCCTGAAGTATGTGACGAACCTGATAAAGGCGGAAAGGATGAACAGTATGGAATACAGAGCCATCAATGACGGGCGTTGGCAGAAAGCGCTGGAGGACGGTGATTATACAACTGCCAGGCTTCTTCAGGAAGAAGAGCTGGACTATAACTTCGCCATGATCATTAACGCTTACGCGACAGAAGAACATCAGATAACGCCGGGACAGATGCCGATCATGTTTGATCTTACCGACAGAATGGATCTCGTGGATGACTTCTACAGCAACGGGAGACCGGCGCACATGGCCGAAGCGATATTTCATGCCGCGTCAATGGACGTACTCAGAAAAGACAGTGCCGAGGTGTGCGAGAATCTCCGCTGCTGCCAGATCGATCTGGAAGACATGATGCAGTATCTTAAGGTTCCCGGCGAAGCCGGCTCCGACTGATGACCCCGGAACATGAAGATCCCCCTGCCCGGCCTTTGGGCAGGGGGATCTTTTTTTCTGTTCAGCCGTGCGGGGGCCGGATAACTCTGCGGTGATCCGGCGGGATGGTTCTTTTTGACAACAGGACCGATCATCTGAACAGCGCTTCAGCTGTAATGACATGCTGAAAGATCGCCGAATGCGGGCTGTCGGTGATTCCGTAAACGGTTACCAGGATCGGATGGATCGCGTTCCTTGTTCCTGTACGGACGGTCAGGTCATGGATCTTGCGCCGGATGCTCTGCTCTGTTTTTTCGGTTACGGAGAACTCCGTGGCGGAATACTTCATTTCGCAAAGGTTGATGATCTGATCCGCCCGTACAAGCATCAGATCGATCTGCGATCCGAATATCCCTTTTTCCGGGTCCGCGGAACAATACCATGAATGAACTTCTGTCAGAACGCCGGAGATCCCCAGCGCTTCTTTCAGCTGCGGTACATGTTCAAGGCACACCCGCTCAAAAGCCAGTCCGTTCCATACATTGACCGCGGGGGTGTTCTGCCGGTTGCTCCAGAACCTTTCATCAGACGGCGGCGAAGCCATGAATTGCTGATAAAAGAGCGTGAAAAAATCGATCAGCTGATATACCGCGCTCTTTTTTTTCATCCCGAACGCGGTATACTTCCGGATAAAGCCGCATACTTCCAGTTCTTCAAGTTTCAGGGTAAGATCTCCTGAATTCGACAGACCGGAGGACGCGATCAGTTCCTCACGCGTCATACCGGCCTTTTTACGCGCAAGGGTGCATACGATCCTCATATGGTTCTCCGCGTTTCTGAAGATCGAAGCGTACAGATAACGGAATTCATCCTTCAGAAGCGCGTCGCGTGAAAAGCATAGCCGGTCGATGTTCTGCGGAAGGCTGAGGCCTTTCTGCAGCAGACTCCAGTAGTAGGGTACCCCGCCGAAGATCATATAGCCTTTCAGGATCTGTTCCGTGTTAAAAACAAATCCGTTCAGATCAAGATACTCACGGCATTCCGCCAGCGTAAAGGGTCTCAGATGGATCTGTTCCGTCAGGCGGTTATAGAGCCCGCCCTTGTTATGGATGACTTTTGACAGAAGCCACGATGTCGCGGACGCGCATACGATCAGCACGATATCTTTTCGCGCGGATGCCCATCCGTTCCAGAAATTTTCCAGAGCCGTCATCAGGTCGCAGCGCGGTGTGTCCATCCAGGACAGTTCGTCAATAAAGATGACTTTCCGCTTTTCGCCGGAGCCGCGGATCAGATCCTTCAGCTGATTGAACGCGTCCATCCAGTTCGCGGACTTATGGGAGGGTCTTTGACCGGCATCCTCCAGCGAAGCATCAAAAGCCGCCAGCTGTTCCTTCAGGCTTCCGTCAGACAATCCCGCGTGCTGAAAAGTAAACCGATAGCTGAATGCCTCCCGGATCAGATATGTCTTTCCGACACGCCGCCGGCCATATACAGCGATAAAATGAGATCGATCATCCTGCATGATCTGCCTGAAAAGCCTGAGTTCTTCTTTCCGACCGGCAAACATCCGGACGCGCCTCCTTTATAATTCGCTTAATCGCGTATATTTCATGAGATTAAGCGAATTATAGCATTATTCTGTTCATAATGCAAGAGACAGAAAACATTGAAAGACAAGGATAATATGATGATATGGCCTGTTCAGCA
Source organism: Clostridia bacterium (assembly GCA_030536295.1). Lineage (GTDB taxonomy): Bacteria > Bacillota > Clostridia > Christensenellales > Aristaeellaceae > Aristaeella. The sequence goes on along the minus strand of JAUNQH010000035.1, from coordinate 8,744 downwards.
GCTGCGCGAACAGCTTTATAATTCGCTTGATCATGCAAATTTTATGAGATCAAGCGAATTATATCGGCGAAGCCGGCTCCGGCTGGCGACCCCGGAACATGAAGCTCCCCCTGAAGCTCACTGGTTTTGTATTTTTCCGGCGTCTACTTCAGGGGGAGCGTATCAGAAGCCTTTTTGACGGAATGCGAAGCGAAAAGTTGTCAGCGGGAACCGTTACTGCCGGCCCCCGGGACGTTCTTGAAGGCGTTCCGGCCGATCTCCGTGTCCGGATTCAGGATCCTGACCTTTTTTGCCTTGGTGTGTCCGGCAAACGCGGACGCGCCGATGCTCTTTACGGTGGAAGGAATGGTGATGGCGGTCAGCGATCCGTAATCGTATGTCTCCCCCGCGTAGATGAGCGAACAGCTGAACGCTTCGGCCCCGATCGTTTCCAGACCTTCCGGAAGGGTCAGACTCTTCAGCGCGCTGATGCCCTGGAAAGCGCCCTCGGAGATCGTTTTGACGGAAGACGGAACCGTCAGCTGCGCGATGGCCGTGCCGGCAAAGCAATAGGGCGGAATAACTGTGATCCTCCCGGGGAAGGTGACGGACTTCAGCTTTGTACAGTTCGCGAACGCGTACTCGCCGATCGTGTCAACGCCGTCCGGGATCCTGATCTGCGTGAGACCCGAGAAGGCAAAAGAGTATTCTGAAAGCACCTTCAGTTTTTTCGGCAGGGTGACGGACTTCAGCTTTGTACAGTTCGTGAACGCGTACGCGCCGATCGTTTCGACCGTTTGCGGGATCGTGATCTGCGTAATGGCGCAGCCCCCAAAACAATATTCGGGGATCTCCGTAAGGTCCTTCGGCAGGGTGACGGAAGCAAGGCCGGAGCATTCGGCAAAAGCCATGACGCCGATCTTTTGCACGCTGTTCGGGATCTGGAACTTTTTGAGACCGGAACCGCTGAAGAACAGATCCGGGATCACGGTGATGCCTTTCGGCAGGGTGACGGTCGTCAATTCCCTGCAAAGACCGAACACGGCTTCCCCGAGGGACAGGGTCGTATCGGGAATGACGATCTTCTGCAGGGACGAGCATTTGAGGAACGCGGAATCGCCGATCTCCTCCAACCCGTCCGGCAGCGTGATGCCGGACAAATTCGCGCAGCCGGAGAAAGCTTCGCGGCCGATCCGCTTCAGTGAAGCCGGCAGCTTTACCGCGGTCAGCGAGAGCCGGTCCTTCATAAAGCCGTCCGCCAGTTCCTCGACCCCTTCCGGGATCGTCAGTTCTTCGATCTCCTCATCCGGATCGAACAGATCCGCCGTGAGCACGGTCCGCGCGGGCGCGGTGACGGCGGCCTCCGGACCGCGGCTGATGAGCGTTTTCTTCACGTCATACTGATACAGCCGGTCCGCGGTGCTTCCGGGAATGACCGTCAGGTCAAGCGTGACCGTCGCGTTCATATCGTTCAGCGCGTAGGGATCGTGTACCTGATGATCGGGAGACGTATCAAACGCGCCCTTGTCAAACTGCGTACGCGCGCCGAGAACGGTGACGCTGAGCGAGGGACGGGTGAAGCCGGCAAAAGCCCATTCGCCTACGTTTTCCACGCTTGCCGGGATCGTGATCTTTGTGAGCGGACAGTAAGTAAAAGCCTGCGCTCCGATGGTTTTCAGGCCTTCGTTCAGCGTGAGCTTTGACAGACCGTAGCAGCCGTGGAACGCGCTGTCACCGATCGTGATGACGGAAGCCGGGATCGTTACGGATGTCAGCTTCAGACAGTATTCAAACATAGAGTCCGGGATCATTTTCACGCCGTCCTCAATGGTCACCGCGGTCAGGGAATCACAATTGCCGAAAACGCCGCTGCCCCACATGTTGACGCTTCCCGGGAGCGTGACTTTTGTCAGAGCGCAGTCCGCGAAGGCTCTGCTCCCCACTTCGCGGACCGAGGACGGGATCGTCACTTTGGTCAGACCGCAGCCATAGAAGGCGCCTCTCCCGATCGTGCGGACCGAGGACGGGATCGTGACCGTCTTCAGTTTGCTGAATTCGCGGAAGATATCGTTCGGAATATCCGTGACGCCGTCCTCGATCGTCAGGGAGCTGACCGCTTTATCGCCGGGGAATACGTTATATCCCCAGCACAGGACTGACGCGGGGAAAACCAGCTTCGAAAGCTTCGTGCAGTTTTCAAAGGCCCTGCTTTCAACGCGAAGCAGACCGGCCGGAAACGTCAGGGAGCTGAGTCCGGTCCCCGCGAAGGCGGAGCTGCCGATGGCGTATAAGCTATCGGGTGTCAGTAGGGACGGTTCCGGTTGACAACTTTTTCAAAGTTGTCAACCGGAACCGTCCCTCTGACACCCTTTATACCGTGATGATGCCCGCGTGGATGACCGGTTCGCCGGTCAGGTGTGCGAGCACCGCCTTATAGACATTGAGCTGCGGAGCGTATTCCGCCTCCAGCCGGGCGCGGGGGAGCACGCGGTCCGTTTTGTAATCCAGTATGGCCCAGGTGCCGTCCGGATAGCGGAGGGCAAGGTCGATCCTGCCGCTGACCTCGATACGCTGTCCGTCCGCGGCGCCGGAGGGGACGCGCAGGTCTTCATACAGCGGATCTCCGGGCTGAACGGACAGTACGAACGGCAGCTCGGGATAACATACCGCGCCGCGGAGCCGCGCGCGGAAGGCGGAGGTCTCGTCCGCCATGAAGAGCAGGCTGCCGGAGACTGCCTTTGTCAGGTATTCCCGGATCTGTACGGCGGATACGGCGGAGGCCGGAACGCGGAGCGCGGCCCGGACTCCGGGGTCCATGATCTCGCTGGTGAACTGCATTTCGGCTGCCCGCGCGGCGCATTCCCGCACGGCTTCATCGGTGAACCGGCCGTCCCGGACGATCAGCTCGGCCGCCCTGTGCACAAGAGTGCCCCATTCCGGACCGCCGGGCCCGCGGGCGGCGTTTCCGGCATCAGCCGTTTCGACGGCGGCTTCCGCCGTGGGTGTGACCTCCGTCTGCTCACGGCTGTCCGATGTGCTCGGCGAGAAACGGACGTATTGCTTCCGGCCGATCCCAGCGCGTTTTCCGGGCAGCAGCGGCGTGATCTCAGCGGCGCACGGGGCTGCGATGCCCGCGTCCGCCGGAGCGGACAGGTCACCGGCCTCCCGCCATTCGGTGCCGGCATCGGCGACAGGATCCCAGAGGGTCGATCTCGCGTTGTATACGATCCCGCTCAGATCCTGAAGGTCAAAGCAGTAAACATGGATCTCATTTTCTGCCCGCGTGAGCGCCACATATTTCAGCCGGATCTGCTCCGCCGAAAGGAACTGCTTCTCGCGTTCTTCCGCTTCGGACCAGCCGGCCGGCTTGTATACGGTGCCGCCGAAGCCGAAGGGAGACACTGCCGTAAGCGGGAACCAGCCGAGGGTACGGACGCCTTCCCGCCGGATATGCGAATCGGCTTTGACGGTCGGCTCTTTGTGGGGCAGCAGGATCAGGATCTTGCCCTGCAGCCCCTTTGCCTTATGTGTGTTCATGACGCGGACATAGTTGTCATCCGCGCGGATGGACGGCATCCGGTCAAGCGGGCTGTCCGCCAGTGCCTGAAGCTGCTCCGCCATATCATGCATGCTCTGCGGCGCGGCGCCGCGGACCGTTTCCACGGCCTGCAGCAGCGCGGCGTACTGATTCTGATAAGCGTTCGCGTCATATTCATCCGTAAACAGTCCGTCCGGGTCTTCCGCCAGCGCCTGCAGGAAGCCGCAGGGCGTGCGGCTCCGGCTCATCCTGCGGTCCCGGTCCAGCATCTCCAGCGCGCGCAGGATATCGCGGTTCAGCGCGGTATCGGGCAGCAGCCGGGCAAGCTCATCCGTGTGGCCCATGAGGCTGCGGATATCCGTGTACCGGTTCAGCCGCGTTTCATCCGGCAGGCTGCGGACATCGGCCCTGAACCGGTGCCACTGCTGCAGCGTGATGCCCCGGCACTCATGCATCGCCTGGAAGGAGAGCGCCTCATTGAACGGATGGACCACGGCCTGAACACGCAGGTTCAGCAGCCGGAGCGGCGGATAGTCGCTCACGGACAGCTTCCCGTCAAACTTGACGGGGATATCGTACGCGCGCAGCTGATCCGTGTACGCGGCGCGGTCCTCCCGGAAGTAGCTGAGGAGCAGGAAATCCCCGTACTTGTTTTCCCCGCTGTCCACCCGGCGGCGGATCATGCGGGCGATCTCTTCCGCGGCGCGGTCATAGGCCTCGTTCTCGTCCTTTGCCTGAACATTGTGCACAAGCACCGGCGGAGGACCGGCTTCCCTGTGCGCGGCCATGTCCGTGTATTCGGCCTGGAACTCGCTCTTCTCCATCCGGTAACGGCCGGCGGCGGTGAAGATCTCCGTCATCTTTCCGCAGACCCCGGGGGTACTTCTGTAGTTTTTATACAGCCGGACCACTTCGCCGCCGGACGCGGTCATCGCTTCCTCGGCCTCGTTCCACAGGGAGATATCCGCGCCGCGGAAGCGGTAGATGCCCTGCTTGGCGTCGCCGACCAGAAACAGGCTGCCGGGCGCGGGGACGCATTTGTGCCAGTCCGGGTCATACACGTCCGCGGTGATGCCGAAGATGATATCCGTCTGCACCGGGTCCGTATCCTGATATTCATCCACAAAGAACGTCCTGTACCGCTCGTGCAGCTTCGCGCGCACCCGCGGATCGCCGCTCACCAGACGTTTGGTGAGATACAGCATATCATCCAGGGCAACGATGTGGTTCCTGCGGCAGTATTCCCGCCAGCGCCTAAGGGCTGCCAGCGCTTCGCCCGTGATGATGCCGTGGATGAGCGTGCTCACGTCTTCGGCCGCGGAGCCGAGAACGGCGTCATCCGGCAGCAGCTCGACCAGCTCCGCGGCATTCCGGAACAGCCCCGGCAGCGCGGGGATGTTGGAGAGCATATAGTCCGCCCGGGGCGTTTTTTTCATGCCGCGGTACGTGTCAAACAGACCGCGGATGGCTTCAGAGGCTTCCGCGCGCGCCTGCATCGGGATGTCGCCCAGCAGATCGGTCAGGTTCTCAACGGCCTTGACGACGGTCTTGCTGTTGCTCTTGCCGTACCATACGCGCGCGTCGCTGACCTTTTTTGAGCCCAGAAAGCGGATCGCCCGGATCAGCTCCGCGTCCGTCGCCTGATCGCCGCGGGTGAGGGCGGCGGCAAGATCCCTGTGAAAGACCGCGCGGGTCTTTTCATCCATGGACTCCCGGAGACCGCGGATGATCCGGCGGCATTCCCGCAGGATCCGCTCCTTTGCCTGCCGGCCTTCCTCCGTTGTGACATCGATATACTGAACACTGATGTGCCGCGCCTTTTCCAGCTGTGTGCAGAAGCCGTAGGTCATTGCCCTGCTGAAGCCGAGCTCCGCGGTGCGGGAGAATCTGCCCCGGGCCCACTCGGTATTGAAAAACGCTTCGGGCATGCCGCCGGAGCCCGCTTCCTCGGATTCATACAGCGGCGCGAAGCCGATGCCGGATTCCAGCGGATAGGCGTCCAGCACCTTGCGGCAGAAGGAGTGGATGGTGCTGATCTGCACCTCCGGCAGGGCGGAAAGGATCTCCCGGATCCTTGCCTTCCTTCCGGCATCGGTTTCTTCCGCGTACAGCGTGCGCAGGCGTTTGTTCATGCGGTCCTTCAGCTCGGCGGCCGCCTTGCGGGTGAAGGTGATCATCACGATATTCCGCGGTCCCGTGCCGCTTTCCGGGTCCAGCAGAAGATTCACGGCCCGCTCCACGGTCAGGTGCGTTTTACCGGCGCCCGCGCCGGCAGAGACCAGAAAATTACGGTCAAAATCCCGGGTGCTCAGGCGCTCGCGGTTTGCCGCGTCCTCCCGGATCATGGCTGCTGTATCCATCGCTCTTCCTCCCTTCCCGGTCACGGATCATAGTGATCGCAGATATCCTTGTAATCACAGAACGTGCAGTCCGGATGCCTTTCATCCCGCGCGCTCTCCGTCATCGGCGGATCCGATTCATAACCGGGGCGGAAAGCCAGGTCATGGTCGGAGAGCACGTCCAGCAGCGCGCGCATCCGGGCGTACATGGCGTCCCGCGTTTCCGCGTCCATCTCAAACGATACCGTATCGACCGCCGTATCGGCATCGATCAGATAATAGCAGGCCCTTTTGACCGGCTTGTCCGGATGGAGCTGCTCCCAGGCGAGGGTATACAGGTAATACTGCAGGTGATGATCCAGATTCTTCCGGAAGTTCTGCGGTTTCCCGGTCTTGTAGTCGATGATCTCCACGCCCTCCGGCGTCTCGTCCACCCGGTCGATGACGCCGTCGAACCGGATGCTGTGCGGCCCGAAGGTCAGGATCACGGGGCAGTCATCGTCCCTGCCGAAGCTGATCTCGGTGTCAGTCACCGTGCGCCCGGGATCCGCGGCATACATCTCCGCCGTGTGGATGAGGGAGACGCGGAGCCTGTCGGTCTCGGCCGTGATATCGCTGAGATAGACCGGAACGGGGAGCTTTTCCTTTGCCGCGGCGATCTCCCGGTCCAGCAGGCTGAACAGCAGCTTCAGGTCCGGCTCGCCCTTGACCGATCCCGCCGCGCGGAAATAGCTGCACAGCACGCTGTGCGCCAGCGTGCCCCGCGTGAGGGCGTCGAGCCATGTATCGGCGGTGGGGTCCAGCGGTTCCGGCTTTTCCGCCTCCATGTGCAGCACATAGCGGAAAACGAAGGACCGCGGGCAGACCAGTGCTTTTTCCAGCTTTGTGGAGGAATGGCGCATGCCGGCGATGTATGCCCGCCAATCCGCGTCCGCCGTATCCGGCAGCGCGCCGGGCTCATGCCGGGCGGAAAGGCCGCCGGCAAGCCGGAGATCCTGTTCGGTCAGGGGCTGCCTGCCCAGGATATTGACCTGCGGGATATACTCCGCGCCGCCGTGCGCGGCTGCCGCGTCATCGATGAGGGAGGAGGCGAGGATGTCCGTGCCGCCGGTATGGTCCGCGCGGACATAGCTGAAGCGCACATGGGCTTCCGGCCGGTTCGCCAGCAGCTCCCGGACCGCCCAGCGCCTGCCCAGCGCGTTGTCTCCCGCCAGGCGGAGCATGGGGGAGAGGGCGGCCTTCGCGTCATCATGGAGCAGGGCGAACTCCGGTGTGAGCCGGTCAAACGCGTCCCATGACATGCCCAGCATGATAAAATGCTTTCTGTTGACCCATACGGCGTTCTCATAGCCGCAGCAATACACCCTGCCGGGCTCGTCCGTACGGCGCGCCTCCACGATCTGCGCGTCGGCGACATCCTGCACGAGGGAGATATAGTCCGCCGCCGTGATCCTGTCCGAATACAGCCGGCTGATCTCATCGATCGTGTTGTAATACAGATCATTCTCCGGGCCCCGCGCTATGCACCTGCGCAGCACGGAGATCAGCCGCGCCGCGATCTGCCGGGCCGGCTGCGCCCCGCTTTCAAACAGGGAGACCCATTCGTACATCATCTCACCGGCCTGCCGGCAGCGTTCATCCTCCGACCGGCTCAGCTTTTCCCAGCGCTCGCTGCCCCAGCCGACGGCATTGACGCGGAAGATGCGCAGCAGCTCCTGACCGACCATGATATGCCTGCCTTCCGGATCATTCAGCGCCATGCCGCCTTCGGTCAGCACGGGCGTAAGACATTCGGCATCGTAGAAATTCGCGCCCCACGCCTGTATGCAGCGCAGCAGCTCCGCCGAGCGTGTAACGGACGCCGGCTTGCCGAAGGCGGAGGAGACGCCGATGCCCAGCAGCCTGCCTTCCTCTTCCGCGCGCAGGCCGTAATCACTGTCCGGACATACGAACACGGCATCCTCAGCGGGAATATCATGCTCCGCGAGATACTGAAACGCGCCCAGGATCTCCGTGCCGATATCCTGGCAGGAGACGCATTCCGGCCACGCGCTGACCGGCTCTTCCGCGGCGGATGTCTGGAACGGCATATCCCGCGGCACGGGTTCCCCGCCGGGGGTCTTCATGTGTATGAAAGTGACCCTTTCCGGGGGGATGGAACGGATAAAGCCGCTCTGGAATTCTGTCAGGTGCAGATCGGACAGCACCGCGACGCGGATATGATCCGGCACGCGCACCGCCTGCATGATATCACTGAGCGAAGCGAAGCCGAGATCGGACCGCGCCCGCGTATAGCGGATCCACAGATCAGCCAGGACGGCCTCGCCGCGATCGCGCAGCTGCCGCGGATCAACACAGTTGCCCTCCAGCTCATCCAGCAGATTCAGTACAGACACGGCGGTGGCAAGCTCGATCCCGCCGGCGGTGACGAATCGATCGCCGAAGGAACGCATGCATTCCCGGAGCGTCATGACGGCGGTGATCCTGTCAACGCGTCTGAGTCCCCCGGCGCGAAGTACGGGTTCTGACAGCTGACCCAGAAGATCGGAAACGGTCATGACCAGCACATTGACGGCGGGGCAGCCGGCATCCGCGGCCATGCGGAGAAGCTGATTTCCCGCTGTCACATTGCGCGCCAGAAGCACCTTCTGTTCAAACCGGTATTCGGTCAGCCATGCTGTAAGTTCCTGCAGAAAACCGTTCATTGGATCCGCTCCGTTTCTGTCAGTTGTCACAGGGACACTGCATGTTATCCCCGCCGACAATATATCTTTTATATCAACACTTCTCCATTCCAATATAACAATTTTCGGATATCGTATCAAGTGTACAGGCAAATTTTCGGGGTTGTCAGTAGGTTGTCAGTAGGGGCGGGGGCTGTTGGCGAA
>JAUNQH010000034.1 GCA_030536295.1 Clostridia bacterium | reverse complement strand
CCTCTGCCTGAGATGGTCTCCTGACAAAAAACTCCGTAACAACTTGACACGGACAAAAAACAGACCGGTATTGAGAGTATGAGCGAGTTTGTGATATAATATATGTACATCATCAATCTCATTCGTCCCTTTTTTTACAAAGTAAAAGCTTTGGAGGTAAAATGACGCATAAATGCAGGTATTCCCCATTGGTACCGCCTTTATCAAAGGATATCTCCGCGCTTTCCGTTCAGGAAGCTCAGGCATATTTTGACTGGTTCGTACAGCAGTGTCCGATCCGTTCAAAATACATATTTTCGCTTGCCGGTCATACCGATACTTCATTTGAACAAATCAAATACTCGTCCGGCAGTCTGACCGATATCTGGAAATGGTTCCGCGATGTTGCGGAAGTATCGGTTCACAAACGCTCCGGAGAGAAAAGGCTTTCGATACAGAGTGAGTATATGATCCGGGATATCGGCATGTATCTGGGCGAAACTTTTGTTCATAACTTCGATGCTCTTCACTGGGGATTTCATGTAAAACCAAAGAATGACTTTTTCGTAAACGCACCGGGTATTGTCGGCTTTGCTGACGATCATTTCTCACCGCCGTTTGAATTGTTTTTTGAACCTGTACACATGGTATCTGTCCAGGCAATGAACTTAACGGATGGGTCATACGCGGAGGATGATCTGCTGAATCTATACAATAAATGGTCGGCGAAAATACTTTGACGCGCAGGATCATGAACATGGTTAATGAATACATTGGAAACGGCATTCCCGCCGCGTCATCCGCGCGGTTTCTGCGGAAATGCCGTTTTTCCTTGCATCGCGGCGGTTTGTGTGCGATAATATAAGGTGAATCTGCAAGGAGGTGGAAAGATGGCCTCAGCCCTTTGGGTCAAGATCATCCGGCATCACCGGATCGATGAACAGACCGTCATTCCCTGTACCCGTGAGGATCCTTCCGGGGCGCTGCATGACGCGTGCCATAAGCTGGATCTGCCCATTCCCCTCTGGCTTGACAGGAATCAGCGGGACTGGAACGAATTCGGCCAGACGCGGTTCCTGCCGGACGCGTTCTTTGAATCGGTCACCTTTGAACGGATGGATATCGAGTATATCGATCCGGACGCGCCGAAAAAGAAGAGCACGGATCCCCGCAACGCGTTCTGACGCGCGCGTTTCCGGCATTGTTTATTGTTTGAAGTGAAATGATCATCGGAGGTCTGCATATGTGTAATCAGAAGATCTATGACCTGATCGACAGCTATCGCGATCAGTATGTTTCCATGCTGCGCCGCTGGGTGCAGGTGCCTTCCGTCAAAGGTGAGGCGGAAGACGGCGCGCCCTTCGGCCGCGATGTCCGCCGGATGCTGGATATGGCGATGGTGGACGCCGAGACCCTCGGCTTCATGACCGGCGCCTATGACGGCTACGCCTGCGATATCCGCCTCGGCGACAGCGCTGACGAGATCGCCGTTCTCGGTCATCTGGACGTCGTTCCCGCCGGAGACGGATGGATCCGTCCTCCCTTCGGGGCTGAGATGGACAACGGTCGCGTCTACGGCCGCGGCACCGGCGATGACAAGGGGCCGTCGCTCTGCGCGCTCTTTGCCATGAAGGCCATCCGTGACGCCGGCATCCCGCTGCGCCGCTCCGTGCGTCTGATCCTCGGCTGCGATGAGGAGTCCGGCTGGGAGGATATGGACTGGTATACCGCGCATACGGATATGCCGGCCATGGGCTTCAGCCCGGACGCGTCCTTCCCCGTCATCAACACGGAGAAATCCATGCTTGGCTTTGAACTGCGGGCGGAGACCGATGATTCCGCGCTGAAGATCCTCCGGCTTGAGACCGGTGAACGGACCAACGTCATCCCCGGCGAATGCGAAGCGCTGCTTGCCGGCGGGGATGAGCTGATCGCGAAAGTCGCGTCCTATGCCGAAAAGACCGGGCTTCCCTACACCGCGGTGAAAACGGATGAAGGCATTCTGGTGCACGCCTCCGGCATTCCCGGGCATTCCGCCTATCCGCAGAGCGCCAGGAACGCCATCGGCATGATGCTCAAGCTGCTGAAGGAGCTCGGCGCGGCAGGTCCCGTATGCACGCTGGCTGATGCCGTGGGCACCGAATACAACGGCGCTTCCCTCGGCTGCGCCTGCTCGGATGATGTGTCCGGCGCGCTGACCTGCAATATCGGCATTCTCCGGATCAAAGACGGGCACCTGTTCGCCACCCTTGACTACCGCTGCCCCATCACATCGGATCTGGACGCGCTGCAGAAAGCGACCGTCGATCATCTGCCCGGCATCCGCGTCACCTGCACGAAGGTGACCCCGCCGCACCATGTGCCGGCCGACAGTGAGCTGGTCACCGCCCTGCTGGCGGCCTATCATGAAGAGACCGGTCTGGACGCGTATCCCATGTCCACCGGCGGCGGCACCTATGCCAAGGTGCTGAAGCAGGGCGTCGCGTTCGGCGCCGGCTTCCCGGGCGATGAAGATCTTGCCCATCAGGCGAATGAATACGTTGATATCGATAAGATGATCCTCACCGTTAAAATATACGCGAACGCCCTGATCCGGCTGATCGCGGAGTAACGAGCGGACAAATACATTTGAAACAGGAGTGCTTATGATCACAGTCAGTAACGTATCCCTTACCTTCGGCGGTCAGAAGCTGTTTTCCGGCGCGGATCTGAAATTCCTGCCCGGCAACTGCTACGGCATCATCGGCGCCAACGGCGCGGGCAAATCCACCTTCCTGAAGATCCTTTCCGGCGAACTGGAGCCCACCACGGGCAGCGTCTTCGTTCCCGGGGATGAGCGCATGTCCACCCTGAAGCAGGACCAGTTCGCGTATGACGCGTATCCCGTTATGGATACCGTGATCATGGGCAACCCCCGCCTTCATGAGATCATGAAGGAAAAGGATGAACTGTACGCCAAGCCCGATTTCAGCGAAGCCGACGGCGAGCGCGCCGCGCTGCTGGAGGGCGAGTTTGCCGAGCTGGACGGCTGGAACGCCGAGAGCGACGCCGCCACGATGCTGACCGGTCTGGGCATTCCCGCCGATGACCACTATACGCTCATGGCGGACCTGAAGGCCGGCGACAAGTTCAAGGTGCTGCTGGCGCAGGCGCTTTTCGGACATCCGGATATCCTGTTGCTGGACGAGCCGACCAACAACCTGGATAACCGCTCCGTCGCCTGGCTGGAGGACTTCCTGATGGATTTCCCCGGCACGCTGATCGTGGTCAGCCATGACCGCTGGTTCCTGAACAATATCTGCACGCATATCGTCGATATCGACTACAATCAGGTCAAGCTGTACGTCGGCAACTATGACTTCTGGTATGAATCCAGCAAGATCATGCAGTCCCTGATGAATGACCAGAAGAAGCGCCGCGAGGATAAGATCCGCGAGCTGCAGGCCTTTATCCAGCGTTTCTCCAGCAACAAGAGCAAGGCCAAGCAGGCCACCAGCCGCCGTAAGCTGCTGGACCAGCTGACCATTGAACAGATGCCCGCCTCCTCCCGCCGCTATCCGTGGGTCTGCTTCACGCCCGACCGTGAAGCCGGCAAGGACATCCTGCAGGTATCCGGCATCAGCTATTCCCAGGACGGCGTTTCCCTGCTGAAGGATGTATCCTTCCTGGTCACCAAGGGGCAGAAGATCGCCCTGGTCGGCAATGAGCAGGCGCAGACGGCGCTCTTCCGCATCCTGGCCGAGGAGCTGGAGCCGGAAAGCGGCAGCGTCAAGTGGGGCGTCACCATTTCCACCAGCTATTTCCCGAAGGATAACAGCAAATTCTTCGACGGATGCGACCTGACCATGATGCAGTGGTTTGCCCAATATTCCCCGGAGCAGCTGGAGACTTACATGCGCGGCTTCCTCGGCAGGATGCTCTTCAGCGGCGATGATGTCTACAAGCCCGTTTCAGTCCTCTCCGGCGGTGAAAAGGTGCGCTGCATGCTGTCCCGCATGATGCTCTCCGGCGCGAACTTCCTCATGCTGGATCAGCCCACCAACCATCTGGATCTGGAATCGATCACCGCCGTCAACAACGCCCTGATCAATTTCCCGGGCAATGTCATCTTCACCAGCCAGGACCATCAGTTCATCTCCACCGTTGCAGACCGTATCATCGAGATCCACGACGACGGAACCATTTCCGATTATTACTGCAATTATGAGGAATATCTTGAAAAGACGAAATAACACTCAGCCTGAAAATGTTGAAAAGGTCGAACTCACCCTGCCTTCCGGAATTCCGGAAGGCTTCTCTGTCACGCCGCCGGAAGGGCTGAGCGCGGAAGAAGCCGGGGCGCTTCTCGCGGCCGGAAAAGGCGGGGGAACAGACCGCGACACAGGCAAGACCACGGGTGAGATCCTGAAGAGCAATCTTCTTACATTCTTCAATCTGCTGAATCTGGCGCTGGCGCTCGCGCTGTTTCTCGTCGGCTCCTACAGAAACATGCTGTTTGTGCTGATCATCATCTCCAACGCGGCGATCGGCACCTTTCAGGAGCTGCGCGCCAGGAACACCATCCGCAGGCTGAAGCTGCTGAATACGCCGTCCGTCCGCGTCATGCGGGGAGGCGCTGAACAGCAGCTTTCCCCGGAACAGATCGTGACCGGTGACCGGATGATCCTGTATGCCGGCGATCAGATCCCGGCGGATTCGATCGTGCTGGAAGGCACCGGGAGCGCCGTTGAGGCGCTGCTCACCGGCGAAAGCGACGCCATTCCGAAGGCCGAAGGCTGCTGGCTGTATTCGGGCAGCTATGTGACCGAAGGGAAGCTGACGGCACAGGCGATCCACACGGGGGATGAAAGCTACATCGGCCGTCTCACAAAGGAAGCCAAACGCGACACGCGTCCGAAGTCCGCCCTGATGACGGATCTGGAGAAACTGATCCGCTTCGATACCGCGATCCTCGTTCCCGCCGGCGTGCTGCTCTTTGTCAAGCAGTATTTCATCACGCGTTCCGCGGAGCTGCCCGTCGCGGTCTCCTCGTCCGTGGCCGCGATGATCGGCATGATCCCCGAAGGGCTCATCCTGCTGACCAGCGTTGCCCTCGCCGTCGGCGTGGTCAAGCTCGGCCGGCGCAATACGCTGGTGCAGGAGCTGTACGGCATCGAAACGCTCGCGCGTGTGGACACCCTGTGTCTGGACAAGACCGGCACGATCACGACCGGACAGATGAGGGTCGCGGATCATATCCCGCTGGAAACGGATGACAGTGAGCTGATCTGGGATATCACGCGTTTTCTCGGCGCGTTCGATGATCCGTCCGGTACGCTGGACGCGCTTCGTTCCTCATACGATCCGGGCAGCGAAAAGCCGACAGCGGTCCTTCCCTTCTCATCGGAGCGCAAGCTTTCCGCCGCGTCATTCGCGGATGACACCACGCTGATCCTGGGCGCCGCGGAATTTGTGCTGGGTGAAAGCATGCCGCGGGAGCTGGCGGAACAGATCTCATCCTTCACTTCGCAGGGCTGCCGGGTCGTGCTGCTGGCGGAAGCCCGCGGCATCATCGAAAACGGCGTCCTGCCGCCGGTCACAAAGCTGTGCGGTCTGTTCGTGCTGACGGACAGGATCCGTCCCAGCGCGGCGGAGACCATCCGTTACTTCTATGAGCAGGGCGTCTCCCTGAAGATCATCTCCGGCGATGACCCGCGCACGGTCTCCAAGGTCGCGCAGGCTGTCGGGCTCAGGGGCTGCGATTGCTGGCTGGATGTCAGCGCGCTGAAGTCGGACGCCGAACTTGAGGACCTGTGTGAAAAGACCGTCATCTTCGGCCGTGTCACCCCCGCCCGCAAAAAGCAGATCGTCGAAATGCTGCGCGCGAAAGGGCATCACGTTGCCATGACGGGTGACGGCGTTAATGACATTCCCGCCATGAAGTCCGCGGACTGCTCCATCGCCATGGCCGGCGGAGCCGACGCCGCCCGCAGCGCGGCGCAGCTGACGCTGCTCGATTCGGATTTCGCGTCCATGCCGGCCATCGTGCTGGAGGGCCGCCGCGTTGTCAACAATATCACCCGCGCGTCTTCCCTGTTCCTTACAAAAACGCTGTTCTCCTTCGGGCTGTGCATCCTGTCCATCCTGCTGCCCGGCATGGTCTACCCGTTCCAGCCGATCCAGCTGACGCTCGTCAGCTGCCTCACCGTCGGCTTCCCGTCCTTCCTGCTGGCCTTCGAACCCAGTGATGAACGGATCCGCGGCAACTTCCTGAAGACGGTGCTCATGCGGGCGATCCCCGGCGGTCTTGCCGTCGCCCTGTGTGCGGCGATCTGCATGCACATGCAGGGGCACTATGATCTGACCTACGGGCAGTGTTCCACCGTTGCCACACTCATCGCCGGCGCGGTCGGGCTGATCGTGCTGCTGCGCGCCTGTCTGCCGCTGAACCGGATCCGCGGCGCCATCTTCGCGCTGATGGTCGTGCTCTTTACCGGCGTTTCGCTGCTGTTCGGATCGATCTTCTATCTGGAGCGTCTTTCAGCCGCGGCGTGTATCCTCTTCACGGTGCTGACCATTTTCAGCGCGGGCATCATCCTGCTCACCGCGCGATTGCTGAATAAAGGAAAATAAAAAAATGATGACCGGAGGCGCTGGACCTCCGGTCAATTTTTATACTTTTGAAGTTTTATTCTTTCGCGAAAGACGCCGGATCCGTGCAGACAAAGCTGCGTTTCCGCATCTGGTCCCGCGTGTATCCGGCGCTGAAAAGCACTTCACCGTTCCGGCATGCTTCCACGCCCACCTCCGAGACCGGCAGCACCGCGAACAGATCACGGGCGATCCGCAGGCTTAAGCCCGCCATGTACCGGTCCGCGTTCTTTTTCATATACGCCTCATTCACTTCAAACACAGCTTCAAGGCGTTCCGCCCCCGGCGTGCGGATCTTCATATCCCCGGTGAACACGGTCAGATCTCCCAGCGGATTCACCGCGGTCAGCACCGCGGCATACGCCTTCAGATCACCGGAAAGCACCGCGGACGCGTATTTTTTAAAGAAAGCCCACTGCCGGCTGCCCGTCAGCCCGTCCGGAGCGTTGTCATATACCAGCGCGTCCGTCCAGTCGATCGTTTCATCCGCGGTCTCCCAGATCCGCTCGATTTCCGGAAGCGCCGCCTTCTGCACGCGTTTTTCAGGCTCCGCCGCCGGTCTCTCTGCCGGTTTCGCGGTCTGCGCGCCGTTCTCCGTCAGGCCGCCCCACAGATCGCTGCCGATCGAGCGAAGCATCTTCACGACTTCGTTTTCCTCTTCCGGTGTCTCCCGTTTATTTTCATCAGCCATCACTGGTCACTCCCTTCGGCGCGGCAGGTCACGGACGCGGGGTTTGCCTGTGTATCAAAATCATCGATCACGACACGCGCGTTCCCCGTGACGCCGTTATCAAACAGCCAGCGGCTGAGCGGGTTGATCAGCAGGCTCTCGACCTGATTGCCGATGCCGCGGCCGCCGTTGGACAGATCGCGCAGCGCGGCTTCGCGCAGATGATCATAGGCCGTATCCCCGATCACGATATCGATCTTCTTCTGCTCCCTCAGGTTGGCGATGATCTTGTCCACCTGGCTGCGCAGGATCAGCTCCGCGGCTTCGGGACGGATGTAGTCAAACACCACGATATTCTCGCCGATGCGGTTCAGGATCTCTGGCCGGCCCAGCTCAAGCTTGAAGTGGTCCTCCACGGCGGCGCGCACCTTCGCGCGCACTTCATCATAGGGCATGTCCATCGTTACGTTCGGATGTCTGTTGCCGAACGCGTCCTTCACATAAATGCCCAGATTGCTGGTAAAGATGATGATCGTCTCGCTGAAGTATACCGTATTGCCCTGGCCGTCCGTCATGCGGCCGTCCTCCAGGATCTGCAGGAACTTGTCGAGGATGGTGGAGTGCGCCTTCTCGATCTCGTCAAACAGCAGGATCGCGAAGGGATTCTTCTTCACCGCGTTGGTCAGCTGTCCGCCGGCTTCATACCCCACATATCCGGGAGGCGCGCCCATCAGCTTCTGATCCGAATGGCTCTGTCCGTATTCGCTCATATCAAAGCGGATACATGTGCTCTCATCGCCGAACAGCTTCTCGGCCAGCGCCTTGGCCGTTTCCGTCTTGCCGGTTCCCGTGGGTCCCGCGAAGAACAGCACGCCCTTCGGTTTGGAAGTGGATGAGGAGGACAGGCCGTTCATCCCGGTCACGGCGCGCTTGACCACGTCCAGCGTCCGTTCCAGCGCGGCGTCCTGCCCTTTGATGCGCTTTTCGAAATCCTGTTTGGCGTTCTTCAGTTTATCCACGCTCAGCGTGCTCCACGGGTTTTCCTTGATGCCGTATTTGTACAGGTCCACGGCGCTGCAGAGATCCCGCATCCGGATCCCTTCCAGCTTGCACAGGCGGCGTGTTTCATCCAGTTCCGTAAAGGTCATGCCCTCGGTCAGCCCCACGAACTTGTCGCGCAGCCGTTCCAGCTCATCCGGATGTTCGGCGTAATAGGGCATATCCTGCCGGTATACCGTACCGTCAAAGAAGGAAGCGATGTTCCCGCCGGCGATCAGCCGTTTTCTTTCCTCGCGGTCCGGCGCCTCCAGCACGATCTTTTTGCACACCGGGTTATTCAGGTAGAACCAGGTCGGCAGATCATTCACCTTATTCACAAGAATGATCAGCAGATTCTGCTTTTTCCCCTGCGGCGTGCGTACAAAAGAGGCGGACAGCGCGCTCTGCAGCAGGATATTGAAGCTGTTCACATCCTGCTGGTCCGTTCTTTCAGGCGTGATGATATAGTGACTCGCCATTTCAAGCACGGTCACGGTCGCCTCACGCTGCTGGCACATCGCGCGGCGGATCACATTGGGCGCCGTTCCGGCATCATTTCCTTTGAATTCGGCGCGGATCGCGCCGTCCTTCACCTCGGAGCCGGTCAAAGCCGCGTATCCCCTGAGCATCTCCGGTTCATACGGATTCATAAACCCGACCAGGTTGGAATAAAACACAACACGGCTGTAGCCCCGGTCCCGGAACCATGTATGCAGATACCTGCTCAGCGGAACGATCTCATCTTTTTTCAGGGAGCCCTCCACGGGGTAGCGGTACTGGTCCAGCACGTTGCCCTCAAAGATCAGCAGCGGTTTGATCGCGCTGAAGATCTCAAGCTCGCGGTGCCATTTGGATACCAAAGTTTCCATACTGATCATCCCTCCGTTTATTCGGTCTCAGTATATCACAAAAAGCGCTGTATACAAATATATGCCGCCCGCATTGTTGTGATTCGCAATAAAATAATGTATAATTTAGCAGATAACGGAATCATTTTGTCCTGTATTGCGTTTTTATTGATGAAACCGATCCGTGATCGCATTAAGGAGGGCTGAACGATGTTCAACAAAAAACTGTTCGGAGTGTTCATTTCGCTGCTTGCGGCACTGGCGCTTCTGGCCGGCATCGCCATGGCGGACGGGTACGCGTCCGTATCCGGCAGCGCGCCTGTCAGCGGTCTCGCCAGTGAGACCGTCTCGTTCACAGTCACCTCATACGGCAGCGCCAAGGTAACGCTTTTCATGTACCCCGGCACCGCCTCTCTCGTCCGTTCAGGCAAGACCACGACCGAGTCCGGCAAGTACGGCGCCTTTATGGTCACCTGCGGAAGCAAGCTGATCTCCTGGTATAACCGCGCCGGAAATTATCCCATTGAATCCGGCGTGAGCCAGTATGTGAACAGGGACACGCTGGTCATGAGCTTCTCAGCCGCCGGCAGTTATACAGTCACCGTCACGCCTTTTACCGATGAGCAGCTGAACACGCTCTGGGGCAACAATTACTTCACCGGATGGAACGAGTATCCGGCCTGGGAATGCACTTCCTCCGTCAATTGCACCATTTCCGATATCGTCATCTCCGGTTCGGGCGATCCCTATGAGATCGACTTCTCCGAACCCGGCGCGAACACGGTCGCGATCCGCTATGAAGATACGGCCGGCGATCTGATCAATTATGAGACCCGCACGGTCCTTTCCTCCGGATATATCAAAGCGGCTGAGATCGCCGGATACACCGCGGTCTCCGATACTTCCCGCTATATTTCCGTATCCGGCGGCGTATGCACGCCTTCGACCGTCACCTTTGTCTGTCAGAAAAACGCCGTCGGTGCCGAACTTCAGATCCTGTGCAAGGATCAGAACGGGAACCTGATCGACAGCGAGACCCGCGTCATTACCAAAAATACGTATGTTTATCCGAAAGAGATCACCGGATACACCGCGCCGGCCGGCAGATATGTGACCTATCTGTCCTCCAGGAACGCGTGTTCTCCCGCCACGGTCACCTTCGTTTATACGAAGAAATCGACCGCCGCCGCGCTGAAGATCAATTATGTGGATCAGAACGGTGTTCTGCTTGATTCCGAAACAAAGATGATCTCGGCCAACACCACGGTCAGCGGCAAAGAGATCTCCGGCTACACCCTGCTGACAGGCAGCCGTACCGTAACATACAGCAAGAACGGCACCTGCTCGCCCTCCACCGTCACCTTCACCTACAGCAAAAACGCTTCCTACGCGCTCCTCACCATCCGCTACACGGATACAAACGGGAACATCCTTGATACGGAAACGCGTCAGATCACCAAAAACACAACGATTGCCGGCAAAGAGATCTCCGGCTATACCCTGCAGACCGGCAGCCGTTACGTGACATATCTCGGCAACGGCACCTGCTCGCCCTCCACCGTCACCTTCACCTACAGCAAAAACGCTTCCTACGCGCTCCTCACCATCCGCTACACGGATACAAACGGGAACATCCTTGATACGGAAACGCGTCAGATCACCAAAAACACAACGATTGCCGGCAAAGAGATCTCCGGCTATACCCTGCAGACCGGCAGCCGTTACGTGACATATCTCGGCAACGGCGTCTGCTCGCCCTCCACCGTCACATTCTCCTACAGCAAGAACGCTTCCTACGCGACCCTCACCATCCGCTACACGGATGAAAGCGGCAATATCCTTGACACGGAGACCCGCAGGATCACGAAGAACACCACCGTCACCGGCAAGGAGATCTCCGGCTACACGCTGCTTTCCGGCAGCACCGCCGTAACGTACAACACAAACGGCACCTGCTCGCCCTCCACCGTCACCTTCACCTACAGGAAAAAAGCGACTTACGCGGTCCTGACCATCTACTATGTGGATGAGAACGGCAATATCCTCGACACGGAAACGCGCAACATCTCCAAGAAGACAACGATCTCCGGCAAGACGATCTCCGGTTATACCCTGCAGACAGGCAGCCGCAGCGTTTCCTACCTGGGCGACGGCGTCTGCTCTCCGGACACGCTGACATTCACCTACAAATACATCGATCCGGAAGTCACCGTTGAGATCCTCGGCTATGACGAGAATGATGTCCGCCTGTACAAAGCCAACCGCACCATGCTGGAAAGCGGATACATCTCGCCCCGCGAAGTGGAAGGCTACACCTGCACATCCGGCAAAAAATACGTTGAGATATCCGGCGGCACCGCCAATCCCGCGTCCGTACGGTTCTATTACCGCAGGAACGCGAAGAGCGGCAAGCTCATCATCGAATACAAGGATGAGAACGGCACCCGGATCGACCGCGAGGAAAGGACCATTACCGAGTCCGGCACAGTTTCCGGCAAAGAGATCGACGGCTATGTGCTTTCCACAGGCGATCAGTATGTGGTCCTGGACACGGTCAACGGCATCTGTGATCCCGCGACGATCACTTTCACCTATATCAAGAACAAGACCGGTTCCGTGAAGGTCACCTATGTGGACACCGACGGCAACGTTCTTGACACCGGGAAAGTCAAGATCAAGCAGGCCAATGAAACCGTATCCGGCAAGAAGATCGACGGCTATGTTCTGATCACCGAAGCGCAGAAAGTAAAGCTGAATCTGAAGACCGGCGAATGCAAGCCCGCTTCCCTGACCTTCACTTACCGTTCCACCGCCGGCGCTTCGGAAGAGGCGACGGATGCCAAGACGATCATGGCTCAGGCCCGCACACCCGTCAAGGCTTATTATGAAGACAAGAACAACCAGCAGCAGAGTCTGAACAAGGACGCCTTCAACGCGCTGAAAGACGGAAACGGCGCCACCTCCTGGACGAATACCTACTGGGCGGTCGTCGACAAGAGCGAGGACCCGGATCTGACGTTCACCTACAAGGGCGAGACCATCAGCTATATCTGGTTCCGCAACGGCGACTATTCCGGAAACAAGAAGACCTACGAGAACGGCAGCCGTCCGTCCGAGATCACGGTCAAGGTCTACTGCGACAGCGGCACCGTAACAAAGAGGCTCATACTGGATGATTCCTGGCAGGCCGGTATTGACGGCTGGCAGTGCATCGATCTCGGTCAGGTCTGCACAGGCGTAACGAAAGTCACCTTCAATTTCTGGAATTTCAAACAGGGCAGCAGCGGATACAAGTTCTTCATTTCCGACATCGTCGCCAACTGATCCGCGCCCCGTACAAAACCCCGTCCGCAGACCGCGGACGGGGTTCCTTTATTGTTCCGCGCGCTCGGCCGCGGAATATGATGTATGATCTTTATGCCTCCAGATCCTCAAAGCGCCGGCACCATGTATACTTGCTGATGGCGCTCTGCACCGCGTTCGGGCAGTACGTGCACAGGATATCCCTGATATACGGGGGCAGGACCCTGTTGAACTTTACTTCCAGAATGATCTCACCGTTATCAAACGGCGGGATCGTCGGCACGTCCGGATTGAACATATCCGTTCTTCCGAGTCCGGAACGCAGCTGCTTGTCAAAGGTGATGCGCACTTCCTCCGCCGGATGCAGATACGCCTCACGCACATAGTCCACGATCACCGCGGGCCGGAGCAGATTCACCGTCATTTCGCGGTACACATCATTCAGCAGACCGGACTTCGTTGTTTCAAGCCCTGACGGATCACCCGCGATCAGCTGTTCGCACAGCAGGCGCGGAATGGACACGGACCGCTTGGAGATCAGGCTTCCCACCTTGGTCTTGCATTCCAGCTTGATGATCCTGTCGCTGAGGTTATAGATGCGGATCCTGTACTTGTCACGGTTCTGATCGCCGTCAAGCTTATCAAACAGCGCGGTATTCCATACCGTGTCAAAATACAGCGAACGGATATGATACTCGTTATACTCATCCCCGTTGGGATCCCGATCAAGCACCTGATCCAGCACGTTGGACAGCACAACATACTGCATCTCGTTGATAAAAAACTTCAGTTCATGGCGCAGCGGCAGCGAGGTACCGGCCATATGCTTTCACTTCCTTTCGCCCGGGCATACCGGCTGAAACGGTCAGGCGCCGGCTTCCGTCTGGCAGGCGACCAGCGTCGCGTCATGAACACCTTCGATGTTCAGCACGGAGGCAACCAGATCCTGCTTGTTATCCAGCCGCACTTCGACCGTCATTTCAGCGCCGGAACGGGTCACGGTCTTGCTGCGGAGCCTGCGCTGCTTCACCGTGCGGCGCAGCAGCTGTGTGATATCCTGCTCCGCGTAATCCTCATAATGGATCACCAGCAGGTACGCGTTGGGATTGCGCAGCTTGACAAATGTCATCAGGAAGATCACCGCGGAGATGGCGAGCACCACGACCAGCGCGTGCGGATACAGCTCGGCGCCGAGAAGGATGCCCATCGTCAGCGACCAGAACATATATGCCGTATCCATCGGGTCCTTCACCGCTGTACGGAAACGAACGATGGAAAGCGCGCCGACCATGCCCATGGAAAGCGCGATATCGCTCTTGATGCACATCACGACCGGTGTGGTGATCAGCGTCATCATCATCAGCGTCATGGCAAAGGACGGGCTGTACAGCACGCCGCGATAGCAGCGCTTATAGACGAACGCGATGATCAGACCGACTACAACAGCGGCCAGGATACCGATGATGATCTTCCACGGCGTCAGCGATTTGAACTGATTCGCGAAATACTCATTCAGGCTCGTGTTGCTTGTCAGCAGTGAACTCACACCGCTCAGAAGATTGTTGGTTTCCATGTTTCTTTCCTCCGTCCGTATTGATCAAACCGCATCCGCGGGCATTTCGGGTCTCTCGCCGAAATATTCAAGCATCTGGCTGTTATTCAGTCCGAACGCGTCCTGGATCATTTTCCACAGCAGGTTCGGACGTTTCCTGCACACATTGCGCAAGCGTTCCACACGTTTCTCCCAGTAGCGGTAGGCGCCTTCCACCGTGGTCGGCACTTCGGCGATGACCATCTTGTCATTCTCCTCGCCCCAGCGCGCCCAGTGCAGCTGCATCTCCGGCGTGATCTGCTCCACCAGCGGTTCCAGAACGCTGAGCATGAATTCCGTGGTAAAGGTCTGGAACACATCGCCGAGCTTTCTGAGGAATTTATCCTTGTATTCCGGTACGGACAGCAGCTTCAGCAGGATCGTGTTATCGATCTTCTGCTGACCCATGCCGTTCGATTTGGTGTAGCTCTTCGGGCTGTCAAACGCGGAATTGTAAAGACCGTAGTCAGCGTCATACCAGATCCATTTCCACTTGCTGCCCTCCTGCTTCAGGCGGTAGAAGCGGGTATTACCGATATCGCTGTTGCCCACGAACATTTCAAGCGCGATATACTCAAACAGGTTATCCACATCCACGTTATCAAGGATATACTGCAGATCCTCCGGGTTCTTCGCGGGGTCGCCGGCTTTGATCTTCTTGATCATCGCCTTGTATTCCTTGTTGGACCCGTATTTCACCGCGCCGCTGGCCTGCAGGATATCCATCTGGTCAGCTTCATCCAGGCTCAGCCCTTCATGCTGCGCCACAAAGAAGCGGTCCACGCGCTCGCGCATGTTCATGTGGCCCCAGTATGTGCCGTTCAGATACACAGCTACGGGATTCCATGCCTGATGGATCACCTGCGTTCCGTACGCGTCCAGCAGCCGTGATTCAAATCCGTCGGTCAGGCGCGTCCACATGCAGTCATTGCCGCTGTTTCTGAGCACCAGCGATTTGTATTCCGTAAATTCCCGGTCCGGGAACAAGGCGGCGTCAAACGTCTTCTTTCCGTACAGTGACTTGGCGCGGAATTTGAAGGATTTCTGCGGCATGTCAAGGCTGTAGTCGCCCATCAGGGAGAATTCGGCACCCTGGCTGAGCACCGTTGTGCCGTCCTGCAGATAATACTCGATATGGCATTCATGCGGCAGCTTGCCGTACTGGCGGTATATCGTATTCTTGAAGGGCAGCTTGCCCGCTTCCTTGATGGCGTTCTCGCCCGTTACCAGCATGCCCGTGGTGCTGTTCCACAGCACATCCGGATCGCATACGATGGAAACGACCGGAAGCGTATGATACGCGTTCACGAAGAATGTGCCGGTCAGGATATCGCTGGGCTGATAACCCGGCGCGTAGGCTCTGGCCCGGATCACAGTCGTAAAATTCAGTTCCAGATGCTCGCCGTTATAAGGTGTGGACATCTGCGTCGGTATGGACCCGTCCACCGTATAGTATACCTGCGCGCCTTCCGGGATCACGATCTGTACATAGGTGGTCGAATAATACATGCCCGGGCTGACCGTAAATTCCGGCTTTATGCTGAAGCCGTCATAGCCTTCCCCGTTCTGTTTCAGCGGCGTCGGCTCATCGAAATAAAAAAAGCCTGACTTTCCAACCGCCCGGCCGTACGATTTATCCGTCTTCTGTTCAGGCAGGATGATCTTATCCAGAATTCTGCCTGTCGGATCGGTCAGACAGATGGTCTCGCCTGCCAGACGGCTGATTTTGAAATTCGTATGCAGTTCCGCGCCGGATGTTTTATCCGTCCGGCCGTCACACAGGATCACCTTATACTCACCCGGGCCGATCACCGTTCCCTGCGGAAACTGCCATTTCCGGCCGCGGGTGAGGTTGTCGCTCAGCCCCCAGCCGGAAATGTTCACACTTGTATTTGATGAATTATAGATCTCGATCCAGTCCGGATTTCCGTCATTCTGAAAAACCGTGACCGAATCGTTGGAAGCAAGCACTTCCGTGATATACACACCGGTCCTGTTCAGCGCGCGCAGATTGCTTTCCATCTGGTTAAAGCCGGATCTGTCATTCGGCAGACCGGGCGTTGCCGTCCGGAATACCTGCATCGTGCCGTTTTCATTCCGGCCGTAGCTGCAGTCTTCGGGCAGATTGTCGATCATCACACGGTCGACCACATGACCCTGGCTGTCGCACAGGATGATCGTCTCACTTTCGGCGCTGATCCGGAAGTTCGTGTGCGGAACGCCGTTCGCGGTATCGGTCCTGTCCTTTCCGGAGCAGAATACGACATAGTATCCTTTCGCGGGAACGGTCGCGCCTTCGGGGAAGCGCCACTTGAGCGGTTTGCCTTCATTATCGCTCAGCGCGTAATTGTCAAGGCTGATCTCGCGGTCTGTGGTGTTATACAGCTCGATCCAGTCCTGCAGTTCGTCATCTTCATCGCGCAGACCCGTCATCGGATCGGCCATGACTTCGTTGATCACAAGAGCACCGTCCGCCGTCATCATGGACTCACGGTATGCCTGATGCCCTTCCTCGCTGTTTTCGAACTCAGGGCTGAAATACGGTACGGCTTCAAAGGAGTCGCCGATCAGCGCCCAGCTTTCGTTGCTGGCCATGATCGGATATTTCACGGAATCGATCAGGTAGGCGTTCGGGTCAAACATGTAGACCGTTTCGCCGACGGATGAAAGCTTGAACTTGGCGTGGAACGGTTTCCCGGGCTCCGCCTGGTTGGTGTTGGTGCAGAATACGATCACGCGGTCACCCGCGGCCAGTGAGACCGGCGGGAACAGAAAACGTATTGAACTGCTCTCATCGCTGAGCCCGACACCGGTCAGATCGATCTCATGGTTCGAACTGTTCCAGATCTCGATCCAGTCCGGATAATTCCCGTTTTCATCGGTCACGGCAGTCGCGTTGGAAGCCATGATCTCGCTGATGACCAGACCGTCATAATATCCGGAGATCAGCTCCCCGTTCTCGTCCACCAGGCCACTCTCGCTGCCGGCCGAATAGGTGGCCCTGGTCAGCGGTTCCTTGGGGCAGACAAGCACGATCACGATCAGAACAGCAAGAAAGATCAGCAGCAGAACGGTGTTCATTCTGGCCTTGCGTCTGCGCAGTTTTTCCGCGCGTGAATCTGACCGGCGTTCCCGCCGCGGTGTCTGTTCCATCGTTCCGCCTCCTTTCCCGCGTTTCTGTAAGGAATACGTTCTTACAATTTTATCACAATTCACGTGTCCGTGCAAGTTTTGGCGTGAAATGCTTCATTTTCGGCCGCGTACGGCTGTTCCGGGCGTTTCAGTCATCCATTCCCGTCTGCACGATCGTGATCACCGCGCCTGAAATATCGCACGCCGTTTCATAGCTCAGCGCGTCATCTCCGCAGCGGATCGTGATCTCACCGCCGGTGATCGAAATAAAACCCGCGTCCGTCTTTGTCTTGTTGGTGGAACGCAGTCCGTCCTTTCCGGCCGTCACGGTGATCACGCCGCCGGAGATCTCCACAGAGTCCTTGCCGCGGATGGCGTGGCGGGGAGCAGTTACCGTGATGTTCCCGTCCTTGATGCACAGATCATCCTTGGAAACGATGCCGTCCATGGCGCCGGCCTTCACGGTCAGCGTGCCCTGTCCGCTGATGGTGAGGTCATCCTTGGAAAAGATCACGCCGTTGGGTTCTTCATCCGCGTCAAGCACCAGTTCCGATCCGTTCTCAAGGCGGTTCACCGACGCGTCGACCAGTGAAATGACCGCGCGCGGACTGCACTTCACGATATGGATGGCGGGGCCGTTCGTGCTGGTGATATTCACACCGTTCAGCTGCAGGGTGACCTTCCCCTCAATTTCACAGTCGATCACGATCCGTCCGTCCGTCAGCGTGCCCGAAACCAGATACTCGCCCGGTCTGGTGATCGTTACAACAGAGCCTTCGGCGGTGATGCCGGTCTCCGCGGCAAAGGACATGCCTTCATCACTGAGCGTGACCGTGATCAGGTCATCCGCGCCGGCGGTCACGCATGTCATCATCAATAAGGCGATCAGGAGCAGTGCGGTCAGTTTCTTCATCATATCACGATCTCCGTTCTTTCAGTCTTGTGTGTTCAGCATAATCTACCATATTTTCCCCGCTGAATCAATATCAACGGAACAGGGCGATGATATCCTGCTCGGTCAGGGCTTCCAGCGCGGCGTCACCCGGGGCGATCAGCCGCTCGAACAGCGCCTTTTTTCGGCTGCCGAGCTCAACGACCTTCTGCTCCACCGTATCCGCGGTCACAAGCCGGATCACGTCCACTTTCTTTGTCTGTCCGATCCTGTATGCCCTGTCCGTCGCCTGGTCTTCCATCGCGGGGTTCCACCACGGATCATAGTGGATCACCATATCCGCTCCGGTCAGGTTCAGCCCGGAACCACCGGCACGCAGCGATATCAGAAAGATCTGCGTCCTGCCCTCATTAAAGGTCTCCGTCAGTCTCAGCCGCTCATCCGCCGGGGTCTCGCCGTCCAGATACATGACGGAGTACCCTTCCTCTTCCAGCGCCGCGCGCAGAATGCGCAGCATCCCGGTAAACTGGCTGAACAGCAGTATCCTCCTTCCGGAAGCCGCCGCTTCCGGCAGGATATCTGACAGCAGTTCCATCTTGCCGGAGGAACCGGCGTACCCGTCCATCACCAGAGAAGGATGACAGCAGATCTCCCTGAGTTCCGTGATGGCGGACAGGATCTCCGCGTGACCTCTGCCGTGTTTCTGCTCCACGATCTCCCGTACACGCGGCCGCAGCCGCAGCATCGCGCTGTTGTAGACCGCCTGCTGCTCCTGCGTCATGCGCGCCGTCAGCACGATCTCGGTCTTATCCGGCAGCTCTTCAAGCACGTCCTGCTTGAGCCGGCGTGTAAGGAACGGTCCGATGCGCGCGCGCAGATCTTCGGCATTCTCCCCGTCCTGATAACGTTTGATGAATGTATTATATGCCGGCAGATAGCCCGGCAGCACAAAATCGAATACGCTCCACAGTTCTCCGATCCCGTTCTCCATCGGTGTGCCGGTCAGCGCGAAACGCGTGTCAGCCTGCAGCTGCTTCACCGCCGCCGCCGCCGCGCTGCCCGCGTTCTTGATGTGCTGCGCTTCATCCAGGATCACAAAACGGAACCTGTAATCGGCCATCAGCGCGATATCGCGCCGGATCAGCGGATAGGATGTGATCAGCACATCCAGATCGCTGTTCTCCTTTACATGGTTGATCAGCGAAGCCCGCTGGAGGCCGTTTCCTGTCAGCACCGAGGCCGTCATATCGGGTGCGAAGCGATTCAGCTCGCTGAGCCAGTTATAGGTCAGCGATGTAGGCGCCACGATCAGTGATGTGCGTTTCTCTTCCTTTGCCGCCTGCAGCAGCGCGATCACCTGTATGGTCTTTCCGAGCCCCATATCGTCCGCGAGCACGCCGCCCATATGCAGGCGGTCCAGCGTGCTCATCCATTCATAGCCGCGCTTCTGATATCCGCGCAATTCAGCGCCGTCCGAAAGAACGGCCGGTTTTGCCTCCGGAGCGCTCAGTGCCTCCACGGTCTCCCGCACGCTTTCATCGCGTTCGATGCCCAGCCTGCTTCCGGCATGCTCCAGCAGCGCGTTCAGATAACAGGTTCGGTACGCCCGCAGCGTGATCCTGTCCCTGTCGGGCTCATTCCCGTCCCTGACCGCGGCTTCGCACAGCGCCCCGGCAAGTTCCTCCACGCCTTCCATCCCGCTCAGATCAAGAAAAGCGCCGTCTTTCAGGCGGTAATATTTCCTGTGCCTGCGGATCGCGTTGAGGATGGCCAGCATTTCATCCGTCGGTTCATCATCAAGCGTCATCGCGAGTTCAAGACCCGTTCCGGCCAGCTTCAGGCTTCCCGCGAGCGTCGGCCTTCTCGGCGCGATCCGTCTGAAGTCCTCGCTCAGCATCACCTCGCAGCACTGCTTCAGCTCAAAAATGCCCTCGGTCACAAAGCGCCATATCTCATCATTGTTCTCAAGCCGGATCGTGCCGTGATACATCCTGAATCCGTCATCCGCGAGCCTGTCCAGAATGACGTGTTCGGCTTCGGCGTCACGCAGCAGCAGCTTTTCGCCTTTACCGAGGCTGATCTTTTCCGCCGCGGGCGCGAATGGATCGATCTCCGTATCGCCGTATGCAAACACCACCCGTCCCGAGATCGCGGCGCGTTCCTTATCCAGATACACACGCGCTTCCAGCGGTTTACGTATCAGCCGCATGTTCAGTTCCGGGCTGACTTCGACCGTCCCGCGCAGCTTCAGATAAGGCATCACACTGCAAACAACATCTGCCGTCTCACGCAGCGGCCAGTCCGTCAGGCAATGCCCGTCATACCCGTTTTCCCAAAGCACGCGCAGAAGATCCTTCTGATCCTCCGGTACGGCCGCCGGTTCATTGCCGATCAGCACATATGCCATATCCTTTGTCAGCGGCCTGATCTCTCCCGGTATCACCGATGACGCGGAAATGCCCGTAGGTGTCAGAAACATGCGGAAATGCATCGGAAGCCGTGTCTCGCGTATCTCATTCACGCGTGTCACATGTCCGGTTGGATCCATCAGCCTGAAAGGCGTCTGCCTCAGCGCGTCAAACAGTTCATGCGCGCACGTGTCCGGGATCTGGATCATCCTTGTGCCGTCCGTTTCAGGTATGCCTTCACCGTATGACTGTGCCGTGATGTAGGACCTGATCCGTTCCAGCACATGCCGGTCTTTTTCCGAAAAGCGCATCCATTCCGGGTTAAAAGTGAACTTTTTGCCGAATTCAATGTTTTCGCCGTTCTCAAGCGCGAAAATGAAACGCGGTATACTGCGGATCACATACATCCGCTCCGCCCCGATACGCAGCCCGATACGCAGGTTCTGACCTGTGCGCGCCGGGATCGCGACAGTCACTTCCAGCTGTACATCGCCCCCGGAAGGCATCGTATTCACTGTCAGCGCGTTCACAGCGGAGGATACGGATAACGCGCGCCTTCTCAGCAGCCTTTCGGGCATATCGGTATCGCACGCGAACATCCATGCCGCGATCGCGTGCCGGCATGAAAAGCGTGACGCGAACACTTCGCAGTCGCAGTGGATCGTCATGCGGTCCGTCACGGTCACCTCATGCCGCTGCATTTCCGATACGGCATAGCGGATACGCGTCTGCGTTTCTTCCAGCAGGCGCACATGCCCCGTGCGGAACAGTTCCTTTCCTGCAGCCGTTTCCACTTCACCGGCGGTCTCCCGCAGCAGCTTCGGGTCCAGTTTCATCCGCATTCCTCCTTTCTCCGCAAACTATATTAATTCGACTCGCTTCCCTGTTTTCCCTTCACACCTTATGATTCTTCATATCTTTCGGCGCAAACAAAAAGACCGCCGTTGCCGGCGGTCTTTCCTGTTTGCATCAGAACTTAAGCGGGTTCACACGCACAGAGGGACCCATGGTGCTGGAGAGGTAAACGCTCTTCACATAGGTGCCCTTGGCGGCGGCGGGCTTAGCCTTGATAATGGCTTCCATCAGAGTCTGCAGGTTTTCACCCAGCTTCTGGTTGCCGAAAGAGATCTTACCGATGGGGCAATGGATGATCGCGGTCTTGTCCAGACGATACTCGACCTTACCGGCTTTGATATCGTGGATAGCACGGGTCAGATCCATGGTCACGGTTCCGCTCTTGGGGTTGGGCATGAGGCCCTTCGGGCCCAGAACACGACCGATGCGGCCGACCATACCCATCATATCGGGTGTGGCAACGCAGACATCGAAATCGAACCAGTTTTCCTGCTGGATCTTCTGGATCATATCTTCAGCGCCGACGAAATCAGCTCCGGCAGCCTCGGCTTCCTTCGCTTTGTCGCCCTTGGCGATAACCAGTACGCGGATGGTACGGCCGGTGCCGTGAGGCAGAACGACAGCACCGCGGACCTGCTGGTCAGCGTGACGGGGGTCAACACCCAGACGTACGGAGATCTCAACAGTCTCATCGAACTTGGCCTTGCCGGTCTTCAGAACCAGATCAACGGCCTCTTCGGGATCATACTGCTTGATATGGTCGATCAGCTTAGCGCTGTCGGAATATTTCTTACCATGCTTCATAATCTACATTCCTCCTGTGTGGTAATAGCGGCTCGATGTCCTCCCACATATTAAGGGGCCTGGCCCCGGTCGTTTACTCTTCCACGGTGATACCCATGCTGCGGGCGGGTACGGCGACCATGCGCCAGGCGGCGTCGCTTCGGGCGGCATTCAGATCGGGCATCTTGATGGTTGCGATCTTACGGACCTGGTCCTTGGTCAGCTGGCCGACTTTGTCCTTGTTGGGACGGCCGCTGGCGGTCTGAAGGTTCAATTCCTTCTTGATCAGCACGGGCGCCGGAGGCGTCTTGGTGATGAAGGTGAAGGTACGGTCGGAATACACGGTGATGACCACGGGAATGATCAGACCGGCATCCTTGGCGGTACGTTCATTGAATTCCTTGCAGAATCCGGGAATGTTCACGCCGTGCTGGCCCAGAGCGGGACCGATAGGCGGAGCGGGCGTTGCCTTGGCGGCAGGAACCTGCAGTTTGATGTAAGCAGATACTTTCTTGGCCATTTTATTGGC
The DNA here is from genome assembly GCA_030536295.1 of Clostridia bacterium. Taxonomy (GTDB): domain Bacteria; phylum Bacillota; class Clostridia; order Christensenellales; family Aristaeellaceae; genus Aristaeella. The sequence goes on along the minus strand of JAUNQH010000034.1, from coordinate 2,164 downwards.
ACCTCCTAAAAAATGTGGTCACGCGGAAGCGTTTACAACTTCCTCCCACGCTTCACTGACGCGCGAACGCGAAAGTGATATGCCCGGGGACGGTTCATCACCGTCCCCTGTGCAGCAACATCAATAACGGAGAAGGATCAGTCGATCTTCTCAACCTGATCCAGATCCACCTCAACGGGCGTCTCACGGCCAAAGAACATCTGAACTTTGACAGTCAGCTTTCCGCGGATGGTATCCACGTCTTCAACGACACCGCTGAAGTTCTCCAGGGGACCGGACAGGATACGCACGTTTTCGCCGATGGCGAAACCGAAGTCAACGCTCTTCTGTTCGGAGTTGAGCATCATATCGACTTCTTCCTGCGTCAGCGGGACCGGCTTGGAATCCGGGCCCACAAAGCCCGTTACGCCGCGGGTGTTCCGCACAACGTACCAGCTGTCGCTGGTCTCGATCATATGCACGAGCACGTAGCCCGGATAGACCTTGCGCTGGCTTTTGACCCGTTTGCCGTTCCGGATCTCAACAACATCCTCCATAGGTACCCGGACCTCGAAGATCAGGTCCTTCATGGCATTGTTGTTTTCGATCGTTTTTTCAAGTGTATCCTTGACCTTGTTCTCATAGCCTGAATATGTGTGGACCACATACCAGCAGGCTTCCCTGTTGTTGTCAGCCATGTTCCGTTTCTCCTATGTACGTTATGCCACCAGCAGCTTGACCAGCGCGGACGCGCCCATGTCCAGCAGGCCGATGACGATACCCATGAACAGCATGAATACGAGCACGATGACGGAGTACGCGATCAGCTTGTTCTTGCTGGGCCACGTAACCTTTTTCAGCTCATACCACATGTTCTTGAAGGGCTTTGCGATCTTCTGGGGAAGATTGGTAAACCACTTCAGAATCTTCTGCAGTTTGCCTTCCTCGGCTTTCTTGACAGACTTCTTCGCCTGTTCAGTCACCTTATTCTCCTCAGACATTTTTCTCACATCCTCATTACGTAGTCGGGACGGGGATCACTTCGTTTCGCGATGAGCGGTGTGCTTCTTGCAGAAGGGGCAATACTTCATGAGCTCAATGCGATCCGGGGTGTTCTTTTTATTCTTCATGTTGTTGTAGTTGCGCTGCTTGCACTCGGTGCAGGACAGGCAAATCTTGTTACGGGCGGCATTTGCCATTTTGGGCACCTCCTGATCTTATCGGAAGAATTATTCGATGACCTTGGCAACAACGCCGGAACCGACGGTACGGCCGCCTTCACGGATAGCGAAGCGGAGGCCCTGCTCCATAGCGATGGGGGTGATCAGGGTGATTTCCATGTCGATGTTGTCGCCGGGCATGACCATCTCAACGCCATCGGGCAGCTTGATGTTGCCGGTAACGTCGGTGGTGCGGAAGTAGAACTGGGGACGATAGCCGTTGAAGAAAGGAGTATGACGGCCGCCCTCTTCCTTGGTCAGTACGTAGACCTGGCCGATGCAGTGGGTGTGGGGCTTGATGCTGCCGGGCTTCGCCAGCACCTGGCCGCGCTCGATCTCGGTACGCTGCACACCGCGCAGCAGAGCGCCGATGTTGTCGCCGGCTTCCGCCTGGTCCAGCAGCTTGTGGAACATTTCAACACCGGTAACGACGGTGCTGCGGGCTTTGTCCATCAGACCGACGATCTCGACCTGGTCGGACACCTTAACGGTTCCGCGCTCGACACGGCCGGTAGCAACGGTGCCGCGGCCGGAGATGCTGAACACGTCTTCAACGGGCATCAGGAAGGGCTGATCCGTCGCGCGGGCGGGTTCGGGGATGTAGCTGTCAACAGCTTCCATCAGTTCCCAGACGCACTTGCACTCTTCGCAGTTGTCCACGTCGGTGCCGCCGTTGGTGATGTATTCCAGAGCCTTCAGAGCGGAGCCCTTGATGATCGGGATGTCATCGCCCGGGAAGTTGTAGCTGCTCAGCAGTTCACGGATCTCCATCTCGACCAGCTCGAGCAGTTCTTCGTCGTCCATCATGTCAGTCTTGTTCATGAAGACTACGATGTAGGGAACGCCGACCTGACGGGCCAGCAGGATGTGCTCACGGGTCTGGGGCATCGGACCGTCGGGAGCGGAAACTACCAGGATAGCGCCGTCCATCTGGGCAGCACCGGTGATCATGTTCTTGACGTAGT
>JAUNQH010000074.1 GCA_030536295.1 Clostridia bacterium | reverse complement strand
GCTGTCCTTCATCTGCGCCAACAGATGAGCTTGGGACGGTCGATTTTTTCATTTCGATCATTCAGATCCCTCCGTTTTCATTTTTGTGTTTGTAATTTTGATGATTTGTTCCAACAGGGCCCGACATTCCAGCAGGAGGCTGACAGCGTTTTCCGGCACACTCGTCTTTCCCAAAGCCGTGTGGAGCCGCTTGATTTCCAGACTGAGCCTGTCGCTTTCAAACTTTCCGACACGGATTCCAACTTGTTGCTCCAGCATGGACCGGATCATGAATTCCGCTTTCGGGAGTCCTGTGATCACAATCCTTTCCTGCATTTGCCGGTATTCTTCCGGAGTCAGCCGGAAACTGACTGTCATATTCCGCGTTCGCACATGGTCACTGTATCTTTCACTCATGATCTGTTTCCTCCGTTTCGTCCTGCTGTTGCCCTTTCCGGTAGAAGTCGTTCAGCTGTTCAGCCAACAGTTGCTGATCATCCGGGTAGAGGTGAGAGTACGTGTTCAGCGTTGTCTCAATGTTCTCGTGTCCAAGACGTTCGGACACTTCCTTGATCGGTACCCTCATCTTGGCCAGCAGGCTTGCGTGGCTGTGCCTGATATCATGGATCCGGATCTTTTTCACGCCGCTACGTTCACAACCAGTTACCATGTCCTTTTCAAGGGTGCTTTTGGAAATCGGAAGAATCCGATCCGAACCGTCCGGTTTATAAAGACTGTCATGATAATCCTGAAGGTCTGCCACCAGGAAGTCCGGAAGGCTGATCTTCCGGTTTGCTTTCGGCGTCTTGGGCGCTGTGACCACATCTTTCCCTTCAGGCGCTGATACGATTTGTTAATGGTCAGCGTCCTGGCATCGAAATCGATGTCTTCCCAGGTCAGCGCCAGCAATTCCCCGATTCGTATACCGGTCCAGAACAGCACCATGAATGCCATCCAGGAGACACGCTTGTCCATCAGGCTGTCGATGAATTCCTGGAATTCTTCCTTTGTCCAGAACTGCTTTTCCTCTGCTTTGGCTTTTCCCATACTGCCGGCTTTTCTGCAAGGATTGGATGAAAGTTCATAGTAACGTACCGCGAAATTGAAGATCGCACTGAGCTGGTTGTTGATCGTCTTCAGGTACGTCTGGGAATATCCCTTTTCCATCAGCATGTTCTGCCATGCCCGGATATCCGCCACTGTGATTTCATTCATGGGCTTTTGCCCGAAGTAGGGGAGCAATTTGTCCGCGATAATGTACTGTTTGTTTACCATGGTATGCTCACGAAGCCTTCCCTTCATGTCTTCCATATAGATGGAGACGAAGTCTGAGAACTTCATGTCCAGGTCATGCTTCTGGATCTGAAGGAAATTTCTGAGCCATTCTTCAGCTTCCCGCTTGGTGTTGAAACCCCGTTTCGTTGATTTGCATACCTTACCGGTCCAGTCCTTGTATCGGTACTGGATCATCCATTTGCCATTTTTGCCGTACTTTTCAGCTTTCATCATTGTCTGATCACGCTCCTTTCGCAAATCCGTAAAGCCGTTCCTCGAGATACTTCCGCGGCACTCTTCCCGAGAAAACCAGATAACCCATCTGCTCTAACTCTTCATTAAGCCTGTGGATTATCTTGTAGGCATGCCCGACAGATATCTTTGCTATCTGGGCTAATTCCGCTGCTGTTACAAAAATCTCGTCCTTCATAGAAAACCTCCTTTGTTTATTGTAGCCAGCTCGCTACATTCTTTATTATAGTGTAGCGATGTCGCTATGTCAATAGGGAGTAAATAAAAAATGTAGCCATCTCGCTATTTTTGTGTTATACTGTTATGGAGAATCCGGGAGGAGGTTTCTTTATGCTTACGATTGGTGAAAAGATCAGGTATTTTCGGAAAAAGCTTGGAATAACACAGGATCAGCTTGCAAGCGTAACAGGCATCCATCCTGTTTCCATCAGAAAATATGAAACGAATAAAATGCAGCCACAGGCGGCACAGATCGAACGTATCGCTGACGCGCTTCACGTGAATCGCAGTGCTCTGGATGGGTTTGACACGCAGTTCCGCATGGAAACAGTCGGTGATCTGTACGGCTTATTGATGGAGCTTCATAAGTCCGGGATCCTGATGCTTCGCGGTGAAAGAAACGAAGAGAAATATATCACCCCGGAATCGGCACAGTTGGTGCCGGCATCCCCTTTGGCGGGATATTTTGCAATGCAGTTTTCAGAAAGCAAAAAAAAGAAAGCCATTCAGGTGAATGACTTCACTTTATGCCTGACAGATTCAGATGTGCTGGATAAACTGATCAAGTGGGAATGCTTCTATGGCATTTATCTTAATGCCAGCAAGTTTATTGAAAATGCTGACCAGACGACCCTTGACAATTATCATGACCTGGAGTCAACGCTTGAGGCTATTGAATTGGAACTTATCTCCTGCAGAGAACCGCTTGCAAAAGAGTAAAAAAGATAAATTGTACTCAAAATGTACTCAGATGGCATAAAGAAATCCCGGGAATCCTTATTTTGCAAGGATTCCCGGGATCCTGTTTTTTATTCGTATTCGATCGTGGCAACGGGCTTGGGGCTGAGATCATACAGGACGCGGTTGACACCCTTGACCTCGGCCAGGATCCGGTTCACGATCTTGTTCAGCACGGCGTAGGGCACTTCTTCAATGCTGGCGGAAGTGGCATCGATGCTGTTGACCGCACGGATGATGACGGGCCAGTCCCAGCAGCGCTTGCCGTCACGGATACCGGTGGAGCGGAAATCCGGCACCACGGTGAAATACTGCCACACCTTGCCTTCCAGACCGGCGTTTGCGAACTCTTCACGCAGGATGGCATCGGATTCGCGTACGGCCTCCAGACGGTCGCGGGTGATGGCGCCGACGCAGCGGACGCCCAGACCGGGACCGGGGAAGGGCTGACGGTAGACCATGCCGTCCGGCAGACCCAGCGTCTTGCCGACAACACGGACCTCATCCTTATACAGGAACTTGACGGGCTCCACCAGCTCAAAGTTCAGTTCAGGCGGAAGTCCGCCAACGTTGTGATGAGCCTTGACGCCGTCGGATTCGAGAATATCGGGATAAATGGTTCCCTGAGCAAGGAACTCAATGCCGTCCTGCTTGCCGGCTTCTTCGGCGAAGACTTCGATGAATTCCTTGCCGATGATCTTACGCTTCTGCTCCGGATCGGTCACATCGACCAGCTTATCCAGGAAACGGTCGACCGCGTCAACGTAGATCAGGTTGGCGTCCATCTGATGACGGAAGACCTCAATGACCTGCTCGGGCTCGCCCTTGCGGAGCAGACCGTGATTGACGTGAACACAGACCAGCTGTTTGCCGATGGCTTTGATCAGCAGAGCCGCGCAAACGGAAGAATCGACACCGCCGGACAGGGCCAGCAGTACTTTTTTGTCGCCGACCTGGGCGCGGATGGCCGCGATCTGTTCGTCGATAAAGGCATTCGCCAGCTCAGGCGTATTGATGCGCTGCATACTTTCGGGACGCTTGTTGTTCTCCATGCTCATTCCTCCATAAACGTACCGCGTTGGATAGAAAAATACTCAAACAGAATAGTCAAAATCGGGTCGAATGTCAATTCATAATGCGCAATAAATTGTATTTTATTCCACTTTCACGGCACTTTTTATCAGTACGGGATCAACGTGATGAACTGACTGCCGCCGGACGGACAGCGAAGACGTTTCATGCGGGACACCCGGGACCGGCGCTGCTTTTCACGGACCTTCCGTAAACTGTCTGCCGGCAGCGGTGCGATGGTGTTGACAAAGAAAAACGCGGACCTATATAATGAACGCAACAGCATACCTGTACGGCGGGCTTTCGTGTACCGGAGCATGATCCGGCGCCGGGCTGAAGGAACTGCCGCGGTTTCAGGCCGTGCAAAAATGAAGATATCATCAAAACCAATAAAGTGAGGTCGAATGAAAATGGATAAGGTTCGTCTGGTCAATGTGGACGCTCTTCCGAATATCCCCTGGCAGGATCGCCCTGCCGGTCTGATGACGGAATCCCCGGTGTGGCGGTATTCTGAGAATCCTGTGATGGGGCGTAATCCCACGCCTGAGATCGCGCGGATCTTCAACAGCGCCGTCGTGCCGTGGAAGGACGGGTATATCGCCGTGCTGCGCGGCGAGCAGGTCAACGGGATCCCGCATGTTTATCTCGGCCACTCCAAAGACGGCATCCATTGGGATGTTGAACGCCGTAAAGTCCCCTTTCAGGATGAGAACGGCAAGCCCAGAATGCCGCACTACGCGTATGATCCGCGGCTGGTGAAGGTGGAGGATACCTACTATATCATCTGGTGCACCGATTTCTACGGCGCCGCCATCGGCATGGCGAAGACAAAAGACTTTGAGACCTTTACCCGGATCGAGAATCCCTTTATCCCGTTCAACCGGAACGCAGTGTTGTTTCCGCGGAAGATCAACGGAAAATACAAGCTGCTGTCCCGCCCGTCCGATAGCGGACACACGCCCTTCGGTGATATCTTCCTGTCCGAATCCCCGGATATGACCTACTGGGGCTGCCACCGGCACGTGATGGGCCGCGGCAATAAATGGTGGGAGTCCGTGAAGATCGGCGCGGGCGCGGCGCCCATTGAGACGACGGAAGGCTGGCTGCTGTTCTATCACGGTGTGGCGACAACATGCAACGGATTTGTGTATTCCATGGGCGGCGCGATCCTGGATATCAACGAGCCGGGCATGGTGCTGTACCGCTGCGAGAATCATCTGCTGACGCCGGAAGCGCCTTATGAGACCACCGGCTTTGTGCCGAATGTCGTTTTCCCGTGCGCGACGCTGCAGGACGGTGAGACCGGACGCATCGCGATCTATTACGGCGCGGCGGATACGAATGTGGGTCTGGCGTTTACGACCGTTGACGATGTGGTGACATATATCAAGGCGCATTCCGATCTGCAGTGGGGCGACGATCAGGCGGATGTGGATTTCTGATGAACCGCTGCGAAGGATCGGGCATAAGGAAATGAGGCGTGAATGATGCTGAAAGCGGCATCTCTCTTTACGGACGGCGCGGTGCTGTGCCGGCGGAAGGAAATACGCGTATTCGGTGAGGCGGACAGCGGTGCCGCTGTGACGGTGACGCTGCGGGACTGCTGCGGGAACCTGCTGGCGCGGAATGTCTGCACCGCCGGGAACGGCCGCTTTACCGCGCTGCTGAGACCGCAGGAAGCCATGACGGGATGCACACTGAGCATATCGGCAGGAGACGAATGCTTTACAGCTTCCGATATTGCCGTCGGTGATGTTTATCTGGCCGGCGGGCAGAGCAACATGGAGCTGGAGCTGCAGAACGCGCTGGGCGGGCGGGAAGCGATCCGCGAACACGATGATCCGATGCTGCGGTACTATTACGTGAACAAGTACGCGCTGGTATCCGATGAACAGCGCGCGGCCGCGGATCACGCGCGCTGGACGGCGATCGTGCCCGGTGCCGGCGGGAACCTGAGCGCCGTGGCGTATTTCTTCGCGGCGAAACTGCGCCGGCTGCATCCGGACGTGCCGGTCGGCATCATCAACTGTAACTGGGGCGGGACCTCGGTGACCTGCTGGATGCCGGAGAAGACGCTGCGGCAGACTGCTGAAGGCGCCCGCTATCTGGATGAATACGCGCGGAACGGCGGTAATAAGACCATGGCGCAGTTCCTTGCGGAGGAAAAAGCGTGGCAGGATGAGATCGCCGCGTGGACCGAACGCACGGAAGCATACCGCGCTGCGCACCCGGAAGCGGAGACCGAAGAAGTGGATGAAGCCTGCGGGCTGTATCCCTGGCATCCGCCGGTCGGTCCCGGTTCCCCTTTCCGGCCGGGCGGGCTGCATGATACCATGACCGCGACCGTGATACCGGCCGCGCTGACAGGGCTGCTGTTCTATCAGGGAGAGCAGGACGCGGGGTATACCGGACACTATGATCTGCTGCTTGCGCAGCTTGTCGCGTTCTGGCGCGAACAGTTCATGGATGACAGGCTGCCTTTCCTGAATGTTCAGCTGCCTATGTGGACGGAATTCAAGCCCCTGGGTCCCACGCACTGGCAGGAGATCCGGCTGGCGCAGGCGAGGGCAAGGGACTTTATCCGCGACAGCGGCATGATCTGCATGCTGGATTGCGGCGAAAGAGGCAATATCCATCCGGTGGACAAAAAAACACCCGGTGAAAGGCTCGCGGAACTCGCACTCGACGTTGTGTATGGCGAGAAAGCGGAGCTTTGCCCCCGTGCCGCCGGCAAGTATGCCGACGATGACCGGCTGACGGTGCTGCTGACCGCGCCGGTCAGGGCGGAGGCAGAAGACTTGCTGCTGGAGATCGCCGGCGAAGACGGAAGGTTTGTGAAAGCCGAAGCGGAGATCCGGGAAGACCGGCTGATCCTGCATGCCGGAAGCATCGCGCGTCCCGTGCACGCGCGGTACGCGTGGGTCGAGTACGCGGAGGCGCCGCTGTTCGGGCTGAACGGTCAGCCGCTGGAACCCTTCCTGCTGTAATGAAACACTGATCCAAAGATCATAAAAAGCGTCCCCGCGGAACAGACCGATCTGATATGCTCCCCCTGAAGTAGACACTGGAAAAATAAAAACCAGTGAACTTCAG
>JAUNQH010000033.1:12730-25946 GCA_030536295.1 Clostridia bacterium | reverse complement strand
GTGATGTTGTTGCGCTTGTTGACGGAACAGGGACGAAGGTCGTTGAATACACATATGACGCATGGGGAAAACCGACCGAGAAGACGGGAACTATGGCGGGCACGCTGGGCACGGTGCAGCCGTTCCGGTATAGAGGATATGTGTGGGATGAGGAGACGGGGCTGTATTACCTGAGGAGCAGGTATTACAGGCCGGAGTGGTGCAGGTTCGTGAGTGCAGATAATGCTATACTCAATGAAACAGCGTGCTTGGAAGCTTTCTCATATGCCTCTAATAACCCGATAATGCGCCAAGATCATGACGGGACAAAAGATTATATTTTCACTTCCCCAGGTAACTTTTATATTGAAAATAACTGGGGATTGTTGGATTTCTTGCATGAAGATCGATTCTTTATTGAATATGGCGGACAACGATATAAGGCAAATAGTTTTGAAACAGGATCTCGAATGGGTGACAGTGAGCAATGGAATAGGATCGACTTTGCATTCAAAGAATCAAAGATGAAAGAGATTATACGTGAAGCTAACCAAAAGTCTTTTTCCTTGACAAGAGTTTTTCAAGAGTCGCTTGAAGGAGATCTTGATTTCAAGCTTAAGCTCGATATCAATGCGCTATACATGATTGACGGAATTCTATATGATCGAAATGAAGCCGGAAACTATGTTTGGGCATATTATCTTTGTTGCCATGGTATCAATGGAAATATGAGCGGCTATCTTGCGCAAGGCGGTTCAATAGTTGGCAGCCGGCGTTTTGACGAATGGTGGGATCAAAAGGCCAGGTGGGCAGGTGTGAGACAAGCGTACGAGGATATGGGATTGAGTTTTATCTATGTGTTCACTTATGATATATGCGGCTATCCACAACCCTAATGGGGTACGTTGTTAGTTATAACAGGATCTACATGCGGGAGGCAGCAAGTGAGTAACCGTAGATTATTTCTACTCATTGGAGGAGTAGTATTCGCTTTTATCACTTTTTGGGTGATAGTAGGCATTCAATTTGCAATCTGTTCACGGCATGTGGGCGGATCATATAACGACAGGTCATACTACGAGAGTAGAGAGTTTATTGAAGCATCAATACTCACCTGGCATGAATTCAGTAATAGCGATCGTGAGATTACTTGGTTAACTTTTGATGATGATACAAAAGAGTACTATATTGCTGGAGGACATATAATTATTTCGCCTTCTGCTAATGTCAGGTACCTGATCGATCATGGCGCGTTAGGTCTGAGCTTTTCCGGAAATGCTTTGATGATATATGATTATATGGACTATTGTAACGAAAAAGGATGCATAGTAAAACCTTTGTCTGCAACAAACGAGAATTGTGATGATATTCTGTGGGAAGCATCTGGTTTCATTGCCTATCGCTTTTGGTATAATCGATAGTACGAAGCCTGGTAAATGATCCATATATGTTTACTATTACTAAGTTAAATGATTCAGAAGATGTAACACTGACTTTCTTTTCCGGATTTTTGGTTCAAAACGGCGAACTCACCGGTGAGAATGAAATATGTAAAAAAGTTTTAAAATTGGATTCATATGAAAAAATGATGATGGATGCAGCACATAGAATAATATACTTAGCTGAACATAACAATATCAACGCAAGTAAACTCATTCAAAAGGTTCAAGAAATACTCCTCCCTTGACTTTTGCCTGTGCTGACCGGATGAAGAGTATGAGCGTTGAATTGAGATGATCTGCCGCATTTTCAAGCAAAGCATGCAACGCTTTTGCAACATTCCGTGTGGTACACTGTTCATGTACCGAAGGAAATATTGCAAAATCATTTCCCTGTGGTATAATCACGTTCAGGAAATTTCAGTAAAATAAAACGGAGGTGTACATTCCATGAAACGTTTCCTTTGCGTCCTGGCCCTGCTCGTGCTTGCCCTCACACCTGTTCTGGCAAGCGCCGCAACCATGAAGGTCGGCGGCTTCTATTATGTGAAGACCGCCAACGGTCTGCCCCTGAAGGTCCGCTCCACGCCCGACGCCACGAGCGACGCGAACATCCTCAATAAGATCCCCTACCGCCAGACCGTATCCGTTGAACGGGTCTACAACGGCACCTGGGTCTATGTCACCACCCGCGATCCCGATACCATGGGCGGCGAACTGAAAGGCTATATCATGAGCAAATACCTCACTTCCAAGGATCCCGGTCCCTACAAGAGCGGCGGATATGACGGAGATCAGACCGGTCCCTCCTATGAAGAGATCGACGCGGCCTGTAAGGCCCTGGTGCTGCTGGATGAGCCGTATCAGGCGGTCATCACCACCAAGAATCCCGCCAACTGGGTCCATCTGCGCTGGATCCCGAACACCAACGCCCGTTACAGCGCCAAGTATCTGTGTGACACTGAGATCCTGGTCCTGGCTGAAAGCAATACCTGGGCGCAGGTGCAGATCGTGGACAGCGGATACGTCGGCTTCATTCTGAAGTCCTGTGTGGCTCCCCTTTATTGATCTTGTATGCAATGATTCAGAAGGAGGAATCTGTATATGAAAAAAATGCTTGCTTCCCTGCTTGCCCTGATGCTGCTGTTCTCCTGCACCGCGCTGGCGGAAAATGTCAGCTATGTTGTAGATGAAGGCGTTACGGTCACCGCCGTGATCCCGGAAGGCTACAAGGCGTATGACGCTGTTTTCTATGAAGGCAACCTGATCGCGGGTTTTGAGCCGGAGATCTGTGAAAACGCCCCCTGCATGACCCTGATGGTCTGCCCCTCCGAGGAATACACCGGTCTGGAGCGCCTCAACGATCTGCCCGAGGATGAACTGGCTCAGCTGAAGATCGACCTGTGCGAGGACCTGAACAACCCCACCGTCGGCGAAGCGGAGACCGGGCTCGGCACAAAGCTGATCGTCATCAATGAGAACTATACCGAGTTCAATTATGACTCCGTGACCATCTACACGCTGTACAAAGGCTATCTGATCCAGCTGTTCGTTGTCTATGCGGATGTTTCCGGCGTGCTCGAGAAGACCGTTACCGACGCGGATATTGACAATGCGATCCAGTTCCTGACAGACATCGTTTTTGAATGATCCGATACCCGTGATCACAGCAGCGGGGGGCCGGCCGGCCCCCCGCTTTTCATATGCAATTCCGCGTCAGTTTTGGGTCTTCACGGAAATCTGGGCTGTCTACTCTTCATTGCAGCATAGAAATTTCGCGCCTGCGGGCGCGACCAAAGGGCTTTGCGATCGCCCTTTGGAAACCTTCGCCACACTTTTGCCATAGTCTGACTTTCCGTGAAGAACCTCAGTTTTTGAGCGGTTTGTTTTCGGCTTTCTTCTTGCTGGATTTGCCGCGCGCGAACAGGATGATGCTCTGCATCACGATGAAGATGCACAGCATACCGCCGGTGGTGATGTTCTGCCACCATTCCTTGCCGCCGTTGCTGATGCCGGAGACCTGAACGATGTTTTTGATCGTGCTCAGGTTCAGCACGCCGAACAGCGTCCCGAACACATTGCCCACGCCGCCGGACAGCATCGTGCCGCCGATAATGGAGGAAGCGATGGCGTCCATTTCCATGCCGGCCGCCATGGTGGGGTTGCCCGCGCCTTTGTGCATCAGATTGACATAACCCGCGATGCCCGCCAGCAGACCGCTGATGATATACGCGTGGAAGCGGACCCTCTGCACATTGCAGCCAAGCATCAGCGCGCTCTGCGGATTGCCGCCCACCGCGTAGAAATGGCGTCCGAGACGCGTTTTCTTCAGCATCAGCGCGACCGCCAGCAGGATGATCAGGGCCACGATGACCGTCACTTCAAGCGTACCGGGCGTAAACACGACTTTCTTGGTCAGGCCTTTGATATCAGTGCTTCCCAGCGCGTCAATACTGATGCGGAAGTCCTTCAGTTTGATAAATGCCGGCGCCGCTTCGCTCGTCAGGCTGATGCCCTCCTTGGATACCACGGTCACCAGACCGCGGGCCAGGAACATACCGGCCAGGGTGATGATGAACGGCTGGATCTTCAGATAGCTGATCAGGAAGCCCTGGAAGATGCCGAAAGCCAGACCGATACCGAGCGCCATCAGCACGGACACCCAGATCTCGCCGCCGTTCTGCAGATATTTCGCGCCGGAGATACTGACAAGCGCGATCACGGCGCCCACGGAAATGTCGATGCCGCCGGTGATCATCACAATGGTCAGACCGCATGCCACAATGATCAGCGCCGCGTTTTCATTGAACATCGTCAGCAGCGTCTGCGGCTTCAGGAAGCCCTTGTTGCCGAAGAAAATGATCGCGACACAGTAAAGCAGTACGAAGATCGCGACCGCGATAATGAACAGGAGCTGGGAGTTGGCGATCGGTTCCCGCTGCGTCTTGCCGCGGTTCCCGCCGGAGATCGTCTTTGTCATGGTCACGCCTCCTTCCCGGAAGAGACATCCGTTCCGGTCGTTTTGCTTCTGAACGTTCCGACGATCCATGTTTTCCAGAACTTCGCGATCGTCTCCTTCACCTGATCGGAGCTGAAGATCACCAGCAGGAAGATCACGATCGCCTGATAAGCGGTGATATGTGTGCTCGGCACCTTCATCGCGATCAGGGTGTTGAACAGCAGGCAGTACGCGTAAGCGCCCAGCACGGAGCCGATGATCCGGAACTTGCCGCCGCCGAGGCTGTTTCCGCCGATGGCCACGGCAAGGATCGCCTTCATTTCAAAGTCGACCATCAGGGAGTTGTAGGTCACTTTGCCGTCGATGCGGCACACGTTGATCACGCCGGCAATCGCGCAGCAGATGCCGAGAATGGCGAAGCTGATCAGCTTGATCGCCACGCAGTTGATGCCGTTCAGCCGCGCCGCGCCCTGGTTGATGCCCACGGTCTGCGTATACAGGCGCAGGTTTGTGAACTTGAAGACCAGCGCGAACAGAATGCCGACGGCGATCACGATCAGGATCGGCACCGGTACCGGGAAGCCCGGGATCACGGTTCCGATGATCGGCGTGATCGGGTTTTCGGGAACGAACAGATTCGCGATCTGGCCGATCCAGTAAGCGATGCTGCGTCCGCAGGTGAACAGGATCAGCGTGGCGATCATCGGCTGTATTTTGAAAACAGCCACCAGCGTGCCGTTGAACAGGGAGAAAAGAACGGTCACACCGCAGGTCGCCAGCAGGGCGATCAGGATCTGGGCAACGCCGATCTCATCAAAGAGATACAGGACCTTCGCGAACACGGTGGCCGCGATCGTGCCCAGCGCGCCGACCGAGATATCCTGTCCTCCGCACGCCGCGGTCACCAGTGTCATGCCGATGGACAGGATCACCAGCTCGGAGGCGTCAACGATCGTGCTGACCAGATTGCCCGCCAGCACCGGATTGTTGTCATTGTTGTAGCGGATCGTGATATTGAAATATGAGGAATCACGGAACAGGTTGAACAGCAGCAGCAGCGCCAGTATCGTTACGGGGATCAGAAGCTGTGAGTGTTTCTGAAAGAAAGAGTAGGACTGAACTTCAGACTGCTTTTTCATTGTTCCTCACCTCCCGCGATCGTTCTCATGATCTCATTCTGATTCAGGTGATCCCCCGTCAGTTCACCCACCACATGCTTGTCGCGCATGACGATCAGCCTGGAGCAGGTCCGCAGCATCTCCTCGATCTCGGAAGAAATGAATGTCACGGTCATGCCCTCTTCCGCCAGCTTCAGCACCAGACGCTGGATCTCGGTCTTTGTACCGATGTCGATGCCGCGCGTGGGCTCATCCAGGATCAGATACTGCGGATGCGTCAGCAGCCAGCGCGCCAGGATCACCTTCTGCTGATTGCCGCCTGAAAGGGAGCCGACGGGCGTATCCTGCGATGCGGTCTTGATCTGCAGGGCCTTGATGTATTCATCGGCGAAGGCTTCCGCTTCCGCGCGGGAGAAAGGTTTGAAGAAGCCCTGCATCACCTGGCTGGCCAGGATGATATTCTCCCTTACGGAAAGATCCGCGATGATGCCGTCGCGCTTACGGTCCTCCGGCAGATAGCCGATGCCGTTCTTCATGGCCTGCTTGGGCCGGGTGATCTTCACGTTTTTGCCGCGGATGCTGACCTTTCCGCCGGATACCTTATCAGCGCCGAAGATCGCGCGCACGCACTCGCTGCGTCCGGAGCCCAGCAGACCCGTGAAGCCCGTGACTTCCCCTTCGTCCGCGTGGAAGCTGAACGGGTTCGTTTCCTTGCTGGCAAGACCCTCCGCCTGATAAAAGACCGGACGTTCCGCTTTGGCGCCGGAATCATGGTCCACAGAAATATTGGACAGGTTTTCCAGCTCCTTGCCCATCATTCTGCTCACAAGCTCAAGCATGGGCAGCTCTTCCGTTTTGTATTCGCCCACCAGTTCGCCGTTTCTCAGCACGGTGATCCGGTCTGAGACCGCGTACACCTGATCCAGGAAGTGGGTCACGAAAATGATGCCGACGCCTTCCTGCTTCAGCCTGCGCATCAGGGAGAACAGCATCTCCACCTCGTGATCATCCAGGGACGAGGTGGGCTCATCAAGGATCAGCACCTTGCACTTCATGTCCACCGCGCGGGCGATGGCCACCATCTGCTGCACAGCCAGCGAGCAGCTTCCCAGCAGCTGCTTCGCGCGCGCCGGTATGGAAAGGCTTTTGAGCAGTTCATCCGCGTCATGGTTGAACTTTTTCCACGGTATGATCGCGGTCTTATCCCGGCCGATATAGATATTTTCAGCCACGGTCAGGTTCGGGCACAGGGTGATCTCCTGATACACGGTGCTGATACCCTGCTTCTGCGCCTGGTCCGGAGAGTGAATGGCGATCTCTTTCCCATCCAGTATGATCTTCCCCGCGTCTTTCGGGTAAACGCCCGTCAGGACCTTGATCAATGTGGATTTTCCGGCGCCGTTCTCACCCATCAGCGCGTGGATCTCGCCGCGGCGAAGGGTAAACTCCACATTCTGAAGTGCTTTGACACCCGGAAATTGTTTGCAAATGCCGGTCATCCGAAGCAATGCTTCATTTTCCATCTGTTCTCTCCTCCGTGTGGTGTACTGTTTCGTGAACAATGGGCAGGCGGCAGCTCCGCGCCGCCGCTTCTCCGCTGTTCACACAAAGCGCGGTGCAGATACGCGGAAGTAACTCCACATATCCGCACCGCGCTGCTATGAAATGTCAGACTTCAGTTTACCTGAGATCAGTCACCCAGACCGTAGTTGTTGATGTCGTCTTCGGTGATGGTGTCGCAGGTGAAGCAGGTCTCTTCGGAGATCTTCTGCTTCTTCTCGTTCAGACCTTCGATGGTTCCGCCATTGCTCAGGGTCTTGATCATTTCATCGATCACAGCGGCCTGGAAGGGGCTGCACTGTCCGTCGTAGTTCCATTCGCCGGCCAGAACCTTGCGCAGAGCCCACTTGTTGCAGTCAAAGCCCATAACGATGACATCGCCGTCTTTGCCGTGAGTGATGCCGGCTTCGTCCAGAGCAGCCACAGCGCCCTGAGCCATACCGTCGTTCTCGGCATAGATGATGTTGAACTTTTCGCCGCTGTTGATCACGGATTCAGTGATCTGCTTCGCGGTGGTCTCATCCCAGGTAGCGGTCTGCTGAGCGACAAGGTTGAACTTGCCGGCGGCAGCCTGCTCGTCCACAGCACCGGTACGGCCGACCTGAGCATCGCTGCCCATGGCGCCCTGGATGTGGATGATGTTGTACTCTTCGAGATTCAGGCCCAGCAGCCATTCAACGGCCAGCGCGCCTTCGTTCGCCATGTTGGAAACGACAGCAGCTTCATACAGGTCGGGATCGCAGTCGATCATACGGTCGAACAGGAACACGAGGATGCCGTTGTCCTTGGCCAGCTTCAGAACGGTGTCCCAGCCGGTGGTCTCAGCGGCGGAGATCAGCAGCACGTCAACGCCCGCGTTCACGAAACGCTCGGCGGCAGCCAGCTGTTCGTCGTTCTTCAGGGTGTAGGCGGTCATGACTTCGTAGCCGTTCTCAGCGCTGAAAACTTTTTCGAAGTCCTTGACATTGGCTTCACGATAGCCGCTCTCGGACGGCGGGTTGTTCACGATACCGACTTTGATGCCATCGGCGGAAGCGACGGCGACCAGGCTCAGAACCAGAGCCAGAGCCAGAACCAGGGAAAGAACCTTCTTCATGGAATTTACCTCCTTTTTTATGAAACCTTCGGTTTCTTTAGGTCAAAAATACACCGATCCGAACAAAAAGAAAATGGACGCAGATTTTGAAAGTGTTGAAGATCATTCCAAAATCACGCCCGTTTTCTCCTGTTTGGTTGATATTTATTGTATTCCGTGTCATTTTTCTGCTGCAAAGGGGTGTTTTTTTACATTTTGATTTTATGATTGCGAATCTCTGTACTCGCCCGGCGTCATGCCCGTGTTCTTCTTGAACAGGTAGCTGAAATAGTGATTATCGTTGTATCCGACCTCATACGCGATCGTGCCGCTCTTCATGTCCGTCGTACGGAGCAGCTCCTTGGCGCGGGCGATGCGCAGCCCCGTCAGATACTCCGTGAACGTCTTTCCCGTTTCCTGGCTGAACACGGTGGAGAAGCGGCTGTTGCTCATGTTCACGGCCCCGGCCACATCCTGCAGCATCAGGTTCGGATCCGTATAATGCTGCGCCAGATAATACCTGGCCTCCGTGATCACGGAGCGGGATTTCTTATCGCTTGGCATGTCGCTCAGCTCACGCACGCCGACGATCACGGGCCGCGCCGGTTCCTCGTCCATCGCGTGGCGGATGCTCCGCGCCGTTTTGAGGCTCTTCACGATATCGGCGGGCCGGCCCACGATCTCGCCTACACACGCGCGGATCTTTCTGCAGCCGCAGCGTTCCAGTTCCTTCGCGGCGGAGCTCGCGAACGCGTATGCCCGCTCCTCCGTATCGGATTCATTGTCGCCCAGGATCAGGATCCGCGCGCCGGTCCTGCAGCCCGTCACATACAGGATGCCGCCGGCGTTTTCCGCCAGTTCCCGCAGTGCCGCCACGCCGTCCGCGGCCGGCTCGAACGCGGCGTCGACCACCGTATACTTGGCCGCCACCACATTCACGCCCATTCCGTGCAGCCGCGTGATCACATGTTCGGCGTCCGTTTCCGTCATTTCATCGTTATACAGGCTGTCGATCAGTTTTTCGCGCAGAAAATCGTCCGCGTCGGCAACATGGCTGTTTTTCCGCTCTTCCCGTTCTCTCCGCATGGTCTCCGTCACGCGGTCGAGCGCCTGGCGCAGCTCCGCCGCCGTGATCGGCTTGAGCAGATACTCGCGCACACCCAGCTGGATCGCCTGCCGCGCGTAATCAAACTCGTCATAACCGCTCAGAATGATGATGCCGATCCACGGCATCTCGCTGCGTACGGCTTTGCACAGCGCCAGACCGTCCATAAACGGCATGCGTATATCGGTGATCAGCACATCCGGATTCGTATCGCGGATCATCTGGATCGCGATCTCGCCGTCGGGCGCTTCGCCGACCAGCGTGTAATCACTCGTTTCCCAGGGAAAAGAGTTGCGGATGCCTTCCCGGATCACGATCTCATCATCAACCAGAAATACCTTGGTCATCAGCCAGGTCCTCCTCTGTTCTGCACGGCACACGGAGCCGGATCACCGTTCCGTTCGGTCCGCTTTCGATTCTCAGCCCTTCGGGTTCGTTATAGTACAGCCGGATCCGCAGATCAACATTCACAAGGCCGAAACCGCCGCTGCCGGTGGAATGTACCGGCTGCCGCGCGTTGATGCGCTGCCGCACCTCGCGCAGGCGCTCCTCCGTCATGCCGCTCCCCGTGTCGCTCACGGAGAACAGCAGGTGATCGCCGTCCTTCTCCGCCTTCACCCGGATGGTCCCGCCGCCGCGCTTGTACTTGATGCCGTGATACAGGGCGTTCTCCACCAGCGGCTGCAGCAGCAGCTTCAGTACGTAATACCCGTCCAGCTCATCCGGAATGTCGATCTCGTATTTCAGGATATCGCGGTACCGCGTCTGCTGTATCATCAGATAGCCGTTGATATGCTTCTTTTCCTGGCTGATCGGGATCCAGTCGGCGCCGCTGCTCAGGCTGATGCGGAAAAAGTCGCTCAGCGCGCGCGTCAGGCGGATGACCTCATCCTCCTCGCCCGCTTCCGCCTTCCATACGATGGCGTCCAAGGTGTTATACAGGAAGTGCGGATTGATCTGAGCCTGCAGCGTGCGCAGCTCCGCCTTCTTCAGGCTCCGTTCGTCCCTGATGCTCTGCTGCATCAGTTCCTCCATGTTTTCCGCCATCTCATTGACCTGACCGGTCAGGTTTTTCAGTTCGGTCACTTCAGTCTCCGGAATACGCGCCTGCAGGTCGCCTCCGGCCAGCTTCGCCGTTACGCTTTCAAGGCGTTTGATCGGCTCGCGTACGAATGTGCCGGTGTGTTTTCTGGCGCGCTGGCTGATCAGCAGGCAGATCAGGACCAGCAGGATCTCCGCGCCGGCCGTGATCACGACCGTCCGCGTCAGGTACACGCCGGTCGCGGCGCTTTCGTTGATCTCACCGGTGATATAGTCGTTCAGCATGCTTTCCACAAGCGACGCGACGTTGCGTACCTCGGTCAGGACCTCCTCGCTTTCCACCGTCGGAACGCTTTCGAGCACATTTTCCCGTATGCGCGTCGTGTACTGCTCCAGCGTGTCCATCGTACGCCGGGCGACGGTCAGCGCCAGCTTGTCATTATCACCCGTTTCACCGATCACGCGTTCAATCGTCGCGTCCGCCGCGGCGATCCGCTCAAGCACATCGCTGTCGGCCACGGTCACCCTTCCGCTGACGATGTTCCATACCTCATCCGGTATCGATTCCGCTATCTCGGGCTTCAGGCTCGCGATGGCGCTCATGCGCTCGATGGCGCGATAATACCGGTCGCTGAAAAGCAGCATCAGCACCAGGCTGATCACCACCGGCACCACCAGCATGACCGTCAGCATCCGGCTCATTTTGTCGATCCTGCCGACGATGCTCTGACTCTTCGATCTCAGCTTCATGTTACACCTCTGGCTGTTCGTCAGTACCCTCTTTCACCGATCTTTTCCAGATCGTCATAATCACTGAAGCACTTTTCCTCCGCGTGCGTTTCGCGGGATACTTCCCTGCCTTCCTTCAGCGCGATCACGGTCTCCATCAGCGTGCTGCCCAGCATCGGCGTGCACTCCACGATACAGTTGATCTTTCCCTGCTTGAGGATATCGATGGCTTCCTGTCCGCCGTCGATGGAAATGATCACCATGTCTTTTCCGGGGGTGAATCCCGCTTTTTCGATCTCCGGCAGGGCGCCGATCGTCATCTCATCGTTATGGCTGTAGATCACATCGATCGTATCGCCGTATTTTTCCAGCAGATAGCGCATGCATTCCGCGCCGCGGCTTTTGAGGAAGTCCCCGTTCACGCTCTCCAGCACCCGGATCCTTTCGTCTCCGGCGATGGTGTCCATAAATCCCTGCTGACGCTGACGCATGGGCGTGGAGTCTTCCGTGCCGGTGATCTCGACAACGTTCAGCATATCCTTTCCGAGATCGTCCGCTTTTCTCAGCAGATATTCCGCGGCTTTCACGCCTTCGCTGTAGAAATCGGCGCCGATCAGGCACGTATACAGGCTTTCATCCTCCGTGCGGATCGTCCTGTCCACCAGCACCACGGGAATGCCGGCCTGTTTTGCTTCATTCAGCACGTTATCCCATCCGTCTTCCACGATCGGTGAAAAGGCGATCACATCCACGCGGTACGCGATAAAGCGGCGGATCGCGTCGATCTGCTTGTCCTGCTTCTGATTCGCGTTCTCCATCATCAGGGAGATACCGTAGTTTGCCGCCTGATCCTGAATATCCTTTGTATTGCCGATGCGCCAGCTGCTCTCGGAGCCGAGCTGGCTGAAGCCGAGCAGGATCTGGCTGTCCGTCCCGGTCTCCTCATGTTTCGCGCATCCGCACAGCGCAAAGAGCATCACCGCGGCCAGGAACACAGCTGCCAGCCTTTTCATAAAGGTATCCTCCCGTATCGTTCGTCCGGATGGGCCGCTGAGCGCGGGCATCCGTGAATCACATCCGCCGGGTCCGTATGACGGCGTCAGTCATATTGTCGATATATCCATCCGTTTATATTATACGGTAAACGATCACAAAAACAGGTGGAATATGCTTTCACACAAGTTCGTTTTTACGCCGCCGCGTTTCTTCCGAGCTTCCGCCATACCGCGAGATACATCGTTACAAAGCACGCGGTCGCGCCGGTGAGCTGGCTGATCATCTCCGCCCAGAACACGCCGTCCGCGGCCATTCCCAGACCCGGCAGCAGCAGCGTGAGCGGCAGTACGAGCCCGATCTTGCGCAGCAGGGAGAAGAAAAGCGCGAATTTCGGTCTGTTAAGGGCAACGAACGTGCTTTGCCCCGCGAGCTGCATCGCCATGAACGGGAACGCGCCGAAATAGATCTTCGCGCACCGCACGGTCATCCGCACCAGTTCGTCATCCGCCGTAAAGATGCGGATCATCGTTTCCGGGGCAAGCATGATCAGTCCCCAGCCGATGACATTCACGCACAGGCCGGCGAGAAACATGAAACGGATGCTTTCGGACACGCGCCGGTATTCCTTCGCGCCGTAGTTATAGCTCATCACGCTCTGGCCGGACGAAGTCACGCCGTTGTTGGGAAGGCTCAGCATCTCCCGCAGGCTGCCGATCAGGCTCATGGCGCCGACATACAGCACGCTGAGCGATCCGCCCCAGCGCACCAGCACCATGTTCACCACCGCCTGCGTGATGCTGTTGGTCACCTTGAAGGTAAAGCCCGTGACGCCCAGCTTCAGGCTGCCGGCAAGTTCGGTCCGGTCGACGCGCAGCCTTGTCAGCCGCAGCACGGCGCGTTTTCCGCGCAGGAAAGCCAGCACCCATACCGAGCCCGCGATCTGCGAGATCACGGTCGCCAGCGCGGCGCCCTTCACGCCCATGCCGAAGGTGAAGATAAACAGCGGATCCAGCGCGATGTTCATCGCCGCGCCGATCACCACCGTCATCATACCCGTCTGTGAGAAGCCCTGCCCGTTGATGAACGGATTCATTCCCAGCGTGATCAGCACCGGGATCGTGCCGATGACATAGATCCGGAAATAGCTCAGCGCGTAAGGCAGCGTTTCATCCTCGGCGCCCAGCAGACGCAGCACGGGCTCCGCGGTCAGATACA
>JAUNQH010000033.1:0-12720 GCA_030536295.1 Clostridia bacterium | reverse complement strand
CGCGGTCTGTCTGCCGCTCTCCGCGCGCGATCGTCGCCAGCGTGTTGCCGCCCGTGCTGTACAGGTTGGCAAACGCGCCGATCAGCGTGATCAGCGGGAAGCATACGCCCAGCCCGGTCAGCGCGAGCGTGCCCTCCCCTTCGATATGACCGATATACATCCTGTCCACAACGTTGTAAAGCACATTGACCAGTTCCGCCAGCATCATCGGAAACCCGAGTCTGATGATCAGCTTCGGAACGCTTCCCTGTGAAAAATCGCTTTTCGTTTTCATCATCCGGTCCGCCCGCGTTCTTTGAATCGGCAGCGCGGATGCAGCGATCCGCGTATGCGTCCCGATATTCTATCACAGAACCGGAGCATTTCATAGAATCACATATGGCAAATCTTCGTGTTTCATGGTATGATGCACGGGTATGTTTCCGGATCGGAGTGATTGTATTGGACTGGATGTACCTTTTTTATTTCCTGCTGGCGATCCTGTTTTTTTACGGTTCGAAGATCTGCGCCAGGGGTGAATGGAACGATGAGTTCACATCCCTGAAGCAGACAAAGATCCTGCAGGGCGCCACGATACTGATGATCTCCTTTCACCATATGGCGCAGAAAACATGCGCGCCGTGGCATGAAAGGCGGTTCATCATCCACGGCATGGATGTTTTCGTTCCGATGGGCTATATGCTGTGCGCCGTTTTTCTCTTCTGCAGCAGCTACGGTCTGTACAAGAGCCTGAAAACAAAGCCGGACTATCTGAAGCATTTTGTCCGCAGGCGTATCGTGCCGATCATCGTCGCGTATTATCTTTCGGAGTTCATCTATCTGATCATCCGCCTGCTGATGGGTGAAAAGCCCGGCTTAACAGGGATCCTGTTGTATCTCACCGGTCTGCGCATGGCCAATTTCAATACCTGGTATATCATCGCGATCGTGTTTTTCTACTTCGTGTTCTGGCTTGCCTTCCGCTTCTGCAAAAAGGACGGTCCGGCCATCCTCATCGTTTTCGCGGTCACATTGCTGTATACCGTGCTCGGCGCTTTCATCGACCATCAGGATGTATGGTTCATGCGCGGCGAGTGGTGGTACAACAGCATCATCATGTTCCCGCTGGGTCTGCTGTTTGCCAGATACGAAGCAAAGATCACGGCGTTTCTCAAAAAGGGGTATCTGTTCTGGCTGCTGCTGTCATTCGCGGGGATCTTCGCGGCTTATCAGCTGTCGCAGCTCCTGAACAACGGTATCTGCGGCTACTACGGCGAGAACTGGGGCGATCCGCTGAAAGTGCTTCACAGGCTCGGCAGCGCGGCCGGTGAATGGCTGGTCTGCATTTGTTATGTGGCATTCAATTTCCTGCTTCTGATGAAAGTGCGCCTCGGCAACAGGGCGCTGGCGCTGCTGGGCGGTGTGACGCTTGAATATTATCTGATGCACGGCATTTTTGTCGAACTGTTCGGCTTCAATTTCCTGGATTTCACCAAAAGCATCGTTTATATCAAAAATGTTCCGGTCTATATCGCGGTCGTCCTCGCCTGCGGTCTGGCCGCCACGGTGCTCTTCCGCGTTCTGTGGAGATCCGTGATGAAGCTTCCCGTTTTCCGTCTGAAGGAATGACCGCATTTCCGCGGTTTCCGTATTTATCTATCAGTAGAAAGGGATACGATCATGAAAAGAATATTGTCCGTCCTGCTTGTTCTGTGCATGCTGCTCCCGCTGGTCCCCGCCGCCGCGGAGGATGAGAGCGAGATCTTTTACATCAGCGATTTCTCCGAAAACACGGGAGCCTGGTACGCCCGCGGAGACGAAACGCGGCTGACCGTTTCGGACGGGATGCTGCATGTTTCCGGCCGCAAAAAGAAGACCGACACCGCCGTGCTTGACCTTCAGCTGAAGGACGGCCTGCTTTATTCCTTTACGGCTGAGATCGTTCAGAACGCGAAATCTTCCGTGGAATTTTCCATGACGGTCGAGCGCAAAAAGAACGGGAGCACCAGTTACACCAATCTCGGCAAGGTCAAGGTCTCCAAAGGCGAGACCGCGTCGATCACCGGCGAATGGCTGGCCGAAAAGTATGACAGCTACGCGTTCTATATCTCCACGGTCGGCACTTCCGCCGTTGACTTCTCACTCGTCAGCCTCAGCATCTCCGTATCCGATCCGTATCATCTGACCGCCGTGACCTGGGAGGGCGAGCTGCCGTCCCTGAAGGAGACCTTCGCGGATTATTTTGATTTCGGCACCTGCGTAAGCCAGGCGGACGTGCGTGACGGCGGCCGTACCGTGCTGATCCGCAAGCATTACAACATCCTCACACCCGAAAACGAGCTGAAGCCCGATTCCGTTCTCGATGTGACCGCCAGCAAACGGCTGGTGAAGGAACAGAATGACGATACGGCTGTTGCCGTACGTTTCGGCAGCGCGAAGCCCATTCTTGATTTTGCCCGGAACAACGGCATGAAAGTCCACGGTCATGTGCTGGTCTGGCACAGCCAGACGCCCGAGGAATTCTTCCATGTGGGCTATGACAGGAAGAACGGCTATGTTACGCGCGAAGTCATGCTGGCCCGTCTTGAGAACTACATTCGCCAGGTCTTTGAGTATATGGACGAAAACTATCCCGGACTCATCGTTTCCTGGGATGTGGCGAACGAATGCGTCGCCGACGGTTCTTCAAGCCTGCGCGCTTCCAACTGGACGAAAGTCGTCGGCAATGATTTCGTCAACCGCGCTTTCGAATACGCGGACAAATACGCGCCGGAAGGCGTCAAGCTTTTCTATAATGACTATTCCACGCCCTATGAGCCCAAGCTGACCGGCATCGTGAATCTGCTTTCGTCACTTGTCGCGGAAGGCCATATCGACGGTTACGGTTTCCAGTCGCACTATCAGAGCGATACCCCCTCCGTTTCCGAAGTCAAAAAAGCTTTTGACCGGATCTCGGCGCTGGGGCTGAGCCTGCGGATCAGCGAGCTTGATATCGCCGTGACCGCGGATACGGACAAGACACGTGAAGTGCAGTCAGCCCGCTACACGGAGCTGATGAAGCTCTGGCTCGGCTACGCGGACAAGCTGGATGCCGTTCAGGTCTGGGGCGTCAGTGACGGAACGAGCTGGATCAAAGAGAAATACCCCCTGCCGTTTGACGCGCGGCTGCAGCCCAAACCGGCATTTTTCGGCATCGTGGACGCGCTGAAGTAAACCATTCCGATACGCAAACGGAGGTCCCTCTTCACGGGACCTCCGTTTGCGTTCACCGCATATTCGTACCGTAACCGGATCTCTTTTATTTTTTCGTATCAGCCCGCGCCGGTCAGCGCAGCAGTTCCTCCAGCACACGCGCGACGCTTTCCAGCCCGGTCCGGTCCTTTTCGTCAAACCTTGCGAATAACGGGCTGTCGATATCCAGCACGCCCCAGATCTCTCCGTTTCTGTGTATCGGCACGACGATCTCTGAATTGGACGCGCTGTCGCACGCGATATGCCCGTCAAAAGTATGCACATCCTTCACGAGCACGGTCTCATTCCGCTTCACCGCGGTACCGCATACGCCTTTTCCGGGTTCGATCACCGTACAGGCGATCTTTCCCTGAAAGGGTCCCAGGATCAGCCTGCCCTCATGCATCAGATAGAAGCCGCACCAGTTGATATCCTCCAGCGCTTCCCATATCAGCGCGGACGCGTTGCTGAGAATGCTGATCCTGTGTGCCGCGTCCTCCGATATCACTTTCAGATCCTGCCCGAGTGCATCATAGTCCGTTCCGGTGCCGTGCCCGGAGATCATACCGTGTTCCATCGTCTGTTCAGCTCCTTCACATCAGGCTCGTTCGTCTGTCTGCATCATACACCGCGCCGCCGGAAAAATAAAGTCCCTGATCAAAATACGCGTTTATGATTTACAGTTTCTGTAACTTTACTTTTCAGCCCGGGTCTGATACACTGTTTTCAGAAAGAAAAAAATACTTCATCCGCGCGGAGCGCGGATGAACGGAGGAATACATATGGCAAAGTGGACAAGAATTCTGCATCAGCCCGGAACACCGCTCGGCAAAAACGGTCTGCGGGCGACCGCGAGTGAAGAACACATCCGTCTGGCGAAAGACGCCGCGGCCGAGGGCATGGTCCTGCTGAAGAATGACAGCGGTCTGCTTCCCTTCGCGGCAGGCACAAGGCTGGCCCTGTTCGGCAAGGGCATCTTTGATTACGTCAAAGGAGGCGGCGGCAGCGGCGATGTGACCGTATCGTATACCGTGAACCTGTATGACGGGCTGAAAAAAGCAGCCTGCGGCATTGATATCGACGAATCAACGATCGGGTTCTACCGTGATTATGTGCGTCAGAAATACGCGGAAGGCTGCCAGCCCGGTCTGATCGCCGAGCCGGAGCTTCCGGATGCTCTGCTCGCGTCCGCGCGTGCCTGGGCGGACACCGCGATCATCTGCATCAGCCGTTTTTCCGGCGAAGGCTGGGACCGCTTTGTGGGAGAATCGAAGCCTTCCGAAGGTCACAGCGCGGCGGCGGCATCAGCCGGCAGCACGCTGTTCACGCGTGCCGATTTCTACCTTTCCGACAGCGAGCTTGAAATGGTCGGAAAGGTGAAAGCCGCTTTCCCGAAAGTCGCCGTTGTGCTGAACGTCGGCGGCATGGTGGATACGGAATGGTTCATCCGTGACAGCGCCATTCAGTCCGTGCTGGTCGCCTGGCAGGGCGGCATTGAAGGCGGGACCGCGGCTGCCGAGCTGCTGTGCGGACTGAAGAACCCGTGCGGAAAGCTGAGCGACACCTTTGCCAGAGACCTCGCTGATTACCCCGGCACCGCCGCTTTCCATGATTCGGATACCTATGTGGAATATACGGAAGATATCTACATGGGATACCGTTACTTTGAAACGATCCCCGGCAAAAAGGATCTGGTCAATTACCCGTTCGGCTTCGGCTTATCCTACACTTCCTTCTCATTATCCGCGCCGGAAGCGAAAGAAGCGGACGGAAAGATCGATATCACGCTGACAGTGACGAACACCGGCAGCAGAGCCGGCAAGGAGGTCGTGCAGGTATACTACTCCGCGCCGCAGGGTCTGCTCGGCAAGCCCGCGAAAGTCCTCGCGGCCTATCGGAAAACACGCCTGCTGAACGCGGGCGAATCGCAGCTGCTTACACTCTCCTTCCCCGTATCGGCCATGGCAAGCTATGACGACCTCGGAAAGATCGAAAAGTCCTGCTATGTGCTTGAAAAGGGCGATTATCATTTTTACGCCGGCACATCCGTCCGCGACACGGCAGAGCTTTCCTTCGTCTTCACCGTCGGTGAGGATACGGTCACTGAGCGCCTCACGGCCCGAATGGTGCCCACAAGTCTTCCGAAGCGCCTGAAGGCGGACGGAACATACGAGGAGCTGCCGACCGGTACGCCCAATGATCCGGACGCGACGGAGCTTGAGAAAACGGAGTGGAGCGAATATCTGCCCGGTGTCCGCGCCGTGGATCCGATCCCCCTGCGCAAGCTCCGGCAGCTTGATCTGCCGGACTTCAATAAAGTCGCTGACGGCACCGTATCCCTTGATGATTTCATCGCAAGGCTCTCGGATGAGGAAGCTGTCCACCTGCTGGGCGGGCAACCCAACACCGGCGTGGCCAACACATGGGGCTTCGGCAATCTCCCGCAGTATCACGTTCCGAACGCGATGACGGCGGACGGACCCGCCGGTCTCCGGATACAGCCCGAATGCGGCGTGTGCACCACTGCCTTCCCCTGCGCCACGCTGCTCGCGTGCACCTGGGATCCGGAGATCACATACGCCGTCGGCGCCGCCGGAGCGCTTGAGGTGAAGGAAAACAACATCGCGATGTGGCTGACGCCCGCTGTGAACATTCACCGCAGCCCGCTGTGCGGCAGAAACTTTGAGTATTACTCCGAGGATCCGTATCTGACCGGCACCATGGCGGCCGGGATGGTCAGCGGTATACAGAGCCGGCATATTTCCCCGTCCGTCAAGCATTTCGCGCTCAACAACAAGGAGACCAACCGCAGGTTCAGCGATTCACGCGTGTCCGAGCGCGCCATCCGCGAGATCTATCTGAAGGGATTCGAGATCATCGTGAAAACGGCGCGTCCCTGGTGCATCATGAGTTCCTATAATATCATCAACGGACACCGGGCTTCCGAAAACGCGGATATGCTGACCGGCATCCTGCGCGGTGAATGGGGCTATGAAGGCATGGTCACCACGGACTGGTGGACAGCCGGCGAGCACTATAAGGAAGTGAAGGCCGGCAACGATCTGAAGATGGCAAACGGCTTCCCGGACCGTCTGCTTGAGGCGCTTGAAAGAGGGCTCATCACCCGTGAGGAGATAAACATCTGCGTGAAGCGGATCCTGAACACACTGCTGAGATTTGACTGACCGGCCGATATCACCGGTTCCGGCCATCCAGACCTGCCGCACATGACGCGGCAGGTCTTTTTTTACCGTTCCCGGGAAAAGAAAAACGATTTTTCCGTTTGATGCAGGAATCGCGTTCGATCACGAAGAATTACTTATAGAGTTATTTATTTATTTTCCCGTGTAATTATCCGAATGAGGGCAGATGCATGTATTATACAGTCGTTGTGATCTCACTGTGCGCGGTGCTGGGCATTCTCTGCGTGCTGATCCATGAAAACGGCCGTTTTGACAAAACACTGAAGCGCCGTTTCTATGCCACATATCTTGTTATCGCGTGCGCGATGCTTGCGGAATGGGGCGCCATCATTCTCAACGGCGCTGCCGCGGAAACCATGGAACTGCATAAATGGGTCAAGGCGCTGGACTATATCATTTCTCCCATGGCCGGCGTGATGTTCGTGCATCAGGTCAACCCCGGCACAAACAGCCGTACGCTTCGCATGACCATCGCCGGCATCCTGGCCGGCAACGCGCTGCTGCAGATCGCGTCCGTATTCACCGGATGGACCTTTTTTGTGGATGAAACGAATTACTATCATCACGGGCCGCTGTTCGCGGTCTATTCGGTCGTGTTTGTCCTCGCGTTCCTGTACGCGCTGACCGAGTTTTTGAAATACGGCAAAAGATACAGCAGGAAAAACATCACTTCCCTGCTGCTGACCGCCGTGTTTTTTTCCGCCGAACTCGCCCTGCAGGAGATCGTCGGCGGCGACATGCGCACGCTGTGCGTCGGGCTGACGATGACATCCTGTCTTCTGTTCGTTCACTACAGCGAGTTCGCGCAGATCGACCGCGACAATATCATGCGCCTGCAGGATGAACTGCTCCGGAAAGATGTTATGACAGATCTGAGCAGCCGCTATGCCTATAACACCGCGCTGAATGACATGAGCCGGACGGAGATCCCCGCCGATACGGTCGTTTTTTCAGCGGATGTCACAATGCTGAAAACAGCCAATGACACATACGGGCATCTTGCCGGTGACGAACTGATCTGCGGCGCGGCCGCCTGCATTCAGAAAGTGCTGGGAGCGTACGGCAGCTGCTACCGGACGGGCGGAGACGAATTCGTATGTATCCTTCACATCACGAAGGCACAGGCGGAAGCCCTGTATCTGCGGCTGAAGGAAGAGGCTGCCTTATGGAAGGGCACGATCGTCAATGAGCTTCAGCTGGCGATCGGCATGGCGTTCGCGTCCGAGACCGCCGGTGAACCCGTTGAAAAGCTGATCAGCCTCGCGGATCAGCGCATGTACGCGGATAAAGATCTGTATTACAAAAAAAGCGGCCTGACGCGCAGGCACGCCGTGATCAACGGCTGAAAGGCATGTCCGCCGCGTACCGTGATCCGATCATTCAGAGGTAGTTTTATGTTCGGTGTTATTTTTACAGGTGTCGTGTATTTCAGCTGCGCCGTGCTGTTTTTCGGCATCGGGGCATCCCAGGTCAGAAGCGAAAGACCGGTTGGCTTTTATTCCGGTGAAAAGCCGCCCGAGCCTGAATCTCTCACGGATGTACGCGCATGGAACAAAAAGCACGGAACCATGTGGATCCTGTACGGATTCATTATCATCATATCCTGGCTTGCCGGTTTCCTGTGCGGCGATTCGCCATGGATCATGCTTCCCTATGTCGGAGGTCTTCTGGTGCCCGTGATCTTTATGATCCTCTATCATCATAAACTGGTCAGGCAATACGTGATCAGATAAAGCGTCAGCGGCTCAACCGCCGGTGATGACAGGCGCCTGGGAAGATCCCTCCCGGACCTTCCCGGCGTATCATACGGCTCCGCGGTCCGCGCAAAAAAGGATCCGGGCGGATCAGGTTGATGATCCGCCCGGACCTGTTTTTTATGCGTTTCCGTCAGAGTCTGATCAGCGTATAATCCCTGGTCCCCAGACCGATCTTTTCCGCGTGGGAAAGCGTTTCCTTCCAGCGGACGTTCGGGTTGGAATTCAGGAAATGGTCCTCATGCACGTGCCAGCCCGGCTTGTTCAGGTTGTCGCTCAGCTGGCTGTTGGGCATCGGCGCGGACGCGAGGCACGCGTCAACACAGGCCTGATCCAGCGCCACGGGGTCAAAGGACGCGAACATGCCCACATCCGGCAGGATCGGCGCGTCATTCTCGTCATGGCAGTCACAGTTCGGTGAGATATCCTGCACCAGACTGATATGGAAGCAGGGCCGTCCCGCGCAGACCGCCGCGCTGTACTCGGCGATCTTGCAGCACAGATCCTCATTCGCGCTGTCGTTCCGGTTCGCGATCGCGTCAAACGCGCAGGCGCCGATGCAGCGGCCGCAGCCCTTGCACAGGGTGTCATCGATCACGGCCTTTCCGCTGTCATAGCGGATAGCGTCCGACCCGCATTCCCGCGCGCAGCGGCGGCAGGCGCGGCACAGATCGGGATCCACCACCGGATGCCCGGACGCGTGCTGCTGCATCTTGCCGGCACGGCTGCCGCAGCCCATGCCGATATTCTTCAGCGCGCCGCCGAAGCCCGTGGCTTCATGACCCTTGAAATGCGTCAGGGAAATAAACACATCGGCATCCATGACCGCGCGGCCGATATAGGCCTCCTTGCAGTACTCGCCGTTCGGCACCGGCACGAGTATATCGTCCGTGCCGCGCAGACCGTCGCCGATCAGGATCTGGCAGCCGGTAGTCACGGTGTTGAATCCGTTCAGGTTCGCGCAGTCCAGATGCTCCAGCGCGTTTTTGCGCGATCCGGGATACAGCGTATTGCAGTCGGTCAGGAAAGGAACGCCTCCGAGTTCCTTCACTATATCCGCCACCGCTTTGGCGTAGTTCGGACGCAGGAAGGAAAGATTGCCCAGCTCGCCGAAATGCATTTTGATCGCCACGAACTTGTTGTTCATGTCAATATCGGCAATGCCGGCCCTGCGGATCAGCTTCTGCAGCTTCTGTATCAGGCTTACGCCGGGAACCGTGCGGAAATCGGTAAAGTACACTTTTGCCTGTTCCATGTTCTCCGTCCTTTCGATATGGATCCGGGTCCATATACAAAAAATAGCATTTTCACATTTTACAGTATATCACAATTCAGCGGTAAATCCAGCAGATCCGGAATTAATTCACCGCGCCTCGCGCCGAAGCATGTAAAGGTTGAAGGTCAGTGCCCGCGCGTGTATAATGGATATATACCTTCAGCCGCCGCCGCGGACCGGCGGCGATATGAATAACGGAGGCAGTATATGAAACTTTTTTCCGACGATCTTCCCTTCCGAAAAGCGAATTTTCACTGTCATACATCCTGCTCGGACGGGCAGGCTTCCCCCGCGGAAAGCATGGAGCTGTACCGCAAAGCAGGCTATGAGATCCTGGCGATCACCGACCACCGCAGCGTAACGGAGCCCGGCAGCGCTCCCGACGGACTGCTGGTGCTTCAGGGGATCGAGGTGGATTATCTTCTGCCGGATCAGTGCATCCATCTGATCGGTCTCGGCATGAGCAGCGAGATCGGCACGCGATGGAATCGCTCCGTCCCGCCCCAGGAGGCGATCGACATGATCCTCAGTCTGGGCGGTGTCGCGTTTCTCGCGCATCCGGCCTGGTCACTGAACACGCCCGCGTGTATCTCATCCTTCAAAGGGCTCTGCGGCGTGGAGATCTGGAATTCCGTTTCCAGTGTGCCGTATAACGCGGACCGTGCGGACTCCTCCGCCATTCTGGATGTCACCTGGTCCTCCGGCGGGCCGCTGCTGCCTGTTTTCGCCAATGATGATGTTCATTTTTACGGCACCGATCTCGCTGTCGCCGCGACCATGGTCCAGGCGGACAGCCTGACGCGGGATGCTGTTCTGCAGGCCCTGAAGGACGGCCGGTTCTACGCGACGCTGGGGCCGGAGATCCGGCAGATCGAGGTCACGGATACGGCGATCTCCGTAAGCTGCAGCGAAGCGGATACGATCATCTTCTATTCGAACATGGCATGGGTGCGCGGCCGCAGCCGCACCGGTCACGGCATGACGGATTCCGTTTATGAGATCCAGCCCGGCGACCGTTTCGTGCGGGTGGAGATCCGCGACGCTCAGGGGCGGAAAGCCTGGTCCGCGCCGATCCCCGTCAACGGATACAGGGCATGATCACGCTGTCATACAGCGCCGGCAGTACGAACACCATCAAGGTGGAACGGGTCCGTTGACCGTTCCGGAGGGAATAGCATGATCTATCTCATCTGCGGCAAGATCTGCAGCGGCAAAAGCTTTTACGCGCGCCGGCTGAAAGAGGAACACAACGCGGTCATCCTTTCAACGGATGAAGCGACCTATGACCTGATCCGCAACGAGCAGGGCGAATACTATAATATCTTCGCGAAGCGCGTCAACCTGTATCTGCGCAAAAAAGCGGCCGAGATCAGCGCGGCCGGCGCGGATGTCATTCTGGACTGGGGCTTCTGGACGAAGGCGGACAGAAAAGAGATCTCCGGCTTCTTCAGCGATCTGAACATTCCGTACGAATGGCACTATATCGATGTGACGGACAGCGTATGGCAGCGGAGCATCGAGGAACGCAACCGCAGGGTGGCAGCCGGAAACGGCGGATCTGATTTTTTCGTGGACAGCGGATTGCTGCGCAAGGTCACTTCACTTTTCGAGGTCCCGTCGGAAGATGAGATCGATGTCCGGTATGTCCGGAATGAAATGCCGGAAATATGGTTCTTCACGGAAAGTTAGGTCATGGTAAAGGTTATGCTGCGAAGGTTTCCAAAGGGCGATCGCAAAGCCCTTTGGTCGCGCCCGCAGGCGCGATATCTCTTTGCTGCAATAAAGAACTGATAGCCTAGGTTTTCGTGAAGAGCCGAAAAAACAGGTCATGCGGATCATCCCTGTTCTGTTTTTCCGCCGTACCGGCGCATAAAACGCGCCTTTTCATGCTGACAGACAGCGCAAAAGCGTGTATCATTACCCACGATCAGTCATAATGGAGGCATCATCGATGGATTTCAATCAGGCAAGTCTTGAACTGTGTGAA
Organism: Clostridia bacterium; assembly: GCA_030536295.1. GTDB lineage: Bacteria > Bacillota > Clostridia > Christensenellales > Aristaeellaceae > Aristaeella. The sequence goes on along the minus strand of JAUNQH010000033.1, from coordinate 1,290 downwards.
AAGAACCGCGGCAAGCTGAACGTCGTTTCCGCCGTACCCGTGACCGACCGGGACGAACTTTCCACCGCGTATACGCCCGGCGTGGCGGAGCCGTGCAGAAAGATCCACGCGGACAGGCACGATGTATATAAATACACGATCAAAAGCCACACGGTGGCCGTTGTCAGCGACGGAACCGCCGTGCTCGGTCTGGGCGATATCGGTCCGGAGGCGGCCATGCCCGTCATGGAAGGCAAAGCCGTGCTGTTCAGGGAGTTCGGCGGCGTCGACGCGTTTCCGATCTGCCTTGATACCAAGGATACGGAAGAGATCATCAAAACCGTAAAATATCTCGCGCCCACCTTCGGCGGCATCAATCTGGAGGATATTTCCGCGCCGCGGTGCTTCGAGATCGAAACGCGGCTGAAGCAGGAACTGGACATACCCGTTTTCCATGACGATCAGCACGGAACGGCCATCGTTGTCACCGCGGGCATGATCAACGCGCTGAAAGTCGTCGGCAAAAAGTGGGAGGATGTGCGCATCGTCATCAACGGCGCGGGTTCCGCCGGCATCTCCATCTGTAAACTGCTGCTGCAGATGGGGCCGAAGGACATCGTGCTCGTGGATAAAGCCGGCGCCGTGTGCGAAGGCGAATCCTGGATGAATCCGGCGCAGGCCGCGATGGCCGCCGTCACCAACCGCGATCATGAACGCGGTCCGCTGACGGAGATCATCCGAGGCAAGGATGTTTTTATCGGTGTTTCCGCGCCGAAGATCGTCACTTCCGATATGATCGCTTCCATGGCAGAGGACGCCGTCGTGTTTGCCATGGCCAACCCGACGCCGGAGATCATGCCGGAGGAAGCCAAAGCCGGCGGCGCGCGCGTTGTGGCGACCGGCCGCAGCGACTATCCGAATCAGATCAATAATGTACTGGTCTTCCCGGGTCTGTTCCGCGGCGCCCTGATGGTTGAAGCACGCCAGATCGTGGAGGAAATGAAGCTTGCCGCGGCCCGGGCCATAGCCTCCCTCTGCGGCGACGATGAACTGAACGAAGACTATATCATTCCCGGCGCGTTCGACAAGCGCGTGGCGGCCGCCGTCGCGGAGCAGGTGGCGCGGGTCGCGGAGGAGCTCGGCATCGCCGGAAATCCGGGCAACCGGAACTTCTGAGATCCTTTTTTCGGGTACAACACTTTTGCAACACACCGGGTGCTATACTGTCCGCGTACCTGAGGGATGACCTCAACGGCAGCACGAAAGGACGGTGGTCACCGTGTGGCCTTCGTAACATCCGGTAAAGAAAAG
>JAUNQH010000032.1 GCA_030536295.1 Clostridia bacterium | reverse complement strand
TGCCACTCCGACTGATGATAGGTCACGATGTCATAGTTGTACAGCACGACCTGCTCGCGTGTGGTGAACCGCGCGGCATTCGTAAACGGCAGGAAGCCCTGGAACAGGCCGCTGTCATAGGCGAAGCAGTTGATTCCGTCAAAGGAGAGCTTCACGCCCGCGTCCCTGGCGGCCGCGATCAGCTTCTTCATTCCGGCTTCCCCGCCCAGTACGCCTTCCGTGCGAACGCCGGTCAGCACCTGCTGACGGACACCGCCGTTGCTCCAGCCGGTCACGCGCATGAACAGATTCCTGACGCCGCCGTCCAGAAGTTCGTTCATGATCTCCCGGCTCTGTTCGAACGAAGTCACAGCGATCGAGGAGTCGATCGGGAGACCGGCCTTGCTGACGATCTTGTTGATGGCGCCCACCACTTCCACGTTGACGGGTATTTCCGCGTCCGCCACATCATAGCGGGCATCCGGGATCGCGCGCAGATATTCACCGTAGGCGTTGGCCATGTCCACATAGCTTCCGCTCTCGATGAAACGGTAGCGCTGGATCAGCGTATCGTCCGGGATAGCCGTCTCATACATGTAAAGAAGCTGGGCCGTTCTGTTGGAAACGTTGAATCTGTCATAATGCAATACGTTGAATTTTCCGTACACGGTATTATAACTGTTGAAACGGCCCGCGATATCGGCGCAGACGCCGCCGTAGGCGGTCGCGCCTTCCATGATGCAGATAAAGGAACCGTCGTCCTGACCGATGCCGAACACCGGGAACGCGTTCCGGGTCTCGCTGACGACTTCCGTGCGTTCTGTGGCGTAGTCCCAGCCGTACAGGTTGGCATAGTACGCGCTTTGGGTCAGTTTGCCGTTATTGAAGTCGATCATGGCTCCGCCGCCTTCGGGGATCAGCATGAAGCCTTCCTGATCCGTTCCGGCGGCACCGAACATGGGTAGCACGCTGATATAGGTCAGCGGCGTGTCTCCCTCGCAGCGCAATTCGGTATAGGGCACTTCGACCACCAGATCATTGCCTTCCAGGCGATAGATCACGCTGGCGTTGAACACGGGACCGTTATTGTCCCGGGCTCCGACCACCAGCTCCTGGTCGATGGCAAATTCTTCGGCGTTGTAGCCGCCCTCCGCGAAGTATCCTTCGATCTTTTCCTTGTTGGCGGTGGAGGTATCGGTCTTCAGCATATACATGGCCTGTGTTTCCACGCTGGGGCACATGGCCAGTACGGTGTCCAGATCCTTCACCTTGTTGAGCTTGCTCGGTTCGACCAGCGTATAGTTGGAGGAGACCTTCTTTTTGGTGGCCTTCTTCATGTTGCCGGTGAACATTTCATACCGCTCTTTGGTGATAAAGCTCGGGATCATGAATTCGCGTTCGATCTTGCCGATGGCATAATCGATCCGGATCGAATTCTCATCCGGCCGGGAAATGGCAAAGGTCTGGTTCTGCTGGCAGTAGGCATAGTTGTTCAGCGTCACTTCACCGCCATTGGTGGTATAGGTAACGTCGAAGGTGGAAGAGAGCTGCTCCTTGTTGGCGGACAGCGCGATGGTGTCGCTGTCCCGATCCTGGGGATTGGAATACCAGATCTTTCCGTTGGTCTTGTCCGTGATCCTGAACTGGGTCGTGGACGCGTCCAGTTCCATCAGCAGGCGGTCATTTTCAAGAATGATCGTCTTCCCGTCCCCGTCATAGTTGTGCACGACCGGCGCTTCGCCATAGGTCGTCTCTTCCTGGGTATAGATCGGGATAAAGACAAAGAGCACCAGCGCGGCCAACGCGGCCAGAATGATCAGGATAATGATCAGGTTCCGGAGGATGTGACTGTTCTTCTTCTGTGTCTGCATATTCATCATCCCTCCTTAATACAGCCGGTAGACGATTTCCCGGTAGAAGGTCACAAAGTAACCGATAGCGTCACTCAGCAGGCTGAAGAACGTAAGTACCAGGAAAAGGATCACGCAGGCGCCGACAACGGTGGCGATCAGGAAGATAAATGTCTTTGCGGGGCTGTAGTCATGAACTTCCATCAGACCGACAAAAGCCAGGAATACGCTCCAGATGACGCTGATCGCCAGCAATACGCTGTAGAAGCTGGCTTCGTCAAAGGCCAGCATATTGCTCACGAGGATCATGGGCAGCTGGATCAGGATATAAGGCACCAGCGCGAAGCACATGGCAATATAGATATCCTTGAACCGGCCTTTTCCGTCAAACAGGGTGGTCATGGCCCAGTTGGCCAGACACAGCACCAGGAAAGGCACCAGCAGGGATCCCGCTTCCTCCAGCACATTGATATGCTGCACCGGTGCGGAAATGAACTGGAAGTTGGTGCACAGCAGCTTCAGCACGCGGGTCATCAGGAACAGTACAAGGAACGTGTTGGCCGCGGCCAGACTTCCCTTGTTCTCATGCGCCAGATCCCAGAATCCGTCAAAAGGATGTGAAATGACATGGAAAGCGTACTTCAGTCCTGCCCTGTAGCGGCTCCACCATGCCTTGCGGTCCGCTGCGCGCTCAGCTGAATCAGTTGCCGTCTTTATGGACTTTGTTCTGCTCATGCATGATCACCTCCCACTTCATTCTGTTAACGCGTCCGCTGATCACGGGGATCAGCAGCAGCGCCGCCAGGATCAGTACGATCCACCATACGTTCTTCTCGACCCATTCCTTACGGTACAGCTTGAACGCGCGTCCGTAATTATCGCGGTCATGCGCCCGTTCAAAGTATTCCATGGCTTCCTTGAACTTGTCCTGGCGCAGCAGCGCGCGGCCGATGCCGCGGTAAGCCATCGCGTAGTTGGCATTCTGTTTCATGACAGCGGTCCACAGTTCGGCACTGGCGTCATAATCGCCGTCCTGATAGGTCTCGATGGCCGAATAGATCGTGCTGCCGTATTCGGTCGGCGTGAATACGGTCACGCTGCCCTTCAGCTGATCCAGCACATACAGATCATATCCGATATGCTCAATGCTGATCGCGCCGGTGAAAGCACCGTCCACATTGCCCTTTGTACCGAAGGCCCACAGCATGATGCCCTGGCTGTCATAGCCGAAGACGCGTCCGCGGATACGGTCGATCATCACATAAATGTCATTGTCGAATACCGTCACGTCCGTCAGCCGGCTGGGACCGTATTCCTGTGACTGCGATCCTTCCTCCCAATACAGGTCGCCGATGGGAGGATAACGGTCATTCTTGATCAGGATATCGGTTCCGATGCCGTTCAGGCGGCGGATCGGTTTGGCGTTGTCCCACTTCAGATCGTATTCGTCGAACACGGTGTTTGTAGCGTAGATAAAGCCGTCCTTATCCATGTAGATGTTCTCGTATTCGGTCGGAACGAACGCCTCGGACTTGTTCCGCTGTTCCTGTGTCTGGAAATAGCGCTTCCAGATGTATTCGCCCGTAGATACGATGACCTCGTTGGCGCCTATGAAGCCGGTAAAGGTCCCGTCATTCTCGTATTTGACAAGGCCCTTGTTCACGTTCTGAACCAGCGCGTACAGACGTCCGGCGGCATCGATGACGATCTTTTTCGGCAGGAAGTCGAGGTTCTGGTCAAATGTCGCGTCACTCGGTTTGGTGAACTCAAGGATCCTGTTCAGGTCCTTATCCATCTTGATCACGCGGAAATTGCCGTAGTCCGCCACATAGATATTGTCCTGTTCATCCACATATACGTCATACGGGGATTTGATCGCTTCCGGCTCAGCGCCGGTGACTTTGTCGATCACACGCGTCAGGCTGTACTTTCCGCTTGCCTCGCGGCGCACCTGCAGAATGCGGTTGTTGCCCGTATCGCAGATATACAGATCATTTCCGCGGGCAAACAGCGCCTGCGGCTTGCTCATCCGCTTGCCGTCCAGCAGATCGAGCCCGAGATCCACGCTGTCGATGACCGTCTCAACGCGGTAGGCATCGGGGCTTGCTATAACATCGCCCCAGTAATCGTATCCGTATGTATAGGATGTGCTGAAACCGTCCTTGTTCAGGTCATAGCTGTCATCGGCCAGCGCCGCCGTCTCACACAGCAGCAGCACCGCGCACAATACGCATGTCAGCACACGTTTCATCCGTGTCACTTGGTCATTCCTCCTGTTTCTTCGTTCTTCAGGCAGTCTCCGCCGGTCAGTCCTTGATACCGGAGGAAGCCATGGTTTCGAGAATCTGACTCTGACTGAGAATAAAGATGATAACGGGAACCGCTACGATCACAACAGTCGCGGCTGCCGTCTGACCCGTACGGGCCACACCGCCGGCCTGGATCTGCTGCAGCGCGTAGACCAGTGTCTTCTTGGCTTCCGAATAGATGACCGTGCTGGCGCTTGTGTTCCACAGGCTCTGAACGCTGAAGATGATCACGGTCAGCCACGCGGGCTTCACGTTCGGCATCACGATGCTCCAGAAGATCCTGAACTCGCCCGCGCCGTCAATATGCGCGGCTTCGATCAGCGCCGTCGGGATGCTTTCCATGAACTGCTTCATCATGAACAGTCCGATGGGAGCGGCGAAAGCGGGCAGGATCAGCGCCCAGTGGGTATCGATCATGCCCAGCCGGCTCATGATCAGGTAGTTCGGGATACCGGTCACGTAGCCGGAGAACATCAGACCCGTGGTAACGATGGCAAAGAAGGTTCTGCCGCCCGGGAACTGATACTTGGCGAGCACGAACGCCGCCATGCTGGCGATCACCAGGTGACCGAAGGTACCGATCAGCGTGATCAGAACGGTATTGATCATATACCGGCTGAAGGGGACCCAGCTCTGCCCCATCGTCACGAACAGATCCGAGAAGTTGTCAAACGTCGGATGCTGCGCGAACACCGTCGGCGGGAACTTGAACAGTTCATCCAGCGGTTTCAGGGAGGAACCGATCAGGAAGATCAGCGGGAACGCCATCAGCACCGCGACCAGCAGCAGCAGGAAATAGATCCCGATATCACCGGCAATGGAGCGGTTCGGGTGGCGGCGTTTGATCAGATGACGCTTCACCTGGATCCGCTCGCCGCGCATTTCCGCCAGCCAGTGCAGTTCATCCGCGCGGGTCTTCTTCACCACGGGTTTGTCGACCCAGTGCTTATCCATGAAGCCGTACAGCTTCAGGCCCTGGTTCAGCTCAAAGGTGTAGCTGACGCCGTCATTCGCCGCGTCCTTCAGCACAACGGTCACATCGCTGGATGTGCCGCCGCGGCGGATATTGTCCAGGCGATTCATCTTCGCGTAGGTGAATTCCACAAAAGGCTCCGTCTGCTTTTTAATATAGAAGGCGGCTCCCTTTTCACCGGCGACCAGCTCGCCGTGATACTTTTTTCCGTTGATCAGGCGCAATACGCCGCTGGATTTGACAGTTTCGTTCTGACTCATATCAGGTACCCACCCTTCCCAGCAGCGAGCTGACCGCTTTTTTACACAGGATCATGACCAGGAACAGCAAAGTGGCGATGGCGGACGCGTAGCCCATCTCGAAACGGCTGAAACCGTAGTCGAACAGGTGCGTGACCACCGTGCGCGCGGCATAGTCGGTCGAAGGATAACCGCACAGCGCTCTCGGAACGTCGCAGACGTTGAACGCGGAGGTGATGCTCATAACAGCGCCGAACAGCAGCATGGGCTTCATGCTGGGCAGTGTGATGTGATACAGCTCCTGCCAGCGGTTCCGCACACCGTCCACATAGCCCGCTTCATACATGCTGCGGTCAATGCTCTGGAAGCCGGCGACGAAGGACAGGAAGCCTGTGCCCATGCTCATCCACAGGATAACGATGATCAGGATCGTCATCATATACCGCGGGTCGGTCAGCCACAGTCTCGGCGCGTCAATGAGACCGAATTCCGTCAGCAGGGAGTTCAGCCAGCCATACGCGTCGCCGCGGAAGATGATGGAGAAAACCGTGAACGCGTTTCCCGCGATGGAAGGCGCGTAGAACACGACCACAGCGATGGTTCTGAGCCACTTGGGCAGTTCGTTGATGAACCAGGCGAACATAAAGGAAAGGATATATCCGATCGGGCCCGTGATCACGGCGATCACGAAGGTGTTCTTCACGGAGGTCAGGAACACCTCATCCTGCAGGATCAGGTTGATGTAGTTGTCAAACCCCGTAAAGCGTGCGGGCTCCAGAATGTTGTAGTACGTGAAGCTGTAGAAAATGGAGATGGCGATCGGAAGAATAAAGAATGTGATGAAGAGAATGGCGTACGGCGCCAGGAACAGGTAGCAGACCTTGTTTTTCTTTGCCTGCGCGATGCCGTAACGGAACTGTTCCTTCTTCATCTCGAAGTACTTCGACATCAGTGATTTATTACTCATCGTCTTTTGCATGGTCTTCCCTCCTTCCCTTTCATCAGTCGATCGGCAGGTTGAACTCACGGCGCTTGATCTTGATCTCTTCGTTGATCGTGCGCGTGTAGTTCAGCAGCGATTCTCTGGGGTCGATCTTTTCATTGATGACCTTACGGATCGCGTTGGTGATATGACGCGTGGTGGAGTAACCGCCGGCGATCTCCGGGAAGCCGCGTGTCATGGACATCTGCTCCTCCAGTATGCTCAGCTGCTCGCTGGACCAGGCCAGCTGCTTCAGCGCGCCGCGGTTGGCTGTCTGATACCGGGCACTGGCGCCCAGGATGCTTTCCATCTCACGACCGAAGCGGACCTGGCTCTCTTCGCTGACCCACCACTTCATGAATTCCCAGGCGTTTTTCTTGATCGTTTCATCGTCCGTCGCGACCATCAGGCTGCACAGACCGTCCGTATGCACCGTGCGGTCAAGTGTTCCGTCTTCCTGAATCGTCCCGGGGAACAGGGTGAAGTCCCACAGGCCCCTGATCTCGGGCGCGGAGACCATCAGAGTGTTATAAGTCGCGTAGGAAGCGAGGCCGATGGGCATCTCGCCGCTGCGGAAACGGCTTACGAAGTCATACACGATCGGCAGACCATAGTCATTGTACAGGCTCGTATACAGCTTGAACGCGGCAACGCCGTTCTCACTGTCGATCAGCGTCTTCCGTCCGTCAGCCGCGTACACGTCGCCGCCGTTCTGGTAGATCAGAGAGTTGAAGATCGAGATATCCGCCAGTCCGATATCCGGGAAGGGCACACCCACGGTCAGGCTGTTGCCCTGGATCGTCGGCAGCATGTTGATGATGTCATCCCAGCTCTGCGGGATCCCCAGCCCGAGCTCATCCAGCACGTCCTTGCGGTAGAAGAGCAGGTTGAAGTTCTGGGTCTCCGGCAGGCCGTACACGCCGGCATGCTGTCCGTCATTGTAGGTCAGCGGATCCAGGATGGACTGATAGAAGGGCGCCACAGCAGTTTCGAAATCATCGAACTGCGTCAGGTCCTCCGCGGCGTTGCGCATCGCGTAGTTCACGGCAAACCATCCGCTTACGCTCATCACGACATCGGGACCGTTGCCGGCGACCACAGCCGTCAGGATCGCGTTCGCGTCGACCAGTTTGACGTTGACCTTGATGCCGCTCTGCGGCGTGAATGTGTCGTCGATCATGGTCTTCAGCACGGTGGACTGGTCACGGCCGGTCACGATCCATACCTCGATCGCGTCATTCATATCGTCATACTTGTCGCCCAGCGCGTTGTAGTCAACGAAGAAGGAAGCGAAGCAGGAGCGGATCTCGTGCCATGCCCTGTTGAAGAAGTTCTCGGTCACCGACGGGATCTTCGCTTCTGTGCCGGTCACAACGATCATATCCACGTCCAGCTTGCTTTCGGACATGTTCTGCATAGCCGTACCGAGAGAAGTGATGTTGTCCTTGAAGTTCGTGAAGGACTCGGTCATGCGGTATCTGTCCTTCACAAAGCTTTCAAGCTGCACGGCCAGCGTCTGCGCCACGGCGACGCGGTCGCTCTTCTGCCCGGTGATCGCCACGGTGTCATCCACCAGCTTGTACAGCCGCTTGCTTTCCAGCTCCATCGCGCTCATGACTTCGGGATAGACGCCCTCGATGTTGTAATCGCGGAAACGGTCGGGCGTCGCGCCGGTCAGCACCAGCACCTTGCGGTAGATCTGATTCAGGCGGAAAATGCTGTCTTCAACTTGCTCCAGCACGGCGCCCATCTCACCCATCGTCACTTCCATGCGGATGGTGTGCGTGCCTGCCGTCAGCCAGAATTCGAACGGTTTCCCGTTTTCATCGCTGAGTGTGCGCATTTCCCAGTTTGTATCATATTTGAAAGAGACGGACTCAAGATCTTCAAACGGGACCGCGCCGTCGATATATACGGTACGGCAGCTCATCGCGCCGCGCTGATACATCTGTCGGGCCTTGATGCTGATATTGTACCACCCGTCCTGCGGGATCTCCATATCCCACTGGATCCACTGTCCCGCGATGTTCCACGGGTCGCCGCCGATATAATTCATCACAGTGTGATAAACATCGTTCGGCTCGGTGGCGGGCGATGAACGGTCATAGCGCGCGTACAGCGAAGGAGCGGAACGCACAGTGGACGCTTCGCCCTGGATCACGATCACTTCGCTGTTCGCTTTCACGTCGGCGGGCGCCTGCTGCGCTTCCCTGTATTCCGCGTAGGTCAGGGAACGCTGCACGGGTGTGAGCGTAAGGCTGTTGATGATCACCTTTTCATTCACGGCGTTCATCGTCAGCGTATTCTCGCCTTCTTCGAACCAGAACTGATACGGCTCTACGATATAGCCCATATCGTCACGGAAATAAGCCGTCTGCTTTTCATACCTTTCGGTCTGACTCGGACGGATCTCATTTCCCTGGTTATCCTTTTTGACAGTCGTGGCGTCCGTCCACAGGCGGCTGAAGCACAGCGTGCTTGCGCCGTCAAAGGGCAGTTCGCCGTTGATGAGCACCTCTCGTTCCACATCAACACCGCGGCTCTCGACCGTTGTGTATTCCATCCGGATATTGTACATTCCGGCTTTCGGAACACTCACCTTCCATGTCACTTTTGAGCCGTCCTCGGTATAAATGCCGTCGCCGAGAACTTCCGCGGTGCCTTCGGCCTCAAAAGTCTGCATGTCAACCGGGATCTCCGTGTCGCCGGAAACGGCATCCGCGTGCTTTTCCAGATATCCGGAATACGTGTTTTCACGGCTGATGCCCGTCACATCCGCGGAAAGATCACTGTCCTTATACTTGGCGCTGAAATCACCGCTGTCTCCGCCGAGCAGTATGACCGCCGCGGCGAGCAGCGCGATCAGAAGGACAATGATAAGGGTGTTGCGTCCTTTTCTGGTCATGAGTCCATCTCCTGTCCGTTTTACCTGTGTAAAACGCATTTTGGAACCTGTGTAATTGTCATTTCCGTGCATATGTAATCGACAAAACTGGTCAATATGCACAAATACAGACACTGCATTATAGCAACCGGAAAAACCGGTGTCAACGGATAAACAATACGTATATATAAAGGAATAAAATAAAAACAATATTGTACGCAGTACACCGCACGTTTTGCGCAAACCTGTTTTTTTGCTAAAAAAACAGCGGCGATGCTGTTTCCGAACAGCATCGCCGCCGCAGTCTTTCCGTTCTGTTCCATTTACCCGCGGATCACGGCACCCATGCTTTCCGCCGCCTTCAGCAGCTTGTTCATGGCCTTCGTGATCTCTTCCTCGGTCAGCGTGTGATCCGCTCCGCGGAATACAAAGCTGAACGCGATGGATTTTTTATCCGCGCCCAGCGCCGCGCTGCGGTACACATCGAACATCTTCGCGTCTTCCAGGATCTTGCCGGCCGCGCCGCGCATCGCCGCGAGCAGCGGACCCACCTGTGTCTCTTCCGGCATCACCAGCGACAGGTCGCGCGTCACCGCGGGATACCTCGGCATGGGCTTCACGGCGCCCATGGGCTGCCTCAGCGCGGCGATCTGCTTCAGATCCAGCTCCGCCGCGTATGCCCGCTGCGGCATATCGAACCTTTCGCGCACTTCGGGATGGATCTCGCCCAGTGAGCAGACGATCTCGCCGTTATGCTTCAGCACGGCGCGGCGGCCCGGGTGATAGTAGACCTCACCGCCGGCTTCGCATTCCGTTTCGATACCGAAGCCTGTCAGCAGGCTCTCAACAACGCCGCGCAGCGTGAAGAAATCAGCCTTTCCGCCGTACATGCCCAGGCACAGCTTGCGCGTTTCAGTGGGCAGATTCTCTTCCGTCCGGTGGATCGGATCGAATACATTGGCCGCTTCATACAGGCTTGCTTTTTCATTGCCATGGTTCATGTTCAGCGCCAGTGTCGAAAGCATATCCGGCACCAGGGTGGAACGCATCACGCTGGTATCCTCGCCCAGCGGATTGCGGATCGGCAGCATGTTCAGCCGTTCGTCGTCCCCGGGCAGACCGAGCTTTTCCACGCTCTTCGGGCTTACGAAGGAGAAGTTCATGATCTCGCGGAAGCCGAGCCCGCAGAGCTTGCGGCTCACGCTGTCCTTCAGGCGCATGGCGTCATTGCGGCCGCCCGGAGTCGTCTCGCCGCGCAGCAGGGTGCCGGGAATATGATCATAGCCGTATACTCTCAGCGCTTCCTCGCTCAGGTCCGCCTCACCCGTCACATCCTGCCGGAAATCCGGCACGGTAACGGTCAGCGTGTCTCCGTCGCGTTCAACGCCGAAATGGAGCTGCTGCAGGATGCGCACGATCTCATCCGCCGGGATATCCACGCCCGTGCGCTTCGCGATCCGGGCGCAGGAAGCCGTGAAGACCTGCTTCTCTTCCGGGTTCGGATAGATATCGATCACGCCGCCCACAACATCGCCGGCGTCCAGCTCACAGATCATCTGGCAGGCGCGGTTCATGGCTTCCATGGCCGTTTTGACGCTGACGCCCTTTTCAAAGCGTCCGCTGCTCTCCGTGCGGATGCCGAGGGTGCGGCTCGTCACACGTGTCGAAGCGCGGTCGAACACGGCGCATTCGAACATCATGGTCCTGGTCTCTTCCGTGATCTCGCTTTCCTCGCCGCCCATGATGCCTGCCAGGCAGGAGGGCTTTTCCGCATCGCAGATCACCAGCTGGCCGCCGGAAAGAGGATGTTCCTTCCCGTCCAGCGTTGTGATCTGTTCGCCCGCTTCAGCGCGGCGTACGATGATATGATGTCCTTCCACTTTATCAAGGTCGAACGCGTGCATCGGATGACCGGTCTCAAGCATCACGAAGTTTGTGATGTCCACCACATTGTTGATGGACCGCATGCCGGCGCCGTGCAGATACTTGCGCAGCCACATCGGGCTCTCTCCGACGCGCACGTTTTTCACCACACGCGCGATATAGCGCGGGCACAGGTCGTTCGCTTCCACGTCCACCTGCACATAATCACGCACATCGCCGTCCGTTTCGCTCACGGTGATCTCCGGCTTTTTGAATTCCGTTCCGCACGCCACAGCCGTTTCCCTGGCCAGGCCCCATACGCTCAGGCAGTCCGGGCGGTTCGCGAGAACTTCGAAATCCATTACGGTATCATCAATGCCGAGAATGGGCTTCACATCGGCGCCGAGCGGATGATCCTCGCGGAAGATCAGCAGACCCGCGCTGCCGACGGAGGGATACAGTTCCACGGGAACGCCCAGCTCATCGGAAGAGCAGAGCATACCGCTGCTTTCCACACCGCGCAGCTTTCCCTTCTTGATCTTCACGCCGCCCGGCAGGGTCGCGCCGACCGTTGCCACAGGCACCAGAATGCCGGCCTCGCAGTTGGGCGCGCCGCAAACGATCTGAAGCGGTTCGCCGCTGCCGATATCGACCGTGGTCACATGCAGATGATCGCTGTCGGGATGGGCTTCACAGGTCAGCACTTTTCCGACCACCACGCCGCTGATCTCGCCGCCGAGGTCCTCATAGCCCTCCACGCCGTTTCCGATCATGATCATTTTGTTCATATAGTTTTCCGCGTCCGTCAGGATCGGCGCGTACTCGCTGATCCATTTCATCGGTACCTTCATGTTATTTTCCTCCTTCGCGCTTCTCGTCTCACCGGAACTGATTCAGGAACCGCACATCGCCCTCATACAGCAGCCGCATATCCGGAATGCTGTAACGCTGCATGGCAATGCGTTCCAGACCGATGCCGAACGCGAAGCCGGAATAGACTTCCGGATCGATGCCGCAATCGGCAAGCACCTTGGGGTTCACCATGCCGCCGCCGAGCACTTCGATCCAGCCCGTGCCCTTGCATACGCGGCAGCCTTTACCGTGGCAAGCGGCGCAGGTCAGGTCGACCTCCGTGCTGGGCTCGGTGAACGGGAAGAAGCTGGGACGGAAACGCGTGGTGATGCCCTTGCCGTAGATCCGCTCGGCAAACGCGTTCAGCGTTCCGCGCAGATCCGCCATGTTGACATCCTTGTCCACAACAAGACCTTCCATCTGATGAAACACGGGGCTGTGCGTGGCATCCACTTCATCCGCGCGGTACACGCGTCCGGGGCAGATCACCCGGATGGGAGGTTTGCGGCTGAGCATGGTACGGGCCTGCATCGGGCTCGTATGCGTGCGCAGCACGATATTATCATCAATATAGAAAGTATCCTGCGCGTCACGGGCGGGATGATTCTTCGGGATATTCATGAGTTCGAAATTGTAATGATCCAGCTCGACTTCGGGGCCTTCCAGCACTTCGAAACCCATCCCGGTAAAGCAGTCGATCATTTCATTCATGACCAGCGTCAGCGGATGCTCCCCGCCTTCGGACGGGAGATCCACGGGCTGCGTCACATCGATGGCTTCCCGTTTCAGCGCTTCCTCGCGTTCCTTTGCCTTCAGAACGGCCAGTTTCTCATCCAGCATGGCGGTAAAGCTTTCGCGCGCTTCGTTGATCAGCTGACCGGCCTGCGGTCTTTCTTCGGGAGACAGCTGACCCATGCCGCGAAGCAGGGCCGTCAGTTCACCCTTTTTGCCGAGGATCCTGACGCGCAGGTTGTCAAGCAGCTGGGTCGTATCTGCCTGCCCAAGCTCATTCGTCAATATCGTCCGGATCTCATTGATCCTTTCACTCATACCCATTCGTCTTTCCGCCTTTCATTTACAGGCCCGCATGTTCAGCGCGGCATTGCCCGCATCAAAATGATCTGTTTATTTTAGCACTCGTATCCGTTCATTGCAACAATTTCATTCACCCAGAGCTTCTCTGAGAACACGCATGTTTTCCCGCATGACCGTTTCATAGTAATCGTACGGCACGTCCGTTTCCGGTCCGGTCACAACGGGATCCAGCGTATAAATGACCGCGCCGGTCTCCGCCGCCAGCGTTCTGGCGCTCAGATCCTCATACTGCGGTTCCGCGAACAGCGGCGGGACCCCCAGTTCACGCACCGTGACGATCAGCTGCTTCAGCTGTGTCGGTGTGAGTGTTTCGCCCGGTTCCCGGTTCACAACGGCGGCGACATTCAGCCCGTATGCTTTCGCGAAGTACGGAAACGCCTCGTGGAAAGTGATGATGTCCCTGCTGCGCAGATCTTTCAGCCCTTCCGTCAGCTCATCATCGAGCTGCTCCAGCCGCAGCGCGTATTCCTCCAGGTTCGCGCCGATCTGTTCCGCGTACTGCGGAAACGCGTCCGCCAGTCCCTTTGCCAGATTCGCGGCCATCAGGGCGGCGTTGCCCGCGTCAAGCCAGATATGCGCGTTCACTTCCGCCTCGTCCGCGTCTTCGTCCGCCTCGTCCGTATCGCCGATCACAAGTCCGGTGACATTTTCGATCAGCGGTATTCCGTCGGCCGCGGTGATGACGGTCAGTTCCGGAAACGCCCCGAACACATTATCCAGATAGCTTTCCATTCCCGCGCCGTTTACCAGGAATACGTCCGCCTTCGCGAGCGCCTTCATGTCCCCGGTCTGCAGCTGATAATCATGCAGGCAGCCCGTATCCGGCGAAGCCAGATTCTCCACGGTGATGCCGTCGATACCTTTTGTCAGATTCAGCGTCAGCAGCCAGATCGGGTAAAACGAAGTGACAGCCGTTTCCGCAGCCGCGGCCGCGCATACGCACAGCATCGCGGCCGCCAATACCGCCGATATGATTCTTTTCACAATATCCCTCCCGTTTGTTTCAATCTTCGGTAAGCCATTCCCGCCAGCGTTCTTCAGGCCAGTTTTCGCGGATGATCCGCTTAAAGATGTGTTTTTCCTGCGGGTCCATGAATTCCCCGTATCTGAGCACAAGGACCTGCATGGCGCGGAATGAGGACATACCTATCGCGTGATCGCGCAGGATCCCGTAGTTCACGGAATACACCTTCATGCTGTCAAACAGCGGATACATGGCATCATCCGCGATCTCCTTCAGTTCATCCAGCCGCACCCTGCGCGTGACTCCGTCATCCGTTGTCACGCTCATGCCGGAGCCGACCGCGTTATACAATTCATTGAAGATCAGATCCTCGGCGCGGTTTTCAAGGCTCTCGAGGGATTCCTTTCCGGGGATCCAGTGGCCGATCATTACGGCAGCCTTTTCCGCCAGCGGCGTATCATCCACGATATGCGATCCGAGTTTATACCGCAGCGCTTCCCGCATATGCCGGGCCGTGATCATCGTCCGCTCCTCCTTGCAGTTTCATAACCCTGTTATTATAGCATATATGGAACATGAACAGAATGTGAACGGAAAAAATTTTTCGTTTGTGTTTGAGCTTATTTTCCACATATGCAGAAATTATTACTTTTTTGTATAGTTTTCTGCGGAATTTTATGATTTTTATTGAATATTCATTCATATTGCATATTTAAGCATTCTCTCATCATAAATATTGTGGTGTTCATCTTTTTTTCATACAACACTTTGTTTGGAAGTTATCAACAGGTTGTGTCTGTATTCATTATTGTGTGATCCCTGAAACGCTTGATATCATTCACTTTTTCTGTTAAGATGTGTTAGTCATTGCGACATATGCGAGTTTTCCACAGGGTAGTTATCCACAGGTTAGCCGCTGCCCTGCCGGTTGATTTGTCTGTTTTTTCGGCCCCTGATCAATGCTTTTTCCGCGCCGCCAGCGGCGCGTTCCGGAGGATAGTTAGTAATGGAAATGGAAGTTCTGTGGGAACAGGCCTGTGCCCTGATGAAGGAAGAAATGAATCCGATCTCCTACAATACGTGGATCGAGGGCAACCTTGAACCCGTGCAGCTGGATCAGGATGTCATATCACTTGAGATCGGCATGGAAAATATGCGTCCCATGATCAACAACAGATACGTCCCGATCATTACCAGATCCCTGACCTCTGTAGCCGGTCACCCCGTCACGGTGCGCGTTCTGACCCATGCCGAAGCGGAAGCTCTGAAAGACGGTAATGATACGGATGACGAAAACAGCGAACTCAAGCTGAATCCCAGATACACGTTCGAGAGCTTCGTTGTCGGCGACGCGAACAAATTCGCGCACGCCGCGGCGCTCGCCGTGGCCGAATCCCCCGCCGATGCCTATAATCCCCTGTTCATCTACGGCGGCGTCGGTCTGGGCAAAACGCATCTGATGCAGGCCGTCGGCAACTATGTGCGTGAGCAGTATCCGGATAAAAAAGTACTTTACATCACCAGCGCCGATTTCACAAACGAGCTGATCAACGCGATCCAGCAGCGGAAGACATATGAGTTCCGCGACCGTTTCCGCAAGGTCGACGTGCTGATGGTTGACGATATTCAGTTCATAGCCGGCCGTGAGAGCACGCAGCAGGAGTTTTTCAACACCTTCAACGAGCTGCACAACGCGGGCAAGCAGATCATTCTCACCAGCGATAAGCCTCCGAAGGATATCGCGCGGCTGGAAGAACGTCTCTGCAGCCGCTTTGAGTGGGGTCTTGTCGCGGACATCCAGCGTCCGGACATTGATACCCGTGTGGCGATCCTGCGTGAAAAAGCACGGCAGGAGCATATCCGTCTGGATGACGATGTGCTGCAGCTGATCGCCGGAAAGATCGACAGCAACATCCGCGAGCTTGAAGGCAGCCTCAAGCGTCTGGTCGCCTACTCCGGTCTGGTGGGCGAACCGATCAGCGTCGCCCTTTGTGAGGTCGCGCTGAAAGAGACCTTTGATCAGAACCGTCACCGCCAGATCACGGCCGAGCTGATCATGCAGACCGTTAGTGACTATTACGGCATTACCATTTCCGATCTCACCGGTCCCACACGCAAGCGTGAGATCACCATTCCCCGTCAGATCGCGATGTTCATTACCCGCGAAATGACAGGCATGAGTTTCCCGCAGATCGGCACGGTATTCGGCGGGCGTGACCACACGACCGTCATGCACAGCTATAAGACCGTCGAAGCCGGCATAAAAACGAGTTCATCCACCGCCATGGTAGTGGATGATGTCCGTCGTCTGGTCAGAAACACACAGTAACAGAGGCATAGCAAAAAGGCATCCGCGCGGATGCCTTTTTTGTGGTTTTTCACGGAAAGTCAGGCTAGGTAAAGGTTATGCTGCGAAGGGGTCCCGAGGGAAATCTCACTTTTGACCGCCGGTGGCGGGAATCTCAAAAGTGAGTTTCTCAAGCGAAAAGGAGCAGTCTCAACAGTGTTGAGCTGCGACTATTAAGCTTGCGGATCGATCGCAAAGCCCCCGGGGCGCGCCCGCAGGCGCGAAATCCTACCGCTCTTAACCGAAGATCTCCTTCACCCTGTCAATAAATGACTTGCGGCTTTCATACTCTTTATCCGTCGTCATCTCATCGAACTGTTTCAGCAGATCCTTCTGTTTGTTGTTCAGCTTCTTCGGGATCTCGACCTTGATCCGCAGCAGCAGATCTCCCTTGCCGGATCCGCGCAGCTGCTGTATGCCGCAGCCCTTGATGCGGAATTCGGCACCGGGCTGGGTCCCTTCCGGGATCCGGTACTTCACGGGGCCGGAAAGCGTCGGCACCTCAACATCTCCGCCGAGCGCCGCGGTCACAAAGCTGATCGGGAAATCAAGCATCAGGTTGTATCCGTCACGCTTGAAAAGCTTATGCGGACGGACGCCTACAACGATATACAGATCTCCGTTCGGGCCGCCGCGCAGACCGGGCTCGCCCTGGTTATTCATCACAATGGTCTGTCCGTTGTCAATACCGGCGGGAACCTTGACATTCACGGTGCGTTTTCTGCGCACACGGCCGCTGCCGCCGCATCCGGGGCACTTGTCCGTGATCGTTTTCCCCGTGCCTCCGCAGGCGGAGCAGGGTCTTACGGTCGTCATCCATCCGCCGCTCGAGCGGATCTGTCCGGTGCCTCTGCAGGTCTGGCAGGTCACGGGGGATGTGCCGGGCTTCGCGCCGTTTCCGCCGCATGTGTCACACACTTCGCTGCGGTAGATCTCAAACGACTTTTCGCAGCCTTTCGCCGCTTCCTCGAATGTGATCTTCAGCTCGTACTGCAGATCGTTTCCCTGCACGGGCCCCTGGTTCCGCGCCGCGCGCGATCCCATGCCGCCGTTGAACAGCTGGTCGAAAATATCGCCCATCCCGCCGAAATCGAATCCGCCCGCGCCGCCGAACGGATTTCCGCCGCCGCCGCTCATCGGATCTTCAAAGCCGAACTGATCATATCTGGCGCGCTTGTTCGCGTCCGACAGCACTTCATTCGCTTCATTCAGTTCCTTGAAGCGGTCCGCGGCATCCTTGTCATCCGGATGAAGATCCGGATGGCATTCCTTGGCTTTCCTGCGGTACGCGCGTTTGATATCCTCATCCGTGGCATTCTTGTCCACACCGAGGACCTCATAGTAATCTCTCTTGTTTGCCATCGGTCTACCTCATCACCTTGTTCCGTATACCGAAGGCAAGCCCGCCGCTCGTCACGCGGCGGGCTGTACCCCGGTCCCGGTCAGAATCATTCAACCGTTCCGTCAGCATTGAAGCTGCCGTCGTCATTCATGCTGCCGGGCTGCTGCGCGCCCATATCGGGGCCGGGCTGCTGACCGCCCTCCTGCTGATACAGCTTGCCGAAGATCGCGTAGACCTTCTGGGTAAAGCCATCCATCGCGTTCTTGATCTCTTCGGCGTTATTGCCTTCGCGGATCTTTTTGAAGGAGTCAACTTCACTCTGAATGGTGCTCTTGTCTTCTTCCGTCAGCTTGTCACCGTTTTCGCGCAGCTGCTTCTCCACTTCATAGATCAGGCTGTCAGCGCGGTTGAGCGTCTCGACCTCTTCCTTGCGCTTCTTGTCCTGCTCCGCGAACTGTTCGGCTTCCTTGACTCGCTGGTTGATCTCTTCTTCGGACAGATTGGTGCTCGCGGTAATGGTGATCTTCTGCTCGTTGTTGGTCGCCTTGTCTTTGGCGCTGACATTCACGATACCGTTGTTATCAATGCTGAAGGTGACCTCGATCTGCGGCACGCCGCGGGGAGCGGGCGCGATACCGGTCAGCTGGAAGCGTCCCAGCGTCTTGTTGTCATAAGCCATCTGGCGTTCGCCCTGCAGCACATGGATCTCAACGGTCGTCTGGCCGTCCGCCGCGGTGGAGAACACCTGGCTCTTGCTGGTCGGGATGGTGGTGTTGCGGTCGATCAGGCGGGTGAAGATATGACCTTCGGTCTCCAGGCCCAAAGACAGGGGCGTAACATCCAGAAGCAGCACGTCCTTGACTTCTCCGCCCAGCACGCCGCCCTGAATGGCAGCGCCGATCGCGACGCATTCATCGGGGTTGATGCCCTTGAAGGGCTCTTTTCCGGTAACGCGCTTCACAGCGGTCTGCACGGCGGGGATACGGGTGGAACCGCCGACCAGGATGACCTTGTTCAGCTGTTCGACCGTCAGCTTGGCATCTTTCAGCGCCTTGCGGATCGGCTCGATGGTGGCGTCGACCAGATCGGCGGTCAGCTCATCGAACTTCGCGCGGGTCAGCGTGACATCCAGATGCTTGGGGCCGGTGGCATCCGCGGTGATGAAGGGCAGGTTGATGTTGGCGGTCGTGGTGCCGCTCAGTTCGATCTTGGCCTTCTCGGCGGCTTCCTTCAGGCGCTGCGCGGCGATCTTGTCGCTCTTGAGATCGATCCCGTTTTCCTTCCTGAATTCGTTCGCGACATAATCCATGATCCGCTGGTCGAAGTCGTCGCCGCCCAGACGGGTGTTGCCGTTGGTGCTCAGCACTTCAAACACGCCGTCGCCGATATCCAGGATACTGACATCGAAAGTACCGCCGCCCAGGTCGTATACAAGGATCTTCTGGTTTTCTTCCTTATCCAGGCCGTAGGCAAGAGAAGCCGCCGTGGGCTCGTTGATGATGCGGAGCACTTCCAGACCGGCAATACGGCCTGCGTCCTTGGTCGCCTGGCGCTGGCTGTCATTGAAATACGCGGGTACGGTAATAACGGCCTGTGTTACGGTCTCGCCCAGATAGCTTTCGGCGGTCTCCTTCATTTTGCTCAGCACCATGGCGCTGATATCCTGAGGCGTATACTGCTTTCCGTCGATGCCGACCTTATAGCCGGTACCCATTTCACGCTTGATGGAGATCACTGTGCGGTCCGGGTTCGTCACGGCCTGACGCTTTGCCACCTGACCGATCAGACGCTCGCCGTCCTTGGTGAAAGCGACAACGGACGGGGTGGTGCGGCTTCCTTCCGCGTTCGCGATAACGACAGGCTGTCCGCCTTCCATCACGGCTACACAGCTGTTGGTAGTACCCAGGTCAATACCGATGATCTTACTCATGATTCATTCCTCCGGTTTATTCATATTCTTTCTTCGGGTCGTCAGTTCATATATCCGAAACGGCTCATACCGTCTGCGGTCGTTTTATTCGGGCACGACCTTCACCATCGCGTGGCGAAGCACCTTATCGCCCATTTTATAGCCCTTCTGAAGCACCATGCATACGGTGCCGGGCTCACCTTCGTCCTCTGTGCCCTGAAGCACGGCGTTTTCCAGGTTCGGATCAAACTTCTCGCCGGCGCGGTCGATGGGGGTCACATCCAGTTTCGCGTAGGCATCGTTCATCTGCCGCAGCACCAGCTCCACACCGTTTTTCAGCGCTTCATCCGCGCTGTTTCCGGCAGCGGCTGCCGCGCGTTCGAGGTTATCCAGCACAGGCAGCATTTTCGCGGCCACATCGCGCTGGCCTTCGCTGTAGGAATCCGCCCGCACATTCTCGTTGCGGCGGCGGAAATTCTCAAAGTCGGCCTGAATACGCTGCGCGAGCGCGAGATATTCGGCAACTTTCGCGTTTGCCTCATCCAGCTGCGCCTGCAGCGGATTCTCCTCCGGCTGCTTCCCCGCCTCTTCGCCGGCTTCGGCGGCTTCCTGCGTTTCTTTGGTTTCTTCGGTTTCGGTACCGGTCATTTCCTCGTCTTTTTTGATCTCTTCCGGTTTCATATGTCTTCCTTTTCCGGTCCGGCTCATTTCTGCCGTCTCTCCTTTTCCCCGGATCCCGCCGCGGCGGCTCCGGCTCATTTCTGTTCCTCACCGCTGAACATGTCGGTCAGCTGATGACCCATCATGTTCAGAATGGAGATCACCTTGGAATACTGCATCCGCGTAGGACCGATCACGCCGATCGTCCCCTGCTGACCGCTGCGTGTGGAATAGGTCGCCGTCACGATGGAACAGTCCTCCATTCCCGGAATGCCGGTCTCCGGTCCGATCCTTACGGTAAAGGCCATCTCGCCGTTCGTGCTGATGATATCCGCCAGTTTATCGTGCGTCTCCATCAGGCTCAGGAAATTCCTGGCTTTCTCCACATCGTTGTATTCGGGATAACGCAGCATCTTGCTGGTTCCGCCGACCGCCACATGGGGAGCCCGCGTTCCGTTTCCGCGTTCCTGCAGATAGCCGTACAGCCCCTGAAGGATGTCCTGGTTCTCCTTCATTCTGCCGATCATCTCAGGCAGCAGCTCACAGGCTTCCTGCAGCGTACGCCCCCGCAGCTCCTGCGTCAGCGATCGGGAGATCGCGTAAAGGGTATCCGCGTCGATCTGGCTGGAAACATGCACGATATTGTCGCGCACCACGCCGCTGTCGGTAACGATCACCACCAGCGCGGTGTCATCCGAAACAGGCACGAGCTGTACTGTCCGGATGCGCGGCTGTTTCCCCTTCGGCGGAAGAACGACGGCCGTGTATTCCGTCAGGTCCGAGATCACGCGCGCGGCCCGGTCGATCACATCTTCCATCTGATGCAGCCGCCCGGCGAAGTGCTCGCTGATGCTTTCAGCCGTGTCATCACTGATGCGGCCGGACCGGATCAGCGTATCCACATACAGCCTGTAGGCTTTTGCCGAAGGAATACGGCCTGCCGACACATGAGGCTGATCCAGATAACCGAGCTCTTCCAGATCGCTCATCTCATTCCGGATCGTTGCCGAGGACAGACCCATGTCGTATTTCTTCGAGATCGTCCGGGACCCTACAGGCACAGCAGTGAGGATATAGTCATCAATGATCGCCTGCAGGATCCTGAGCTTCCGCTCGTCCATATCCATATCTGCCGCCTCCTTCTTTCCCGGTTTCTGTTGTTAGCACTCATCGCCATCGAGTGCTAACCAACGCACATACAATAACACCGGTACCCCGGTTTGTCAACTGGTTTCGTATGAAAAAGCATACAATTTTGATCATGTTCGCCTTATCCGGCGGCTCCGGCTTGACCGCGCCGCGTCAAAAAAAACGCCCCATGGGCGTTTTTTTTAGGTTCTTCACGGAAAGTAAGGCTATGGTAAAGGTTATGCTGCGAAGGTTTCCAAAGGGCGATCGCAAAGCCCTTTGGTCGCGCCCGCAGGCGCGAGATCTCTTTGCTGCAATGAGAACTGATAGCGCATGTTTCCGTGAAGAGCCTTTTTCGTTTACTTTGTTTTCTTTTCCAGCATCATACCCAGTACCGCGGGTATGAAGATCACCACGATGAACACCGCGTAGATCAGCAGATGACTGATCCTGGTTCTGTCGATCGCGAACTCCAGCCCCACGCCGATCGCCGTCGCCGCGGGCAGGCTCGCGATCGCCGCGCGTTTCAGCCCTTTCCGGCCCTTCGCGCGCCTGCAGGCAAGGATGACGCCGGTCCACAGGCACAGCATCGCCATGATCTGTTCCAGGTTGACAAAGGTGATGCTCAGGAACCTGTCATAGCGCAGGCTTTCAAGGATCGTCGCGCCCGCGCCGAAGAGGAGCAGGAACAGGATCGCGGTATTGCCGTCACGTTCTTTCCGGAGCAGATCGGCCAGCAGGATCACAAACAGCACCGCGGCCGCGATCGCTGCCAGATAAAAGGTCGCCAGGCAGGGATCATATTCACTTTCCATATACAGGAATGTATTGTCAAACAGGCTGACCGTCAGCGGGCGGCTGGTATCGAATCCTTCGATATACTTTTCCCCGAACCGTTCAAAGGCAATAAAGAGCGGAAGGGCGCACGCCGTTATGTCCGCGAGCTTGCTGTACTTCTGCCCCGTCAGCCCCGCGGCGATCCGTGTTCCCGCGAACATGCCGCCGATCAGGCCCATCATGGACCAGCCGCCGCCGGTAACGGCCGCCGCCCAGTACTTCAGCGGTACGGTCTGGCCGAGCCGCTGCGTCAGCAGGCAGTATACGATACGGGAAACGATCGCGCCGAAGATCATGCACATCAGCATCAGCAGCGGCGCGGTCCCCTTTCTGCACTTTTTCCGGCAGCTCAGGAAACAGACAGCCGTCAGCATCGCAAGCGCGCCCAGGGCCGCAAAGGATCCGAAAGCGTATACCTGTATGCCGAAGATCGTAAGCGTTTCGGCTTCTTCATACATAAACATGAAAGATCATTCCTCCCGGGCTTCTTCGGGGACCGCGGTGGCAAAGTAGATGATATCGCTCTGGGAGCGCGCGTCCGCTGTCGTGTCGCCGAAGTATTCCTGCCCGTTGATCACGATCTGCGCGGTATTTCCTCCGTCCAGATTGTACGCGGTGATGCAGCCGAGCTCCTTCATGTACTCACCGAGCTGCGCCATCGTCACGCCTTTGGAACCGGCCTTGCGTTCCACGACGACAAATACATATTTCAGATGACCTGTCTGTCCGATGGCCGAGCGCGCCTCATGCCCGTTCGGGCTGTACTTGTAGTCTTTCGGGATCGGCACGGTCTCACCCTCGTTCACAAGCACGGGACCGAAAGTGAAGGCGTTCACGATCGTTCCTTCAAAGTTCTCGGGTTTTGATCCGGCCGTGAAAATATGGAAATCGCCCTTTTCATCAATGATCAGCGTATCCCTGAGCTTGTTGCCCTTCCCTTTGTTGTACTTCTTTCCCATGCGGTACTCAAAGGTCTTGGCGGACTCATTATCCTTGTAGTAGTCGCCGTTCATGGCGATCACGGCATTGTTTTTCTCCGCCATGGTCGTCACTTTGGCATTGTTCCTGCCGCTCACGGCCGTGCGGAACTGGGACGCGTCGGCGATCTCGATCCATACCGTGTGATATCTGGATTCATCCCGTTCAAAATGCTCGATATGCACACGGATCGTCTCATCCTCGTATCCGTCCTCCGTAAAGCACGCGGGGTTCGGCGCCGGGGGCAGGGTATCATCCATCGGCAGCGTATACACGCCCTCGGTCAGCGGCGCCTTTTCGCCTTCGGCTTCCGTGATCACTTCTTCCTCGATCAGCATGTCTTCGGCATATGCCGCCGGAAACAGGAAGGACAGCAGATCGTTTTCCTCTTCTTCATAGTCTTCTTCCGCTTCCTCGATCTCATCAAGGATATTCCATTTGACCTCATCCAGCATGTCCGGAGAAGGGATCACAAAGGGGATCGCGATGATCATCGCGGCGCATAAAACGCACAGCAGGCAGCGTACAGTCATCTTCATCGTTTGTTCGGCTCCTTCCGGAATAATATACGAAAAGCCCCTTCCCCGACGACGAACATCGGAGAAGGGGCGTTCGGGATCATTCCTCTTCCTCGTCTTCTTCCATTCTGGTATTGGCGATCTCGATCAGCTTTTCGGCAAGCGCGTCATCCTCAACGGGGATGAATTCATCAACATCGTTGCCTTCTTCATCCTGCACGGTCTGCACCTTGCAGATGAAGCAGTTCATCGGTTCATCGTCCTCATCCTCGGCGCCGTACTGTTCGCAGCCTTCGCAGTCCGTGTTCTCGCACCCTTCACAGGCTTCGCTCACCTGCTCTTCGACCTCAGCGAGCACGCAGTATTCTTCACCGTTGTAGAAGAAATAATCCAGGGGCTCGAGCAGCAGCTCGTTGCCGTCTTCATCGGTCGCCTGTACATAATCATTGTATTCGTTTTCAAATTCAGACATTGCAATACACCTCTCCTGTTTTTGTTCTCAGTGAACACTGGTGATTATAACTGATTCGCCGGTCTTTTGCAAGAGCGCCGGCATTCCGTTCCCGCGGCTTCGCTTCAGTTTTTTCTTTCAAGTTTATGTTCGGTGCCGTCCGGTTCCCGGATCACAAGGTTCTCCAGCATCGCCTTCATGTTTTCCCTGTACCCGTCCAGATATTCACGGCGAAGGGCCGCCTGTTCCGAAAGCTCCTCCGGCGTCAGACCGCCGTTCTTCTTTTTTCTGGCCAGTTCGTTCAGCCGTTCGATCTTTTCATGTTCCATACATCATCATTCCTTCCCATAGGCTTTCCGGTCCTCGCGTCCGTTTGTCAGCGAAGCCTTGAGCGCAAGCAGCAATCCGGCATACAGGATGATCGTGTCATACAGTTCCGTACCCGTCGAAAGCCGCGTGAACTGCTTCAGCATCCAAACGCCGGCGCCGCACGCGAAAACGATCAGACTCATGACCTTCAGCAGCGGATGCCCCTTCAGCCGGATCAGCCAGATCAGCAGGCATATCAGCATCAGCGCGAGTCCGCCGAGCACTTCATATCTTGCCGTTCCGCAGACCAGGAATCCGGCTTCATGGAACGGACCGAGCGCGGTCCGTTCGGCGCCGAGCAGAGCCAGCGAAACAAGAAGCAGATCGGCGTCCGGCCTGACGTTTCTTCTTCTGATCAGCAGCCACACGATCAGGATCAGGAACAGGAGCAGCGCGGAGACCGCTTCGATCCTGTTGATCGCCACGGTTCCGTCCGCGGCGCCGAACCATGAGTTTCTGACCCATTCGGACCGCGCCGCCGCGCCGACCGAACCGGGTGTGCCCTGTTCAAACACGCGGATCAGGGCGATCATCGGAAACAGCGCGATACCGATGCCGCCGGCCATCCCGCACACTTTTCTGCCGCGCGCGATCAGCGCGACCGCCAGACCGATCAGCACGCTCAGCGCCGCTCCCGTCATGAATACGGTCACTTCAAAAGACCCGATACAGAACAGCGTGTTCACTTTCCGTCTCCTTCCTGAAAGACCCAGTTCTGCTGTACACGGTAGCTGACAAAGTAAAGCAGGAAATCAACAACAAGCTTCGCGACCGTACTGCTGATCCCCGTCAGGCCGAGCAGCCATACGCACAGGGCGCTTGTCAGCATGATGCCGACGCACAGCACCGCGTAGCGCATGAACGCGCGTCCGCTGTTTCCGTTCTGCCTGAAAACGAAATTCCTGTTGATAAGGAAATTGCATGTCGCTGAGATCACGCGCGCGATCACGGTGCTGATCAGGATGATCCCGCCGGCTTTCGTGTCTCCGTTGCGGAAGACCGCGAGATTCATCAGGTTGAAAATGCCCTGATCGATCAGGAAGCACAGCAGGCTCGCGCCCATGAATTTGACAAAGCCCTTCAGGATGACCTTCAGGATGCGCCAGCTGTCCTTCAGCGGATGATAGTGGCTGCCGCTGTTGTCATTTTCATACACGGTCTCGATCGTGATCGGGATCATGTCCAGCCCGTTTCTGGCACAGGCGATGAGCACATTCATCTCATATTCGAAGCGCTCGCCTTCCACCTCTGTCATGAACTGCAGATCCTCGCGGCGGAAAGCCCGCAGCCCGGTCTGTGTGTCCGGCAGCCATTTCCCGTAAAGCAGAAAGAAGATCACGCTTGTCGCGCGGTTCCCGGCGCGGCTCTTCTGCGGCACATTGTCCAGTGAAAAATCACGGCTGCCGAGATACAGCGCGCGCGTGCCTTCCGCGAGCTTTTCCGCCAGGCGGCAGCAATCCTCAACGGTATGCTGTCCGTCCGCGTCGGCCGTGATCACGCCGCTGCATGTCTTCAGGTTCTCCGCGATCCACGCGTAGCCGGTCTTCAGCGCCACACCCTTTCCGTGGTTCACATCATGATGCAGCACAGTCGTATGCTCCATACCGGCGATCCGTTCAAAGATCGGCTGATAGCTTTCGGCGGAACCGTCATCCACAATAACCAGATGTCCGAAGCCGCTGTTCAGCAGCTCTTCCGCATACACCGGAAGACGTTCGTCCGGTTCCAGGGACGGAATCAGGATCACCGCGTCCGAAAGCGCGCGGAGCCGTGTCTCATCCGTAGTCATTACCCGTACCTTCCTTCATAAAAATGCGCAAATGTATACAGAT
The DNA here is from genome assembly GCA_030536295.1 of Clostridia bacterium. Lineage (GTDB taxonomy): Bacteria > Bacillota > Clostridia > Christensenellales > Aristaeellaceae > Aristaeella. The sequence continues at coordinate 87 of JAUNQH010000032.1, read as the reverse complement.
ACATTATATGTGATTTCCGGCGAATGTGCAACATTGACACGCTTCGCCGGCGGTTGTATAATCAACCTTTGTAATGAACTGCATCCG
>JAUNQH010000073.1 GCA_030536295.1 Clostridia bacterium | reverse complement strand
TGCCGTAAAGATCTCTTTAGTTATTTCATGTGTCTACTTGACAAGGGCGGATCACACCCGAAGCAAGGCCGCCTTTTCCGGTATCCGGATCATCCCTTGACACTTCCGGAAGTAAGCCCGGCAATGAAGGTCTTCTGCGCAAAAAGGTAAATGATCACGATCGGAACCACCGCCATCACGGCACCCGGCATCAGCACATCATAAGCGCTCTTGTACGGGGTGATGGTACATCCCATGCCGATGGGGATCGTGTGCAGTTTGTTGTCGCGAAGCACGATCATGGGCCACAGGAGGTTGTTCCAGCTGTTCATACAGCTCAGGATCGTCATGGCGCCGAACGCGGGGATCATCACCGGGATCATGATACGGTAGAAGATCCCGTAATCCGTACAGCCGTCAATACGGCCCGCCTCCAGCAGTTCCTTCGGGATGCCCTGGCAGTACTGCCGGAAGAAGAACACCATGAACGGCGGAACCATGTACGGTATCACAACACCGAGATAATTGTTGATCAGCTTCGCGCCCGTCATCATTTTGTACAGGGGCAGCAGCAGGATCTCAAAAGGCAGCATCATCAGAATAAGGATCAGGGACAGGATCAGGCCTTTGCCTTTGAAATCGTACATGGCCAGTCCGTAGCCGACAAGGGAGCTGAAGAACAGGCCGATCACTGTCTGCAGCACCATAATGATGGCGCTGGATCTGTACCAGCTCCAGTAGATACCGTCATTATAGGTATTCAGCGCGGCATAGTTGGCAAAGGAGGAGACCTCCGGGTCATACTTCAGCGTCAGGCCGAAGCGCATCATTTCCGTACCGGGCTTCAGTGAGCTCATGAACATAAAGGCAAACGGGATCATGGCAAAGATCGCGAACAGCACCATGAGCAGCGTCGCGAAAATGCTGAGCACGCGCCGTTTCCGGGCATCTATCCTGTTCTTCTTCACTTCACTGATCCTCCTTTTTGAAGAATCCCATGAGGAACAGCTGGATCACATTCACTATCAGGACCATCAGAAGAAGAACGATGCCGATGGCGGATGCCATGCCGAAGTCATTCCTGTCGAAGCCGACCATATACATATAGCCCACGATGGTCCGGCCGACGCCGCCGCCGTTTTTCTGCTGCCACAGGGCGACGCTCTCCGTGAACATGGAGAAACCGCCGAGAACGGTGATGGTGATCACATAGATCAGTACCGGTTTGATGCCGGGCAGCGTCACGTGGAAGAAGGACTGCACCGCGTTGGCGCCGTCGATCTGCGCCGCTTCATACTGGTCTTTCGGTATGGACTTGAGACCGGAAAGATAATAGACGATATTCACGCCGTTCCAGCGCCACAGCGTCAGCAGGATCAGCACGAAATTGGCGGGTTCCGCATAGCTGAGCCACTTGACCGGCTCCAAGCCGAAAAATGTGAGCACGCGGTTCGCGGTCGCTGTTTCCAGCGTGCCGAAAGCCAGGCGGAACACGATTCCGGCAACGATGATCGAAGTCAGAGAAGGGATAAAAAACAGGGATTTGAAGAAATTTGTGCCTTTTGCAAGGCCGGAGTTGAGTATGGTCGCCACAAGCAGCGGTATGATCGTCAGCACGATCACGTCCCATAAGGCATATCTGCCTGTGGTCTGCAGCGCCATCCAGAAATCGCGCGTATTCAGTCTGCTGTAGTTTTTGAAGCCGATAAAGGTCGTATTTCTCGCGCTGCTGATCTTCTGAAAGCTCATGATGACCGTGCTGATCAGCGGATACAGATATACGACCGCGAAGAAGATCAGAAATGGGGCCACCAGAACATACGGAACCACTTTCGGATCCGTCAGCCCGCGGATCTTTTTGCGAGGCATTGATACTGTCATCTTGTTCTGCATGTACGGTTTTCTCCGTTCTGTCAGGATAGGCCGGACCGATCCGGTAAATGACCGGAAAAGCCGGAGGAGTCAGGGGCTCCTCCGGCTGGTGCGTAAGAATTGATTATTCGATCATGCCGCGGAGCTCTTCAGCGCATTCCTTGGCGATCGTTTCGGGATCCTCTTTGAGCTCAACCAGACGGTAAGCCATGGAGCCCTTTACGATATCGGTGGCAGCGGGATAGTACGCGGTCAGGCAGGTATCCGGAATATCATCCAGCACTTCCTGCAGCACAGCGAACAGGTCCTGTCCGTAATACTCGAAGAACTTGTTGGTCTCCTGCATCTCGGGCGTTCCGTATACATCCTTCAGGATGGGATCGTAGCCGCAGACCTTCCAGGTGGTGATGCAGCCTTCAGCGGTCAGGCCGACATAAGCCACGAATTCCTTCGCCAGTTCAACATTGGGGCTGGAAGCGATGACCGCGGTGCCGGTGCCGCCCATCTGAGCGGATTTGTGGCCGCCGTCTGCCCAGGTGGGCATGGGAGCGATCTTCATGCAGCCGGCCAGGTCAGGCATATAGTTGGTGAAGCGGTCGATGTACCAGAAAGGCATGCAGATCGCGGCGCATCCGCCCTGATCCATCCAGCCGTAGTACTCTTCCGTGTGGGACATTCCGCCGGGGGTGGCAATGGCGGTGCCGTCATTCAGCATATCCTGCATGAACTTCATGGTGTCGATAACGACCTGCTCATCCATACGGACCTGATTGTCAGCAGTCAGCCAGTCGCCGCCGTGCTGGTTGACCATGGGATACAGGCTCCAGCAGTCGGTGGTCTCGAAGGTGATCATGGGCTTGCCGGTCTTCTCCAGGAAGACTTTTCCGGCCTCATGGAAATCATCCCAGGTCTTGATGGTGGTGTAGTCGATGCCGGCTTCTTCCAGCATCTTGGCATTGTAGAACATCACGGTCGCGCCGATGTGATGGTCGATCCCGTAATAGTTGCCGTCCTTGGCATAGTTGTTCAGACGGGCCATGACCAGGCTGTCGGCAATGGGTTCCACGTAGTCGTTCATGGGAGCCAGAACGATATTGTCGCCCAGATAGTTCGCGAACTTGCCGATCTCGATATCAACGATGTCCGGCAGACCTTCGCCGGCATCGATCGCCATGTTCAGCATGGTGTGCATATCTTCGAAGGGATAGGGCTGGAAGTCGATCTCGAGAGGCGTCTTGGTAGGATCGGCATTCCATTTGTCCAGCATGGCCTGATACAGATTGATGTGCAGATCCTGGAATGTCCAGAGCGTGAGCTTGACGGGTTCCGTTCCCTCAGCGAACACGGCGCTGACGGAGCACAGTGCGAGAGCCAGTACAAGCAGCAGGGATACGAGCTTCTTCATGAGTTTTGCCTCCTTTTAATTTTTTCCCGCAATCTTCGGAATACCTGTTTTGCTTTTGATATTCCAAAAGCATTGAAGGATTCATCTGATGTTATTTTAGACAAATCATGGCAGTATGTCAAGAAACGAATGCGTCGTTTTTGTTTGTTTTGTCAAAACTAAAACCATAACGTGCGGTTAAAACGATATCGTCATGTTTTCCCTTTTGTTTTGTTCAGTTCTTTCTGAAGTAAACATTGTATTGTCGCGGCTGTTGTGGTATGATCGTTATCAGATCATATACTCATCGTACCGGAAAGGAATCCGCATATGAAACAGATCCATGAACTGAGATCGGCGCTGCGCCTGTTCAAATGCCTCGGGTCCGAAATAAGGATCGATATCCTCGAGCTGCTGCTCGCAAAAGGAAAACTCAGCATGGCCAGCATCGCGTCGGAGCTGCGCATCACAAACGGCGCGCTGTCGCCGCATGTGCGCGAGCTGGAAGCCAACGGTCTGATCACGGTCACGGAAGTGCCGGGCAAGCACGGTACGCTGCGCATCTGCGCCGTTGCCGACCAGCAGATCCTGATCGACATGATGCGCAACCCGGAGGAAGGCGGTCTCTATGAGACCGAGATCTCCGTCGGGCAGTACACGGATTACTCTGTTTTTCCGACCTGCGGGATCTCGACCCCGGAGCATCTGATCGGCACCGAGGACGAGCCCTGCTTTTTTGCCTCGCCGGAGCGCGTCAGCGCGGGTATTCTCTGGCTCGGACACGGGTACGTGCAATACATTATCCCGAATTATCTGAAGCCGAGGCAGGTATTGAAAGAGCTGCTGATCTCCATGGAGATCAGCAGCGAAGCTCCCGGCTATCAGGAAGACTGGCCCAGCGATATCACCTTTTCGATCAACGGGATCGATGTCTGCACATGGACGCTGCCCGGGGATTTCGGCAAAGTCAGGGGGATCTACACCCCGCAATGGTGGAACGCGAACTGGAACCAGTACGGCCAGCTGAAATTCCTTTCCGTGGATAACGCCGGCACCTATATCGACGGGATCCGCAGATCAGACACCACCTTGAAGGACCTGAACATCACCGAGGGCACAGCGATCACGCTTCGGCTGTCCGCCCCGGAGGACGCGGAGCACAGCGGCGGGTTGACGATCTTCGGCCGTTCATTCGGCAACTATAAGCAGGACATCCGTGTTCGGATGGAATATACCAACGAACCGGAATCTTCCGACCGGTAACCGTGTTTTATCCGTTCCGGCAGCCCGGGCGGCATCATTAAGCCGAAAAAAGTCCCCGGTTCCGGATGCGGAACCGGGGAACGGAGAAGGATATCATCAGTCGATCCGCGGATCGAAGTGGATCCCGGCGGCTTTATCCTTCAATGCGGCGATGACCAGTCCGACCTGATTGGCTTCGTCCTCATCGTTGGTCTTTTCTCCACGGATGCCTTTCAGGATCAGATCGGTCTTTTCTTCCGTCAACGCGGACCAGTGGGTAAACAGCACACCGCCCATAGTGCCCGGCCAGTCATACATGTTCCCGAGGAACACGCCTTCCTGCGCGTGCAGGAAAAGGTGTTTCGCCTGTTTCGGATCGATCCATACGGTCGGGATCATAAAGAATCCGCGCGTCAGCCAGTATTCGATGGACGGATAGCCGTGGGAATGGAAATCATAGTGCCAGTCGCAGATGATCAGGTCCTTCGTGATCTCCTCTAAGTCGATCGCGCGGTAGATCCCGGAGCGGTCGCCTTCCCACATGGTATAACCCATCTGCTGCGCAGGCAGCAGCCGGTCGCCCCAGATCATGGTGTCCATTCCCTTTTCCTTCAGGTGGTCATGCACGGTCTTGATCGTGTGGGCATACAGCTTCGCGGGGTCCTTCCCTTTGCATCTCGGACAGCGCCCGATATAGAGCAGCTCATCCATGCCGATATGTACGGTATCGGCGCGGCATGCTTCCGCCATTTCATCGATCATCGGAAAGACATACTGATAGATATCATCATTGGAGGAGCACCAGCACGGCATGTGCTGATAGGGCCAGCGTTTGCCGCTGTTGAGATTTTCCGGCGTTTCCATGAACTCGGGGTTCTTTTTCAGCAGCGGATAAGGCTCATAGTTGGTTCCCGGAATGGCCTGGTGACTGCAGACCGGAAACAGCGGCACGATCCGGATCCCGTGTTCACGGCACACATCGGAGACGCGGCGCGCGTCCTCAAAGGTCACCGTTCCCATGGAATATTCGGGGAAGCAGCGAAAGACCGGAAGATACTCCAGAATAAGCGTATTGATTCCGCACGGAACAAGCCCTTCCTCGATCAGCCGGATCATCGCGCCTGTCTCTTCATGCGCGTACAGCCGGGTATGAAAACCGATCACCGGGATACTTCTGTCAAACATGATCAATACCTTCCTTACAGATCCCGCCGTTCCTGCGGAATGATATGATTTATTTCAGTTCTTTGCACAGCACATCCGCGATACGCTCACAGGCATGACCGTCTCCGTAAGGATTGGATGCATGCGACATTTCTTCATACGCGTTCCGGTCCGTAAGCAGCCTGGAGAACTCATTGTAGATGGTCTCTTCGTTCGTCCCGACCAGTTTCAGCGTTCCGGCCTTGATCCCTTCCGGGCGCTCCGTTGTATCACGCATGACAAGGACCGGTTTTCCGAGGCTGGGAGCCTCTTCCTGAATTCCGCCGCTGTCCGTCAGGATCAGATAGCTTCTGGCCAGGAAATTATGGAAATCCAATACATCCAGCGGTTCTATGATCCGTATGCGATCGCAGCCGCCCAATTCAGCATCCGCGGCCTGACGCACCACCGGGTTCATGTGGATCGGATAGATCGCCTTGACGTCCGGATGCTCATCCAGCACCCTGCGGATCGCGCGGAACATATTATGCATCGGCTCGCCGAGGTTTTCCCTGCGATGCGCTGTCAGCATGATCAATTTGCTTCCCTGCGCCCATTCAAGTTCCTCATGCGTATAATTCTCGCGGACCGTTGTTTTCAGAGCGTCGATCGCCGTATTGCCCGTAACGTAAATGCTGTCCGCGTTTTTGCCTTCTTTGAGCAGATTGCCTTTCGACAGTTCGGTAGGCGCGAAGTTATATTTTGCAATGATACCGACAGCCTGCCTGTTGAACTCTTCAGGATACGGAGAATAGATATTGTAGGTACGCAGACCCGCTTCCACATGGCCGACGGGGATCTGCAGATAGAAGCAGGCAAGAGCCGTGACAAACGTTGTGGATGTGTCTCCGTGCACCAGGACCACATCCGGTTTCTCCTGCTCCAGCACAGTTTTAATGCGTTCCAGAATATTCGTCGTAACATCAAAAAGCGTCTGTTGTGATTTCATGATCGACAGATCATAATCCGGAACAACATCAAATGCCTCCAGGACCATATCCAGCATCTGACGATGCTGACCGGTCACACAGACGATCGTCTGAAGCTCTTCGCGCTTTTTCAGCTCATTGACCAGCGGGCACATTTTGATCGCTTCCGGTCTGGTACCAAAGACAACCATTACCTTACGCATAGCTACTCTCCTATCCGATATCAGAATCGCCGCTCCTGCCCTTCACACAGCCGTGAAAAGCAGGAGCGGACCATAACACTTTACTTCTGTTACAGCTTATAGACACCGGGCGTATTGCCGTACACGTTCCGCGTATCAAAGATCACTTTGC